>JANLQO010000061.1:0-12445 GCA_031367855.1 Planctomycetia bacterium | reverse complement strand
ACGCGAGCATTGAGTTTGTACGAGGAGCGAACTCCCAAGCTCGTCCTCTTGGATCTGCATGTGGGACAGCAGCAGAGCCTCGGATTGGCGAGTTCCATTCGCGCATTGCCCAGCGGATCTCAAACGCTCATCTATATCATCACAGCCGACAGTCATTTTACTAGGGAGAGCTGTGCGGTCGAAATCGGTGTGGCCGGCATTCTCAACAAGCCGATCGAGTTTGACGAGTTGTGCGCAGAGCTGAAGCCGGTATTGCAAACACTCGATCGACCTCAGCCGTACGGTGTACCACAGTGTCCAACCGAGTTCGACGCATTGCGAGCGGAACTACGCCGCATGCTGGCTGAGCAATTGCCTTCGGAAATCTCGCAACTCAATGAAGCCTTCGCCAGCCAGGACTATACGACGGTTCAGCTGATCGCTCACCGCCTGCGTGGCTCAGCCGCCAACGCCGGATGGACGGAGCTTGCCGAAGCAACCGCGAAGCTGGAGGCCCAGCCCTCCTCGCCGTTGTGCTTAGCAACGGTCGCAACTATCGTGCCAAAAGTGAGTGCCATTGGGCATTAGCCGCGGGTTTCGACGACGACTGGCGGCGAGACTGCGACTCTGCCAAACTAGAGAGGTCAGGTGGGAATTGTTCTACAAAGACTCAAAGCGTTCTCGGACACCGCTGACCCCGCTCGGGAACACATGGCGGAAACTAGGCGAGCACCTCACTTTATGCACAGCCAGTCGTTACTTGTGTCCCACGACTTAGCGTCGGCGATCGCTGACCTAAGCCAGGGCGCGAACTGGTTGGCCGGTGCTTCTTTAAGTAGGCTTCGCGAACTGGCCGATGAATGCAGTCTCGGGGTTGTGCGGGTCGCGAAAGACTGGGTCCGAGCGGCGTGTGAAGCCAAGCATATTGGCTTCGATCAACCTGTCGCCGCTGAAGAGATCCTGGCAGGACCCACGGCTGTTCTGCGTTACCTACGTGTGCTGTCGCTTGTCTTACAAGCAGTCGAACGCACTGGGCTGCCCACACTGCCCGGCCGACCTCGTAGCAATTCGCAAGGGCGGCTCTGTGTTCCCGTACTGCCTGTCGACAGCATGTTCGACCGCCTGACATTCTTTGGCCTGAAAGCCGAAGCTTGGCGACAAGCCGGCACCAGCGACACGGACTTGTTCACTAGCAGTTGGCAAACCTCAATCACCTCCGTGGGCAAGATCGCGGGCGTCCTTGGCGCCGGCAACGTTAGTTCGATTCCAGCCTCCGATACGCTCTATAAAATCTTTCACGATCGCGAAGCAGTCCTTCTTAAACTCAATCCAGTTAACGACTACCTCGAACCGTTTTTCAATGACGCTTTTCTCCCACTTATCAATGCAAAATTGTTGCGGATCGTTAGTGGCGGTCCCGACATCGGTGAGTCAATCGTCAACAATGCATCCATCACGTCCCTTCATTTAACTGGTTCACATTTAACTCACGCTGCAATCGTGTGGGGACGCGATCCCCAAGACCGAGCCACCAGGCTTCGCGAAAATCGCCCCCTTGTTAGCAAGCCAGTTACCAGTGAGCTCGGAAACGTTTCGCCTTGGATCATTGTCCCTGGAAAATACACCCACCGCCAATTGCGCAGCCAAGCCGAACACGTCGTCGCTTCGATCACGAACAATGCGTCATTCAATTGCTTGGCAACTAAGATGATTGTTACGAGTCGAGCGTGGCCGCAGCGAGCCGAATTCCTCGAGCTCATCGAATCGCTTTTCAACAGAATCCCACCACGCTTCGCTTACTACCCAGGTGCTCCCGAGCGCTTTGCGCGCGCCACGGGTCGGACTAGTCCTGTAGCGCCAGACGGTTCCCTCCCATGGACACTTCTTCGCGATGCGAATCGAAACGACTCGCCGCAGCTGTTTGATGAAGAATCGTTTGTCTGTGTCTGCGCGGAAACCCAGTTGGACGCATCTGAGCCTAAAGCGTTTCTTGAGTCGGCGGTTGATTTCGCGAACGAACAATTGTTCGGAACACTTTGTGCCTCGCTGACTTTTCCCAGTGATTTCCAGCGACGCAATATGAATTCAATCGATGGAGCGCTCGTCAAGTTGCGTTACGGCACCGTCAGTATCAATCAATGGTCTGGTGTATCCTACGGCTTGATGACGCCTCCGTGGGGCGGCTATCCCGGTGCAACCATCGACGAACCCATAAGCGGAATCGGCCATGTCCACAATGTGTTTTGTATCAGCGAAATTGACAAAGCGGTACTTTGGGGACCGCTCAGCAATTTTCCGAAGCCGGCTTGGTATCCAACTAATCGGTCTGCCAACCAGATCGCGTGGTCTCTGCTGGAACTTTACGAAGTGCCCAAACTGACAAGATTGCCCAAGCTCTTCCTCCACGCTCTGCGAGGATAAATCGATCATGCTCTACCGCCTCGAAACCATCCACTCTGGCTCCATGATGCCCGAATTCGGCCGCAGCCTTGTCCACGAAGAATCCGTAGCCTTGATACGCTGTTTTCGCGAACGAATGAAGCTTAACGGCCCAGAGTGCCTACTGCATCATTCTGTTAGCAACTTACTATCAACCAACCATTCGCGCAGGCGCAGTGGCCAATCACCTGCAGCGGATTTTGAATCAGGACGATATCCGAAGCCGTGATCGGCGTTCGAGTAGATATGCAACTCCGCAGGAACACCAGCCTGTTTGTATTTTAAATACAACTCCGCCATGCCAATCGAAATGTCAGGACGATCTTTGGCACCCAGCGCGATGAACGCGGGGGGCATGCCAGCTTCGACTGAAAAGCGATTCGAGCTGCCGGGATAAATCAATACTTGAAAGTCCGGCCGACTGCTGACTCGTTCGATTGCGTCGGCTGCATCTGACTGGCCCGCGTCAGACTTCATCGCTGCGAGCGCGGCCAATTCGCCTCCGGCCGAAAAACCGAGAATACCAATCCGATCGGGATGGATCTTCCACTCATTCGCGCGCGTGCGCACCATGCGGATCGCGCGACGCGTATCCGCCATCGCGTGCTCATCGACAGTGTAAGACGATCCGGCTTCGCGCGCCAGGCGGTACTTGAGCACAAACGCGGCGATTCCGTAGTCAGCGAACCACTCGCCCAAACTGTTCCCTTCGTGACCAAGGCACAGCACCCGATGCCCGCCACCAGGGGCAATGATGATTGCTGTTCCTGTCGCCTTGTCTGCCGCTGGCAAGTACGGCGTAATCGATGGATGATGAACGTTGGTCACGTTGCACTTGCCAGGGCCGACGTCCGCTTTCTCGGCTTCAGCCTTACGAGCTTCTGAACCCGGTGCACCACCAACCCACAGAGGAATCGCTGCCGGCTCTGCAGATTGCACGCATGGAAAGCTGCAGGCCAGTATTAGAAACGCCCAAGCAGGGCAGGGGAGGGCGGTCCAACACAGGATTCGGCGGCGCATGGTGAGCTCAATTCGCAGGAGGAATTTTGTGATTTTGTCGAGCACGATGAGGCTAACTATAACGCAATGGCAGGCAAATTTCTTCGCTTCCTGGCGCAGTGTTTCCGAGTCGCTCGAGCCGTCGGCAAAAACCGCCGCGCAGCTTGGTGGGTTTCGTTCCTCAACCCACCCTACAGTGTTTACTCTGAAGGACTTACGACTGCCAACAAAAGACCTGAAATGCAGCGATTTGGGCCATTCAAGACGGCGCGAAGATGGTACAATGCGGGGCACGTTTTGAAGCCGCTTAAGGGTCGAAAGTCGACGCAAAGTGGCGGTTGGGGAGCCTAACGGCGAAACCAACGGCAATCGCAAACTGTTAAGCACTCGTTTGGAGCCGGGCTCGCACTCGGTGGAATACTAGGATGAGTAACGAATCGGATTCATCGAACGACCTCACGCCAACTGACGAAAACGAAATTCACCTGGATCGCTCCGATTACTCTTCGGAAGATTTGAAGCATCTAAGCGACATCGAACATGTTCGCGCTCGACCCGCCATGTACATCGGCGGCACTTCGATCAAAGGTTTGCACCATTTGGTGTATGAAGTGGTCGACAATTCAATCGACGAAGCGATGACTGGCCACGCGAAATTCGTTTCCGTGACCGTCAATACCGATGGGTCCGTGACCGTTGAAGACGATGGTCGTGGAATTCCAACAGGCATACATGCGCAGTTGAGCGCAGAAATGGACCGCGAAGTCAGCACGCTTGAAGGCGTCATGACTGTGCTCAAGTTTGGCGGCAAGTTTGATAAAAAATCGTACGAAATGTCAGGCGGCTTGCACGGTGTGGGAGTGACAGTAGTCAACTTTCTTTCTCAGTGGTGCGAAGTCGAAGTCTCCCGTGATGGGTTCGTATGGACGCAGGCTTACGAGCGTGGCGTAGCCACTGGCCCAGTTCTCAAAGGTCGCGCAACGAATCGACGCGGCACCAAGACGACTTTCAAACCTGACGGACAGATATTTCCCGTCACTACGTTTGAATATGATACCCTTCACAAGCGTCTACAAGAACTGGCGTTTTTGAACAGCGGCGTACGCGTCCGCTTTCGCGATGAGCGTAAGAATGATGGAGATGAATTCTTTTACGAGCGCGGAATCGAAGAATTCGTTGAGTACCTCAATCGAGCCAGCGAACCGGTTCATCCCGACGTGATTTTGATCAAGGGCGCGCGCGACGAAATCCGCTATGAGATTGCCTTGCAGTACTCAACGGAGTACACCGAAAACGTCCAATCCTACGCGAACAACATTCACACGATTGAAGGCGGTACGCACGTTTCTGGTTTTCGTTCCGCGCTCACCCGAACCCTGAACAACTACGGCAAAAAGGAAAACCTATTTAAAGAACTTGTGCCGACGGGCGACGACTTCCGCGAAGGCTTAACTGCGGTGCTGAGCTTGCGAGTGCCGCATCCTCAGTTCGAAGGCCAAACCAAAACGAAACTCGGTAATAGCGAAATCGAAGGTATCATCAACAGCTCTGTCGGCGATGCACTCCAAAAGTATTTGGAAGAAAACCCCAAAAATGCCAAGCTGATCGTAAGGAAAGGACTGCTTGCGTGCGAGGCCCGTGAAGCAGCTAGGAAAGCGAAAGACGCACTCCGCAAACGCAAAGATGCACTCAGCGGAGGTGGCCTGCCAGGCAAACTGCGTGACTGCATCAGCAACAAGATGGAAGAGTGTGAACTCTACCTGGTCGAAGGTGATTCGGCAGGTGGCAGCGCCGAGGGTGGCCGCTTCCGCGACTTCCAAGCCATCTTGCCTCTCCGCGGTAAAATCATCAACGCTTACAAAAGCCGCGAAGATAAAGTGCTCGCCAACGAAGAAGTTCAGAGCATGATCCAAGCCATCGGCAGCGGCATCGGTGCCGATCAAGAGATCGGCAAACGTCGCTACAATAAAGTCATTATCATGACGGACGCCGACGTCGACGGTTCGCACATTCGCACGCTGCTGCTGTGCTTCTTCTATCGTCAAATGTATCAATTGGTCGTTGGCGGTCACGTTTACTTAGCCCAGCCACCGTTGTTCCGCGTGGTGCGTGGCAAGAAGGAACGCTATTACGTCCAGTCTGAATTGGAAATGAAGACGCAGTTGCTCGAACGCGGACTAGCCGACTGTTGGCTTGAAACCGATGACGGTCGCCGCATTGAAGGAGCGGAAATGCGTCATCTCAGCGAAACACTGGCCACCATGGAAGATGCGCTGCTGGCACTTGAACGCCGCGGCGTTGGCTTGAAGGAACACGCCAAACGCATCGATGAGAAGACTTTACGCGTTCCTGAATTCTTGCTCAGAGTCGGCAACGACGCGCACTTCTTTCAGACTCGCAAGGACATGGATGACTTCGCTACCAAGGAAGGCCTCTCGCTCGAAGCTAGAGTTTCCATGGCCCCCGTTGCCGAAGGGGAGGCCGCCCCGGCAGAACCTGCCGATGCACCACTGCAGGCTCACTTTGTCGAGATGCATGAAGTGCGGACGATCAACACTGCTCTCAAGGAGCTTGCTAAACACGGCTTCACCATTCAGGACTTGATCCCACAAGAACGCACCGGCAAAACCGAATCTAAATTTCACGTGAATCGCGACGACAATCGCTCGGGGATGGATGACCTGCGAGTACTGCTGCCGACGATTCGCTCGGCTGGCGAGAAAGGCATGCAGGTGACTCGCTTCAAAGGGTTAGGTGAAATGAACCCCGAAGAGCTGCGGGAAACTACTCTCGATCGCTCGAATCGCACACTACTTCAGGTTTCCCTTGTCGATGCGGGTGCCGCTGACGAAATGTTCCGAGTGCTCATGGGCGACAAAGTTGAACCACGCCGCCAATTCATCGAGAAACACGCCCTAGAAGTTCGCAATTTGGACGTGTAGCAGTCGTTTTTCAATGGCTTGGTCGCTCCATCGCAAGCTGGAAGCTTACGCCACTTCGCGTTGGGTCGCATCTGCCGGATGCGACCGTGAACTAACTAACGGATCGAAGCAACTTAAATCTCAACATCCAGTTGGCCACTGGCCAACTGCTTTTGGACTTGCGCCGCTTGTTCAATTAATTGAATGGCAGCGTCACCTTGTTGCTTTTGCGCCTGAAGTACTTTGCCTGCGACGGCAAAATCGATTTGATTTTGGAGCTGCGATTGTTTGACCGCACTCGCTGCTGCTATTGTAAAGTTATCCATAGTGCTTTTCTCCATCGACCCCACAAACGATGCGCCTTCTTTAATCCTACCTCACGCTTGAGCGATGGCGGCAGTCTGCCAAAAAGAAGTCAGGATTTAACGATTGCAACGGGCAGTATCGCCGCACATTCCAAAGGCGAACCGCCGGTTATGCCGCGAACATCCAAGTGGTTTGCCTATCACTTGGCTGGCGCGAGTTCCTTGACTTCTGCTCCGGGCGGTTTTAGATCGGCCACGTTCCCGATAAGGATAACGCGTCGTTGTTCATCGACGGCCAGGATTTCCGCGCCGTCGAGAGCCTTGACCACGTCGTCTAATTTCTGAATTGGTGCTACTGTGGCGGTGACGAAATTCTTACCTTTCGGGCCGAAACCAGGAAAGTTCGAGGCTAAAGTTTCGGGGGCGAGCGTTCGGAGTTTTGCAACAAGCGGATGCTTATCGGGCGACAGAGAAACTCCAGGTGTTTCTCTGGGCTCTTCGGGCATATGGACGACGACGACTTTCTCGGGACCGAATTTCTTGACCAGATCGGCGCCAGCTTGCGTGACGGCCCATGTTGCTGTTTTGCGAACCACGTAGTCATCGATCGCCTTGGCACCGGGCCAACCCTGCGCGGGCCGCGGTGCCAGCTTGGCCGATGCGTCTACCAAAACAACGCGGTCCGTCGGGTCCACGGCGAGTACCAGCCCGAAATCGATTCTTGCGGCCGCCGCTTCCATATCGCTGATGGGACTTATCCGAAAGTAAATATCTTTCTGGTAATAGCCTCCACCAGAACTAACACTGTTAGATTTGGTGCCGGCGTCCTCTAGGCGTTGAACCTGGGAGAACAGTTCGCGTTCATGCTCGTTATCGCGCACGCCTTCGATCAGGAACGAAACCGCCTTCTGTTTCAAGTCCTTGTCAGTCGCGTCAAGTTGCTTTCCAATTTCGTCGAAGCCCCTGCTAACCGCCTCTTCGACCGCCTTATTGAGTTCGGCTGGCGGCGGCGCGGGCCGCGAACCATTGCAGCCCAGCAGCAGGCATCCTAGCAGGGGAACCAGAAGCGTGTGTTGCATTGACATATGGGGCACCGCCTTGAGATTGGGCCAATAGCGATCAGTGACACAATGGCGCGATGAATGAATTGCGATTCTATTCGCCAATTTTGTTGTGCCGCGAGAATTGCGACGACGGACCAACGCGGCGCATTTGAATTGTTCCATTGTAAACTCCCAAACCATTGTGGAGAGTGTGCTAAGCCAGAATGTCTCGAACCACGTTGCCGTGTACGTCGGTCAAACGATAATCGCGGCCTTGAACGCGGAACGTCAAGCGTGTGTGGTCAAATCCCAGCATGTGCAGCAACGTGGCGTTCAAGTCGTGGACGTGTACCGGATGGTGGGCAACATTGAATCCTAATTCATCAGTCTCACCATGCACATAACCGCGCTTCAAGCCGCCACCAGCCATCCAAATGCTAAAGCTGCGATTGTGATGGTCGCGGCCATCGTTGCCGCCTTGCACCATCGGTGTTCGACCAAACTCACCGCCCCAGATGACCAGGGTGTCTTCAAGTAAACCGCGATCCTTGAGATCCATTACCAGAGCCGCACTGGCTTGATCGGTGTCCAGTGCATTTTGTTTAACTCCAGCCAATAGACCAGAGTGTTGGTCCCAGGCTTCATGGAACAACTGGACAAAGCGTACACCGCGTTCAACCAATCGTCGCGCTAGTAAACAGTTGCGAGCGAAACTCGGTTGCTGGGCGTCCTTGATGCCATAACGGTTCAACGATTCCTGGCTTTCTTGGCTCAAGTCCATCAACTCGGGCGCGCTTGCTTGTAAGCGAAATGCCATTTCGTAACTTTGGATACGCGCGGCAATCTCTGGATCACCAACCTGCTGCAAGGCGAGCGCATTCAAGCGATTCAAGGAATCCAAGCTCGTGCGTTGCGCCTCCTGATCGATGCCCTTGGGGTTTGAAAGATATAGAACTGGGTCACCCGCGCTGCGAAACGGTGTACCCCCATACATGGTCGGCAAAAAACCGCCGCCGTAGTTGCTCGCGCCGCCGCTCGTTCCTTTGGCGCTAGTGAGCACTACAAAACCAGGTAAGTCGGCGGCTTCACTGCCCAGTCCATACAGAGCCCAGGAACCGAGACTTGGCCGCCCAAATTGTTCCGATCCCGTATTCATCATCATTTGAGCCGGGGCATGGTTGACTGCATCCGTTTGCATCGACCGAATGAGGCAAATCTCGTCGGCAATCTTAGCAGTGTGAGGCAGCACTTCGCTCAGTTCAATGCCCGATTGGCCGCAGCGCTGATAGGTAAATTTTGGACCTAATAAAGCGGAGTTGGGATTGATGAAGGCGGCGCGATAGCCCTTGAGTAATTCGGGAGGAGGAAGTTGACCATTCAACTTGGTAAGCTCAGGCTTGTGGTCAAACAGTTCCAACTGGCTGGGCGCACCGGCTTGAAACAGATAGACGACGCGCTTGGCTTTGCCGGGAAAATGCGGTTGTTTCGGTGCCAAAGGATTCGCAATTCCCGAGCTGCTCGCACTGAGCTTATTGGGAGATTCCTCTGCCAATAGGGTGCTTGCAGCGATGCCCGCCAAACCAACCCCGCACTGGCTGAGAAACCATCTGCGACGGGTTAACAGCGATTGAGCGTCAAGTATGGCTTTGTGTGTATTCATGTTATTCAGTTCTTAGAAATAGTTTCATCGAGGTTCAAGATCACTCGCGACACGAGTGTCCAAGCCGCAGCATCTTGAGGCGTCGTCTGAGCCGGCAATTTGGGGGTGCTCGCGGCGTCACCTGTCGCCACTTCTTTAGCATTTATCCAGCCATCGGCCAACCGTTTGCGTTGCTTGTCAAGCAATGAGAGCACTTCGTTTCGCTCAACATCTCCCGGTTTGCGACCAGTGCAAAGGGCAAACGCATAGTCGACGCGATCGCTGTCCGATTGTCGAGATTCACTCAAAACACGCAGTGCCATTGCCCGCGCGGACTCTACAAAGATCGTTTCGTTCATGCCCGCCAGTGCCGCAAGCGGCGTGTTGGAGCGAACGCGACGCGCACAGGGAAGGTCGGCATTGGGAGCGTCAAATGTGGACATGACTGGGTCGGGCATCGATCTCTTGCGGAAGCCATACACGGCCCGCCGAAATCGCTCTGGACCTTCGGCTGGTTTCCAATAGTCAGGATAAACGTAGTTGTAGTCGAGCACATTTTGTGGCACCGGTGGAATGATACTTGGGCCGCCGATCTTGTTTGTCATCAAGCCCGCTGCGGACAACGCAATGTCACGAATGACTTCGGCATCCGCCCGAAACCTTGGTCCGCGGGCAAGCAAAATATTTTTCGGATCGCGTTCCAGCAAAGCTGGTGTAACTTGCGACGTCTGCTGATAGGTATTACTAGTTAGCAAGGTCCGAATGAGGTGCTTTTGGCTCCAGCCATGCTCCATCAGATCAACGGCTAACCAGTCCAGCATTTCACGGTAGGCAGGAATTGGCGCGCGTGTACCAAAGTCTTCCGAAGTCTCGACCAGGCCGGTGCCAAAAATCGACTGCCAAATGCGATTGACCGCAACGCGAGCCGTCAAAGGCGACTGTCGATCGGCCAACCATCGCGCAAACCCCAATCGATTGTTGGGAGCATCAGCAGGAAAGGCATGTAGAGCAGCTGGAACATGCGGGCGTACACGGTCTAGCGGTTTGTCCCAGCCGCCACGATCCAGCAGATGTGTGTCACGATGGTTCACCAGTTCACGTTCCACAAAATGCAGGACGGATGTCGGTGCTTGCGGCATGCTTCTTACGAGTGCATCGATCTCATCGTTGGCGGGCTTCAACTCGGGGACACTCACGCGCCACGCAGCAAATATCGCTGCAACTTGTTCTTCTGAACGCTGGTCCGCTGGGACCTGAGTGGCTTGAATGGCTGCATAGTCGTGGGGCAGGGCAGTGGGGGCGGGACTGCGAGCGAGGCTCACGCGGCAACAGCCCAGCATATCGCCCATCCGTAAAACAACTTTGATGCGAGTGCCTTCGGGAAACTCAAGCGGCTTTTCGAATTGAACAACCGCAACGGAAGGCTGATTGCGACGACCGATTCCACGATCGGCTTTCCACTTGAATTCATCTTTGCCGTCGATCAAAAAGGCAACTGGGCCAGTGCCATTCTTGCCGTCAGCATCTTTCTGTTCGGATTCAGAAAAATCGGCAGTTACATTGACCAGTTTCTGTTTTGTCCATTCGGCGGTGCCGGGTAAATTAACCAAGACTTCCAACTCCTGCACCACCCAAGTTCCCAAACCACTGCGTCCTGGGCCATTAAATGGCAAGTCACGATGATTCAGCGCTTCCAGTCGAAGGCCGGTCGCTCCTTGCAATTTTGCGTTCGAAATAAAGAACACATCGGAGCTGGAGTGTCCCTTCATCAAGATCGACTGATCGATTTCCTGTGTCGGATGATTCAAGCCGCTGATACTACCCAGTTCGATCATTTCAAGCGGTTCCCAAAACACTTGGTTTTGGGAATGCACGATTTGTTTCTCCCACTCTGACAATTCTGTTTGCCAATTGGAACGCGAATCGCGCACGCGCTGTTCAACGGTAGAAATCTTCGATTTGATATCGGAAATCTGTTGCAATTGTTCGGGTGTATAGACCCACGACTGCGCTTCATATGAATTGTTCAGATAAGCGAACATGCCATAGTATTCGTTCTGTGTGAGCGGATCGAATTTGTGAGAATGGCATTGAGCGCACTGGGTAGATAGTCCAAGTATCGATTTGCCGATACAGTCCATACGGTCGAACATTTCCGTCATGCGAAACTGCTCGGCGATGATCGCTCCCTCTTCATTGACCATGCTGTTGCGTAGGAACCCAGTTGCGACCACCTGCGATTGCGTTGCGGCGGGCATCAAATCGCCAGCAATCTGTTCGATCACGAACTGGTCGTAGGGCATATCGCGATTGAGCGCGTCGATCACCCAATCTCGCCACTTCCATTGCTCCCGCTTGAGGTCTTTTTCGTAGCCATTGGTATCTGAATAACGGGCCGCATCGAGCCAATGTCGAGCCCACTTTTCTCCGAAGCGTTCACTATTTAGCAATTTCTCAATCGTCGTCTCAATGCCCTGTGATTCAAACTCCGCAAGTTCCGTGGGCGACGGAGGAAGACCAATCAGGTCCAAATAGATGCGTCGACAGAGCACTGCGGAACTAGCCGGCTCTGACAAATTCAATCCTTCGGCGGCAAGTTTTGCAGTTACAAACGCGTCGACTGGGTTGCCCTCAGCGCCTTTAGCTAAATTCACTTTCTGCGGAGCTGTGAACGACCAGTGCTTTTCGAATCTTGCCCCTTCACTGATCCACTGACGCAGGGTATCAATCTGCGCAGCCGACAACGGCTTGTTGTGTTCCGGCGGAGGCATAATCGTATCAGCCTCTTGAGCGACAATGCGACGGATCAGTTCGCTTGCGTCGGGTTTGCCAGGGACAATTGCCGGTTTGCCTGATTCACCACCCTTCAATGCGATCTCAGCGATGTCCAGGCGAAATTCGGCCTCGCGTGTTTTCTCATCGACTCCATGACACTGAGCGCAATGCTCGGCAAAAATCGGCTGGACATCGCGCTGGTAGTCAATGGCCATTGCTTGCGGATGCGCGATACAAATTGAGATAAAACCAGCGCTAAACACTAAAGATCGCATCATGATTTTCTATGAAGGCAGGTGGGCTATCGGGGCAGGCTTGTTCGACCAGCAAGGTCCATTCTAATCA
>JANLQO010000035.1:0-14942 GCA_031367855.1 Planctomycetia bacterium | reverse complement strand
CACGAGCAGCGGTAGAAAGAAGGGGGGGTGGAAACGCCCCCATTCTATCGCGGCTCCCGCATTTTCGCGAGGCTTAAAACCGGTAATCGCCGCATTGAAGGCCGAAAAACCGTTGCGGAAACGTCGATCTAGAATTTGCCGTGGCCGATTTCCATCGTGTACAATCGACTCGGGTGTCTCGCGTCTCGCAGAAGGCCAGCTTGTCGCAAATTTCAACTGCACCACGACCAAAACCCCGAAACTAAGAATCAAAATCGATGGTAGGCTTTCCAGAACCGCAGATTCCGTCCAGTGCCGGGGGACCAGCTTGGGAAGTCGCCATGTTGTTTCCACCTCAAGGCCAGTGGGACGAATCGGACTACTTTCGAGTCCAAACTAATCGCATGATCGAGCTCGTCGATGGCACGCTGGAGACGCTGCCCATGCCAACTTGGTTGCATCAAATGTTGGTTCGTTATCTTTGTCGACAACTTGAAGATCAAATCGAATCGAGGCTTGGCGGCATGGTTCTGTTTGCTCCCCTGCCAGTTCGACTTTTCCCTGGGACTATTCGTGAACCGGATGTGCTGTATTGCCTGCCACAAAACGTTCCGGCTGATGCGAATGGCTATCCAGACCGGATTGATTTGGTTATCGAGATCGTCAGTGAGGGGGACGCAGCACGGCATCGCGACTACATAGCCAAGCGAGCTGATTATGCGAAGGCCGGAATCGCCGAATACTGGATTGTTGATCCGGAAACCCAAGTGATCAGTCGCTTGGTTTTAAAAAACGGTAAATACATCGAAACCGCGTTTCAAATCGGCGAGTCCGCGGCCAGCCTTCTGTTTCCCGAATTCATCCTCGACGTCACAGCAGTCTTCCAGATTGGAAGCACCAAACCCAGCGGATCGTAGTTAAATTTCGATTACCTCAAGCACGGGTGTTTTCTGGCGGTTCTACTGGCAAATCAATCATTACCCGACGCGTCAGCTGACACTTCGGGTTACGAAAATCCGAATAGTCCAACTTCAAAACTGAAGCTTCGGGTTTATTTTTCAGCAGCCTAGCGATGGTTTTTGCCAGCCATTGCAGCCAATTCGTCGCTAGAAATCTCCAGCGATTGGCTAGGCAAGTGCAACCACTGTTCGATCGATGTACTCCAGGGTCCGAAGTCAGCGGGGTCAAACTCGGGTCGCGCGGTGAATGTTCGCTTGTTCGCACTGACATCGATAACCTGGCCATTGCGGACAACTTCGCGGCCGTTCTTTAACAGCAATGCTGCGCGTGTGAACGTAGCTTCCCAGTTGCCTTTTATAGCATACGCGACCATGTCAGCTCGCATTCCAGGCCGCAACGAACCCGAGTCTTCCAGTCCGAGTATCCGTGCGGGAGCGGCTCTTGTGATAATGGCGATTTCGTCGAGCGTATACTGGCGATCCAACTCCCTTAGCAGCGAACGGGATGCGGCTTGAGGATGAATTGTGGCCAACATCGATTGACGAAACGTGCGATCCATCAGCAAACGAATCAAATGCGGATAACTGGTGAACGGGCCACCGTTGGGATGATCTGTGGTGAGGAACACCCGCCAGGGATCGTCGATGAGCAACAGCAATTCGAGGCCAATGGTCCATTGCAAACTGTGAACGTAATTCTTGTCACTGTAGAGCATCGGCACCACCCCGCAGCCAGCTTGGCATTCCACGTCACTGATGATCCATCGGCGAGGCCGCGCGTGGACACGGTTGCGAAACTGTGCAGCTGCGTCGGCAGAGACCGTTACTGTTTGGCCAAAGACAACCTGCCCGACATCCAGCGTTACGTTGGTGTGCTGATTGACGTAGCGACTTAACCTCTCGGCACCACTGCCCATCGCGTAACCCACATCCGCGTCGCTGAACGGACCTGAGTAGCAATTGAATTGAGCGTGCGTTAGATGAATTCGTCTACCTTCAGCGGCTTCCAGCGTGGCGAGCGTCGCAGCGACATTGCCGGGAACTCCCAGATTGCTCGCGTGCACATGCAGCGGATGTGCCAAGCCGAGTTCATCAACGGCAGCCGTCAAACGGCGAATTACATCGCGAGGAGTCACACCATAGGCGGGATGCGGTTGATCGACGGCAAGTTCGCGTTCGTTAAATTTGAAAGCACTTATGCCGCCAGGGTTTACTACTTTGACGGCCAACGCTTGCGAAGCGTGGACTGACCAAGCTATTAAGCACCGCAGACGCGCATCGTCGATGCCGCGACCGAGTGCCTCAAGCATCCAGTCCTCATTGCCCAGCAATACGTAGGCGCCCGTGTCGAGGACGGGAGTATCGGCAAGTTCCAAGTGCGTATGCCGAGCTTGGCTGAGCATCATGGCAGGTTCGAAACAGGCTGTGTAGCCCATTTGAGCGTACAGTTGTCCATTAAGCACCGTCGGCCAAACGCAGCCGGCCGCGTCCGCAGCTCCCGTCGCGTCCCGCGGTCCGCGAAGCGATTGATCAGCCATCAGGAGACGAGCCAAGTTGACTTTGCCACCCCCGATGTGCGTGTGCAAGTCGATGCCACCAGCCATCACGATCGCGCCAGCTAGATCTTCCTGACGATCGGGCACGTTGGATTTTGGGCACGCAACGACTCGCTCGCCGTCGACCCAAACACTGCGCAGTTGGCCGTCGCTGGAAGTAAATTCTGTTTGCGTTGGATCGATAACGCGGCAGTTAGTGAATTCAGTTAGCAACAGCATTCTCCGTCAACTGCGTCAGCAGCTGTGCCGCCGTCGGTAAATCGCTCGACGATGTCGCTTCAACGTAAAGCACCGTGCCGCGATCGCCACGGAATAAATGCCCCGAACAGTCTCGCCCCACCGCAGCAACTTGAACCTCCTGCGGCTGTTTGGGGGGAGATGTTTTAATCGTTAAGTCCGTAAGCAAGTTGGGTAACGATCGATCGCTGGCAAGACTCTGTACCAAGACGATCGACGAAAATTCACCCGACAACCGCTCCAGCGAACTGCCAACGTAACGAGGCGATCGATACCAGTGATTACCGCTCCAGGTTGCAGTTGTCGGACAGCCGGTCAGCCACAGCAGAGTTTCTTCTGCTGTTACTCGTCCAATGTTCAAATCCAAAGGCAACAAAGCGCTTCGCGCCCTTTCGCTCAAGGATCTCGCCATGTTCAGTATGCGGCGAAGAATCAATTCATCGGCGTGAAAATGCATGTCGTCAACGTCCCACAACCAAACCGATTGTTTGCAGGCAAGCAGGCTTGCCGACAGGTTTGTGATCGTTGACTCAGTGGACAAGGATACTTGGCTTGCCGAAGGCTGCAATGCCAGGGCTAACTGCGTTAGATTCTCGAACCACTGCTCGCGCGGCCAATGAATCCAATTATGGGGCGTAACGCAGAGTTGGCTGCCGCTTGCTTGGCCCACTAAAACATCGTCGCTGATATGTTGCGACATCGAGATGTGGATCCAATTGGGTTGAACGGCCCGCGCTGGCGATTGGAAAAAGCGTTCCGCTAATAATGGCGCTTTGCGGAGTACTCCATCGCCAAGGCTGACAATTAATTCAGCACGAGCCGAGAGTTCACTGAGCGTTGTACCGAGCCAACCGTCACTGGCGATGACACTCTTAACGGCATGCGAACCCGCCGATTGGCCAACGTGGATGGTTGCCCCGACCTGCCGTGCAAGCCGAACCGCAGCGCGAGTGGTTTGAACGTCGCATGCATCCAGCCAAATAAGTGTGCCGGCATCCAGTTTAACTCTCGCCAGTCGTTGGGACACATCTGACCCAGGCTTCTCCGGCACAGGCGACGGAGCCTCTGCCAGCCACTGATTCAGTCGGTTGCACTGCTTTGATTGGGGCATTCGCAGGTCACACATCAACCCGCACAGCGTACATGTTCCTGGCGATCCACCAACCCTAGGAAAAGAAGCGACTGAATTGCTAAACATGGAGGATCACGATCTAGCCTACGCGGCGGCGACTTGTTGGTTCTTCGCATTTTTCGGAAGCCAAACAGCGAGTTCACGGATCGCTGTAAAGCCTAGTGATTCGTAGATCCTACCGGCTGGCCGGTTCTGAGTATCAACGGCCGTCGTGATCATACTTCCACCCTGCGTAAGACAATTTCTGATCGCAAAGTCAACCAATGCACGCCCCAGCCCACGTCCGCGCACGGATTGAATAAGTCCCATGTAGGCAAACTCGAAAATCCCCTTGGGATGCGTGTTCACCAAGGCACAGCCAATCGGAGCATGATCATCGCAGAGCACCCACCAAGGCAAGCTTTGGTCCCAAGCTTTGGACTCAAGGAATCCGTTTACTACGTCCGAACCCGTCCGCAAGCCATCCACTTCAGGGCAATCCAAACTGCCGATGAAAGTCGCTTCGACTAACGCTTCCACTTCGCTCCTTTGGAAACGGCTGGCCGGATGGAAAGTGTATCCTGCAATCGGCAGCTCCGCTGCGGGACTGATGTTGTGCAAGTTTAACAACAGATGTCGCACCGTCGTAACTTGTCGAAACGGCGAATTGAGCATCACCATCCTAGAGGATAGATTATCTACATCCAGCAACGCTTGAATTTGTGCGATGCCCGCAAGGTTAAGCATAAGTTGGAATTCTTGCAACAAGAAACCTGCTTGCGTTTCGTAGCCACTCATGGCTCGCACGCCACCCAGCGTAGCCACGTTCCCGTCCAATCGAATGAAGTACGCGGCAGCAATAAGCGACGTGCCATCAACGATCTGCAGCGGCGCTAAATCGGGGTTTGCGGCCAAACGAGGCTCCACATCTCTACGCAACGCAGCAAAATCGTTTTCCAGAAGGTCGCCATGAATCCAACGCAGCACCTGCCCGACGCTTTCCGGTCGAACCGCACAGCAATTAATGCTGCTATTGTTACTAACTGTCTCACGCATGGAAAACTTCTTTTGGCGCTACGGAAACGAACTAATGAGTACGATTTGACGGCAACTGCCTATAAAATTCTTTTGGATGGAGGTTGCCAAGCCGCAGCCATAGATCCCCTGGGTATGATGGCGAATCGAGTATTTCGTTACAATAGAGATCATACTTGAATCGACGTAGGGCTGTGGACAAAGGGGAAGCGAAATGGCGAATGTACTTGCGTGGCGATGGGTGGGTTGCGTGATCATCGGCCTCGCGGCGGCATTGAACGTGAACGTTGGTTTCGGCCAATCGTTCTTGGATAAGTTGGAGTCGGTCGTGCGTGAAAAGTTAAACGCGCCTGCCGTGGATCCAAATTCTGCTGTGAATCCCAAGCCGGGTGGTGCCGAGTTACCTGCGCCAAATCGCACAAAACCGAACAGCGCTGCTCCTGGAACTCCAGCCAATAATTCGAATGTAAAGTCGATATTAGAGAATCGTCCGGTCGTGCCGCCACCTCCCTCACCGCAACGAAACGACGTCCTACAACTGGAACCAAGTACGGACAGTCTTCCAGAAGCTACAGAACCTGCCGGCGTTTACTTGGGTTTGGAAGTTGAGGAGTTAGTAGGCGGGGGTATCGGCGTGCGCGTGTCTAGCTTGAATGAGAAATCACCTGCTTGGAAAGCGGGCTTCAAAGTCGGGGATTTACTGCAAGCCATCGATGGTCATGCGATTGCAGACATCAATGGCATGGGTGATCGTTTGCGCCGCGTCGTGCCGGGGAAGCCGACAAAATTTCTCGTCAAGCGCGCTGGGAGGAATCTGGAATTGGTTGCAGTGCTCCAGAATGCTGCGCTGGCAAATCGGTTGGGAGCGGCGCTTGGGACTGTTGATGGCCAGGTTAATGGCCCCGCCTTTTTGGGAGTCACAGCCAGTGATCTGACGCCGGCGTTTCGTACTCAATTTGGATTGGCAGTTTACAGTGGCGCTGCAGTCACGAATGTTGCGCCACGTTCGCCAGCCCAGGCAGCAGGAATTCAACCCGGCGATGCAATCGTTGAAATCAATGGAACGCCAATCGACAGCGGCGAAGACCTACTTCGATGGATGGCAGGTGCTCAGATCGGTCAACCGGCTGAATTGATGGTCTATCGCGGCACCCAGCCAGCGACGATCAGTCTCGTGCTGTCCGGCGAACTCGGCAACGCTGCGATCAATGATCGGCCACGCACTGCTTCACGTCCAGCGCTGGGGGGAACTACTGGGCGGCCCAACACTCCCCTGCAAGCCGAAGTGGAACAATTGCGTGCTGAACTCGAACTGACACAACAACAATTGCTCCAGACTCAAAAACGACTCGAGCAAGTTCTTCGCCAGATCGAACAAGGTCGCTAAGGGCTGGTGGCCGAAAGAAATTACAACACATCGCGCTGCCGAACAAAGTGGCGTCCAACTAAGCCGCTTCAGTGTCCCGTACCTGCGGACAGCGGGTTGGCAAGCGCGGGTACAGTGACATGATAGTTGTGGCAATGCGTACAGCTAGTGCTCGCTGCGTTCGGTCGATGACAAGCACTGCACTGTTCAAGATGCAATGACTTGAACTCGCAGTATAGATCGAACGCATTAGTTTCAGCCTGGCCGTTTGCTAACTGATGACAGTACTTACAATCTGACACGGTAGGCAGCGTCAGATGTGGGGTGTGGTCGAATTGGGTGATCGACCGCGCGGTAGTCGGGTTACTGATGGCGGTCCATGGCGAATCCGGGTTCCGTAACGCCGCATCATGAATGTTCAGCACGTGGCACTGCGTGCATCCGCCCGGCACTTGCTTGGAGAATGCAGTAAGCGGTACTGAATTCTTTGAAGAGCCAACCTTTGCTCCGGCCCAAAGCGTCGCAAACTCGGACCATGCAGCCAGCGTCGCGTCGCTATGTCCGCGCGGCATGTAAC
This sequence comes from Planctomycetia bacterium, assembly GCA_031367855.1. Taxonomy (GTDB): domain Bacteria; phylum Planctomycetota; class Planctomycetia; order Pirellulales; family Pirellulaceae; genus Aureliella. The sequence goes on along the minus strand of JANLQO010000035.1, from coordinate 8,122 downwards.
GCAATGATAACGTCTCGTTATCCAAGTACCACCCGCCCTGAACGACATGGATCGCACCACGTAGCTTGGTTTGCTTTGGCATCACGAGCGGCGCCGCTGGTTCGCTTACACTTCCTAACAGCAGATCTTCGTTTGGCTCTGCCGATCCGAGCAACCGATCTTCATCTTGAACGCTTGCCATCTGAGCGACTGGTCGGTGTGCTTGTGGAGCGGTAACTGGATTTTCAGCTATTCCTCCAACTCTTTCGCCAAACCAATTTTGTTGCATTTGGCGAAAGACATCGGGAGGCAGACCCGCACACAGTTCGTCGACGAGTTTGAGCTCACGCGGTGAAAGTTCGCGGGCCAGCGCCGTGGTCAGCACGCTTTCCAACCGCATTTTCCACGCGACTTGACCGTTCGCCGCGATATCACCGATAAGCGCCCGCGCGCCGCCCGCAAGACTGATCGTCGTATCGCGTCCTAGTTTGGCATATTCCGCAATCGACTGAATGTCACCCGATTCCGGTAAACGCTTCAGTGCTGTATCAAGGCTTGTATCGGCCGTCAGCAGGGCTCGCATGACCAACGGAATCGAACCTTCGTAACCGAACTGCGCGGTTGAGGGCCAGTCGCTCAGACCTAAACCCGATTGCTGCACATCTTCCGGTTTGACACTTGGCAACTGCAACAGCACCCAGCCATCGATAGCCGCAGCGTTGATCGATTCATTATGGCAGCGCGCACATGTCGCTTCAAAACCCAGAGTACGAAAAACGGAACCGACGCCGCCACGCCGATTAGAATCAACATGGCATTGCGAGCAATCGAATGGTTCGTTCTTCTTGGAAAAGTGTTTTTCGAGGTGAGCTTTGTGTGTAAAAGCAATGCGGCGAGGCTGTGCAGCGGGATAGTTGCTGAATTCTGGATGTCCATTTCCAAAACTGGTGAATTGCTTGGCATGACAGGCCTGACAACGAGTATCGGAAATCGCTTGCAAGTCACTTTGCCGGCCATGATGCTCCACGTGGCAGCTCGCACATTCAGTTTTCAACTCGGATGAAGTTAAGAGTGCTTGAAGTTGCGGAGCAACTGCGGGCTCGTTGACACTCGATGGGCTGTCATAAGGGCCGGCACTCTGTGAACCTTTTTCAATCTCTAACTGCCCAAAGCTGACGAGCAAGCCTCGGCTGGCCAGGGCTGTGAGCGTCAGTTGTTTCACTTCAGCTCGATCCAAATCATGGGGACTGCGCTCGTGCAGCTTCGGCAAATGTCCTTCATGACAGCGGGCGCACAGTTCGTCCTGAGTTGCGATTTCCCCCGAAGCTTTAGCGAGTGTATGTGAGTTTGGGTGGCACAGGCTGCAGCGCTCTGAAACAACTCGATTGTCAAGAATTTGAGCATGTTTGCTCGACAAACTACCGGGAACAAAGGTCGCCTCGCGTTGCGGAAAAGCCATCATGCACAAGAGAATCCCAGCCGTTGCGAGCGCCAAATTCAAGGCCAACTGATTGCGAACACTCCACGCGCTGCGAACCGGAACGCAAGGCGCATGGCCCACCGTTTCGCATTCGCGCCAAGGCGATGGAGTTCCCTCGACGTTTAGGCGTTTATGGCATGCCAACTCACACGACGAGCACGCGGGAGCGCCGCTGGTTGCAGGATCGTGCGCGCACGTCGGGTGATGATTACCGCATTTGCCGTTTGAGGTTGGGCCCAGCGCGCATGCGAAACCAAGATCACTGTGTCCGCACACCCAAGTTGTGTTGGGCCGAAATCGCGGTTCGGTTACATCGCGCTGCGGTCCAACTTTAGTCACAGCACCGTACCTTGAAATCGATAAACGAGCACGACATGAATCGCAATCATTACCGCCAGAGACCAAGTAAGGGCGATATGCATTACAAACAACGTCCGCAGCCGAGTCTGTAGCGCGTAGTGATAATCCAAGTCGTCTTTCGTCTGCACCATGGTCGCCAACTGCATGCGGCTTTGCAGTCCCTGTTCGGCTAGGTAACGATCGAGATCGTGCAGTTCACGAAGCAACTGTCTACGCGTGAATCCGGTCGGCACGAAACGATAAAACCAGCTTCTACGACTGAGAAAAAACGGCAACAAGCGTATTTGATAGAATTCTACGAGGGTTGCGCCTTCGCCAAAGCTGGCCGAGTGAATTGCTAACTCGTGAGCGTCTTTAGTTACTGACAGCCGCAGCGCCGGAATCAGTTCCAAGCGAAAATCCTGCTTAATGGTAGATAAGCGTTTGGGTAGCACGCGGCTCATGTATGTAAGCACGATGCCTGTAACCGCTACGATCGCAAAGCAAGTAGCTAGTGCAATCTCAAACCAACCACGGATAGGCCACCCGATATGCATCAGGAACACGATGCTCGCAAAGCTGCCCATATAGGTGTGCATTTGCAACCAGGCAGACACGGACCCCAAGCGATGCTGAATCAGTTTCTTTCGTAGGCTCAGCAGATATAGTCCCGCGGTCGCGACCAACAATGTCCAACCTGTTGCGGTGGAGGCGTCTCCCAACCGATTCGCGACCGACTGCACAGCGACAGCGGTTGCAATCACCGCGAGCAGTGTCAACGACGAAGCGATAATTCTACGGCGGCGCAGCGATGCTAGGCGGCCTTGCGTTGCATCCATTGACTTACTTTTTGAAGGTCACCTAAATCGATTCGAATCAGTGCATCGTGCGGGCAGGCTGATTGACAAGCGGGTCCGGAACTAGATTGACTGCACAGATCGCACTTGGTCGCTTGCAAAATGGGCAACCCATTCGCTTCGTCGACACGCACCCGGCCCGAAGAATCACTGGTACGGACCATGCGAATGTTGTCATACGGACAGCTCTCCGCGCACGATTTGCAGCCGATGCACGTCTGTGGATTGATATTGATCGTGCCAGATTCTTGATCCCGATGAATCGCCCCGGTGGGACAGCCGATCATGCACACGGGATCTGCGCAGTGCATGCAGGCTTGCGCGAACATCCACGGTCCGTATTGTGGGCCAGAGCGGGAGAATAACGGTTGATCGCCCCCATGAGTCGTCGAACATGCTCGCAAGCAGTCGTCGCAACGAGTACAGCGATCCAAATCGATTACCATCGCTTCGCGACCGTTCATCAGTCGATGGTCGACCATGAACTCCAGCAAACCCGTCTCAACCGTTTGTTCATCGGGGCGAATTAATTCCGCATCGAGCACGGGCTGGCCGAATTGGTAATGTGGCGAGCTAAGTGGAGCTGGCAAGTCGGCGGCGCGCATAAATGGCAAAACATGCTCAAAAACAACTTGCTTGGGGATGCACAGAGCATCGACGTAGCCGATTGCGCGCAAGGATTCTTGAAACGGCAGTGCCCGAGCGCTATTATCTCTAATGCGGTTGTGATAGAGTTCGCGGAGTCCGAACAACTGGCCTTTGCCGAGATAGGCCAGGGTGCGATGCCCTGCACCTTGACGTCGACTGAGTCTTGCGAAGCCGCCGCGTACGATCCACAGGCCAATCGCGTAGGTTCCTTCTTCGGCGATTATTGGTTCACTGGCGATTTGCACCGCTGCAGACTGCTTGGCTTGCTTGCGATACTCAGCATACCACTCCAGATTCCCAAACGATTCGAAAGTAACCGCGGCGACAACCTTAGCCAAATGATCATCCGGCACGTAACGCAGCAGGGGCGTTTCTCGCAAGTGCGTGCTCAAGACTTCCGATCGATAGCGTTCATCGAGCAGAGTACGGAACTGCGGATCTTGCTTCAACAATTTCAAGCCCTGCCAGCGAATCTCGAGCACGCTGCAATCATCTTCGGCGACCGCCGTGAACTCACGTGGTGATCGCGTCACCGCAGCCATTTCACCGAATAACTCGCCGCTCGTCACCACGGAGCTTGCATGATCTGCCAGCACGCCGGGCACATCTTGCAGAAACACTCGCGCGTTCTGGCCTTCGCCGCGTTGTGAAAACGCCACAGGTCGTGCTTGAGCAACCAAAGCCCGAGCCCCTCGCGATGCGCGCCGTCGATCGGGCTGTTTACGAAACAGGCTCAGCCAGGGAATTTCGCTGCGGCGTTCGTTGCGGCGCGAGTCCTCGGGCAACAGTCGCGTTAAGAAAATTCTTACTTGGCCGCTAAGTACCAAGTACGCGCTACCGCCATATTGACCCTCGCGAAAGATAACGTCGCCAGACTTGAGGTCTAGCAGCCGCGAATCGTTCTTGAGGATGTCCTTTAGGCCTGCGGTCTGGGCGAATCGTCGTTCATCCATCAGCGCGAACGGCGGCAGTTTTAGAAGCTGATCGATGCTAGCATCGGATGTGTTGGGATCAAGTGGGTGATCCCAGCGCTCCGGACGTTGCACTTCGACTTGTTCCTGCGCCATCAAAATAAACTCTCGCCGCCATTGCTATCAATCCTTCACGCATCATCGCTCATCGTTTCATCGGCAGTTAGGTTGTAAGAGTTAAACCAATTGTAGCGGCAGACAATGAAAGTGCTTTGTCCAGATTAGATTCTTGGGTCGGGTGGCGTAGCACGCCATCGCCTGGTCTTATTTCAATCGATGGATGGTGTTGTGAATGACGCCGGTTACGGGTTGACCACTTGCCGAGCGGAATTCAAAGTCGATGGACATTCCCCAAGTCGGCTCAAGGGCCTCCACTTGGATGCGAACCGATTTGCCATCATCGGAGAGTTCAGCCGAGTGAACGTCGAGCGTTTTCTGGTTGTAGTGCCCGGAACCGTATTTTTCAGTCCGCTTGAGAGACCAGGTTTTGATGGCCACCTTTTCGGCGGAAATCGATGCTTTTTCCAAGAGTTCGGCAAATTTCAATTCAAGCGTTGAATCATGCACATGCAATTCAATGGGCAGCAGAATCGGTTTGCCGGTGGCGCGCAAGCGATAGAGCCCCCCGGGATCGGTGGCGTTACCAGCCCACGCAAACATCCCGGCCAGGTACAACTGTTGATCCTGTGGCCGAAAGCGACCGCGCATCACGCCTGTCGGAAACACGGGAATGGGCAATTCGATCATTCCGCCTTGATGCACATCGCCAATTTGTTCGTGCAGAACAAGAAACACTTTTCCATAGCCATACGAAAGATTTAGCAACGCCCCGTTGAGCGGTCCCCAGCGGGGACTGTCGACCCACAGCAACTCAGCGGGTGATCGATCGAATGCATTGGTAATCCAGCACAAGGGCGCTTCCATGGCCGCATCGGATTCATCCGTCACGTCGGTATAGCCCCACAGGTTACCATAGAATTTCGGCTTGCCCGATGGATCGCGCGTGACCCAATTGATACGGTTCTTGGGATTCCAAAAACCTTCTTGATCGGTTACGAGGAATGAACCGTCGGGGTTTAAGCACACTCCATTGGCTGCGCGAAATCCGGTAGCAAGAATCTCGGTCTTCGAACCATCGGGGCTGACCTTGAGCAGCGTTCCGTGATGCGGTACGAGAGCCTTCTTGGCATGCCGGCCCGATTTGGCGTAGTAGAAATTGCCTTCCGCGTCTACCTGCAAACCCATGGCGAATTCGTGAAAGTGCTCCGTGACTTGATGGTCATTGTTCAAGCACTGGTAATAATCGGTTTCGCCATCGCCGTTCAAATCATGAAGTACGGCCAGTTGATCGCGGCACGTTAAGTGGATCTTCTCATGGATGATCTTCAAACCCAACGGCTGGTACAATCCGGTTGCGATGCGTTGCCATTTGAGTGTCCTGCTGCCCTCCTGCAAGCGAACATGCCAGACGTCGCCGTCCCATGTGCATGCGGCCAAGCTGCCATCGGTGAAGAAGTCGAGTCCCGTGAATCGAGTTTGAGCCAACCAAGGGTTCGATGCTGGAGCGGTTAGAACATCGCTGGCGAAGGGGCCATCTTCGTTTCCGGAAACCAACTGGGTCTCTAGGATTTGTGGCCAGTGGGCCGGGCCGCCGCGCGTCATTTCACTAAGGTTGACGGTGGCCGGGATAGCCGATTTCGGGACCAATCGGCAATCAGCAGAGTCCGTCGACTGACACCACATTGTGAATTTGAGCGGCAGTGGACCCGCTGGGATATGCAATCGCAAGTCGCCGGATTCCGTTTGCAAGCGAAGCGGCGGAGTGCTCTCAGGTGCAGTCATTTGTTCGATTCCAGCAATCAATTTGGCTGGATCGTAGTCTTCGGAAACTTTTAAAATCAGCTCTTGAGCGCGTGGGCCGATATTGAACGAACGCAAAAACACCGCAGGCTGCGTATCTTCGGCTTCGGCGATTAGACCGGGCATTTCCAGCACATCGGTACCGCCGACCGTATACGACAAGATCACCTTCGAGCCGTGATGATAAAGGCCGCGAAACGCGCCCCATTTCTTGGGCAACGGACCGTAAATACGTTGATCGCGGCCCTCCACCCGTTGGTCGTCGTTAAACGAACCGGTCCGCGGATCGGCCCATCCGGGCGCATTTGAATTGGAAAAAGCCACGGTGCCCGCGATGGTGGGATGAATGTTATGTTCGCCGTTAAATTGGATGTCACGCCAATTCGTGAACCGATCGCGCCGTGGATCTGGGTCCGCGCTCCAGGTGGCTGCGATCCGCAAGGTGTCGGTATCAAAAATCATCCAGTTCCCCCCCCGCGCCACGCCGCCGGCGCCACTATCGAGTCGCACTGCAATGCCTTTATAGGCGATGTTTAGTCGTTCTCCCGGAGTCTCGTAGGAGTGCGTCAAGTGCGGACCGTAGTCCATCGCGCTCCAGGCTTCGATTGTGCTCGGCTCAGGCCCGCGCGTGGTACCTTTCGGTAAGCTGGCTAGATAGCCCGCGTCGATCGGTTTGAACTGAGCCGGATTGTGCGGTCTAAGAAACGTCTCGCGAATGTAGTGGATCACATCGTACTTTTGCGAGGGTACCATCCAACTCTGGGCGGCCATGAAGCCAAATCCGCGAGTCAGCGTGCCGTACATCGCCAGCGCATCACTACCGTTTTTAAATTTACCCTCCGCAAATCGCAGAGCCGTCGGCAACGAACCAGCCTGTTCTTTCGAACCATGGCAATTCGCACACACGCGGCGATAAATCGCTTCGCCACGCGCGAGCGAATCGCCGTTCCAGTCGTGAATCAGTCCAGCATGGTCGACGTGAGCTTCGTACTCAGGCAACTTCAACGTCAACAGCGCTTCGGACGGTTGTAGTTCTCGCGCCCTCGCGGCTCCGCCGTCACGAATTTCTATAAGATAACGAATAAGATCGAGCACCTGCTGGCGACTCGTCAACTGATTCAATTGGCCCGCCGGCATCAGGGACAGCGGCTGCACGGCGAACTGTTCAATATCGGCGGCCAATATTGCCGTTGTCTTTCCCGAGGCGTCGCGCAGCACAGTTTGTTTGTCATCGCGGCTGATCAGCAAACCCGTGACGGTATTACCATCGGCTGTAACGACACTCGCAGTTTCAAATCCTTTGCGAATCGATTTCGAAGGTTCGAGAATCGATTCGACGATCCCAGCGTTGCTGAGCGGCTCTTTTGACCCTGTCAGCATCGGGCCTAGCCCGGTCGCTTTTGATTCTTCGACGGCGTGGCATTTGGCGCACACCATCGAAGGCTGAAAAAAAACAATGGCTCCACGAGCCGTATCGCCATCACGCACAGCCTCTGCAGCTAATTCGCTGGGTGACAAGCGTTGTAATTCCGCCTCCAGAGTCTGGGCGTTGGTTTGGGCTGCGAATCCAAAAAGCAGGACCAGCTGTATCGAACTGACGGTTGCACCGAACTGAATGCGTTTTTTCATTTATTTCCCCTTGGCTGGCATTGTAATCGCGAGGATTACTTAGTTCGATATGCAAAGTGTTTTTGGTGGCTGCAGCTGAGTCATCGAGGCCCCGGACAGTCGAACAGTCTGCGAAGGGCGTGGTTCAACGGTGCTCAATGGTCAGCGATCCCACGTAATCTACAATGGAACCAGCCACGCCCTTCGAGTACTCAGGGCGTGCCACCCTAACGTCAAAGCGGGACAAATCGCGGCGGCGGGGTACCATCGAACACTATTTTGGCGTCACTGCGGGTTTAGGCTCAGGAGCAGCACCTAACAATGGGTCATCCGACTCTCCCTTAGCAGCGGCAGCGGCAGGCTTGGTGTCGACGAGTTGC
>JANLQO010000652.1:0-7071 GCA_031367855.1 Planctomycetia bacterium | reverse complement strand
CATCGAGTTAGTGAAGCTGCATTTGCATCGCAACGATTGGCACGTGCGTCATGCGCGGAGAGTGCTGCAAGAGCGAGCGGCGGCGGGCCGCGATATGACATCGGTTCGCAACGAGCTAGGAAAAATGTTCGTCGAGCACGAAGAGGTGCCGCGCAAGTTGCGTGCTCTCTGGACACTGCATGCGATCGGTGAAATCGATGATCGGTTTTTGCTCAGACAGTTAGATCACGCGAGCGAATATGTACGGGGCTGGGCGGTTCGGTTACTGAGCGAGAATTTTCAAGCGGGACGAACGGGAGTGCAAAGGTTAGCAGCCCTAGCGGCCAACGATGCGTCGGCTTATGTTCGATTGCAATTGGCAAGTGCACTGCAACGTTTGCCGTTAAATGATCGCTGGGAGATTGCCAGCGAGTTGCTAAAACATGCTGAAGATACCGCCGATCAAAATCTGCCCTTGATGATTTGGTATGGAATCGAGCCGTTGGTGGATAGCGACCTCATGCGGTTTGTTGAGCTCGCGCGAGGTGCCACGATTCCGCTGGAGCGCAATCACATCGCGCGTCGTGTTGCATCGCATTCGAACGCCAAGCTGGGGCTCGAGGGGTTGGTGAGGTTGCTAGTTGAAAATAGCGACAGGGCATTTCAGTTGGATTTGCTAACAGGCATGTTGAAGGGCTTGGAAGGTCAACGTTCAGTCGCGATGCCGAAAAGTTGGACAGAGGCATTTGCAAAATTAGATGCCAGCGAATCGCCGCAGGTACGATTCGCTGCGATCGAATTGGCGTTAGTGTTCAATGACGCTCGAGCCTTGCAGTCGCTGCGAGGTCTGGCGAGCGAGCAAAGTGCATCGGCCGCTGATCGGCAACGAGCTGTGCGTTCACTGGTTGCGAAGAAAGCAGCGGGCGTTGGTGCATTATTGATTGACATGGTGGATGACGCGGCCGTCCAAAGCGAAGCGATTCGGGGTCTGGCCGAGTACGACGAAGCTGCGACGCCGGAAATGTTGCTTGCGCGCTATACAAAACTAGACGGTGCCGTGAAACAAGATGCATTGCAAACGCTAGCCTCGCGAGTGGCTTGGGGAAAACAGCTGATGGACGCGATCGAAACAGATCGCGTACCGCGTAAAGATGTCACGGCGTTTACAGCCCGTCAGTTACTTAGCTTGAACGATGCGACGCTGAGTGCTCGCATCACTAAGTCATGGGGCGAAATGCGAACGACTGCGGCGGACAAAGCCAAATTGATTGCTGGTTATAAGAAGCGCTTGACACCCGATGTGATGAAACGAGCCAACTTGCCGGCCGGTCGAGCGTTGTTCGATAAGAGCTGCGCGAATTGCCATCGCATGTTTGGAGCGGGCGGAATGATCGGTCCCGAGATAACGGGATCGCAGCGTACGAATCTGGACTATGTGCTTGAAAATCTGATCGATCCCAGTGCAGCAGTCGCCAAAGACTTTCAAATGGAAATCATTTTGACCGACGCCGGACGAGTCATCACCGGTTTGATTGTCGATGAAAGCGACCAAGCACTAACGATTCAGACCGCCAATGAACGCTTGATTGTCCCCAAACCCGAGATTGAGCGCCGTACGTTATCGCAAGCGTCGATGATGCCGGACGGATTGCTGCAGACGCTGAGCAACGATCAAGTCCGCGACCTGATCGGTTACTTGGCAAGTCCAGCGCAAGTTGAGCCCCCCAAGCTTTAACTGCCAAGCCCTAAAAACCTTTAGCAATTTTCGCACGAATTCTATTCAAAGTCTTGACTCTACTCCTTTTGAGAGAATAGATTCACCCTAAGGCCTACTGCGTTGCCTATTCTGGTTAATTGCCTCTAGTCTCTCACATTGCCCATATTCTAGTTTTCGGTTACTGACAGCCATGCCATGAAGTTGTTGCAGTAGACGGGTAGTTGTCAGCCCGAGAGGGAGCACTCCATGAAGCGTCCAACATCGAATTGTCTAGCATCCTGTCACACAAAAACTTCGCAACGACGGTCCAAACGATTACGCAGTTTGTTTTTAGAAAATTTGGAAAACCGCGAGTTGCTGGCGATTGATTTAAGCGGTGTTCCAACTTGGGTTGAGCAGGGTCCGGGAACAATTTTGAATGGCAACAACGTTGAAGGGATTCCGGGCAGGCCTCAAGCGGGTGCTGTCACAGCGATGGCCCCTGACCCGACCAACGCGAACCGATTGTTTGTTGCCAGTGCCAATGGCGGTGTTTGGCGGACAACGAATGCCACCGCCGCCAATCCATCATGGACACCATTAACCGATCAGTTCGGCACACTGTCGACGAGCGCCATTGCTTTCAGTCCACTCGATGCAACGCGGAATACACTTTATGTGGGTACTGGCACTACGAGCAGCGGTTTCGGAGACGGCGGCCCGCAGATAGGCGTGTTAAAGACGACGGATGGCGGCACAAGCTGGTCCGTGATCGGTCAAAGCCTCGCGGGCAACCAAATCAATCAGATCATCCCAACCGCTCTCGGTACACCAGCGACACAAGTCGTTCTCGCCGCAACCAACAATGGTATTTTCCGAAGCACTGACGGTGGCTTAACTTTTAGTGCGGCACCCGTACAGGCTGGCAATGTTGTCGACATGGATGCCGATCCATCCAACCCAAATCGTTTCTATGCTTCGATCACGGGAGCAGCAAACGGCTTTTTCATAAGTACGGACGGAGGACTGTCCTTCAATCCCACGAATACGAATATTCCAGCGGGAGTTATTGGAGCAGCAGATTTCGTTGAAATGGCGGTGCACACTAGCCCTGGGAACAACGCAGTCTATGCAGTGACATTCGACAATCAGGGTGGCGGGGTTTTTGTGCTGAACGCGTTTCGTTCAACCAATCAAGGCGCGAGCTGGACGGCCATGGACCAGCCGCCGGGACTTGGCATTCCACGACACACGAGTATTGCGGCCGATCCGAACAATCCAAACGTGCTGTTCCTCAGCAGTGTTGTGGGCACTGATACGGCGGCATGCGGTCGTCCAAGTGGGCGTGCAAATCGCGGTGACGCTTCCCAAGCTGCCGGTACGCAATGGCTGCAGGTGACTTGCAACAATGCCAACGGCACGTCGCCGCATCCCGATTCTCGCGACTTGGAATTCGACGCCAATGGCAACTTGTTGGAGTCGAGTGACGGTGGTGTCTATCGCTTAACAAATCCCAACATTAACGCTCGCGTGTGGACATCGGTCAACGGAAACTTGCGCACGACCGAGTTCTACTCGATTGCCTACGACTCGTTGAACAACGCGATTTTCGGCGGTACACAAGACAACGGCAGTCCACAGCAGTCCAATCCGGGTGCTTTTCCAGGGGCTCCGCCGGCTTCGTTTACGATGACCGACCGCACCGGCGCTGACGGCGGCATCGCCCAAGTCGACAACATTACCAACGCTGGGGTTGCATCCATTCACTACGGCAGCGAACAGAATCTTGGTTGCTTTACGCGACAAGGATTCGATGCCGCGAACAATCCCATTCAAAACGTTGGCATTTGTTCGAATGCGACTGCCGTAGCCCAGGTCGTCAGCGGAACGGGTGGCCAGACGCTTGCCCAAGTCGAAGCCAATGTTGTCGGCGGCTCGACAATTCAATTCATCCAAGCCTATGCGTTGAACACCGTCGATCCTCAGCGAATGATCATCGGTACGAATTTCCTCTACGAATCCACCGACCAAGGGCAAACGCTGACTTCTCTCGGTGGAGTTAGCAATGCAGGATTGCCGGCGGGTCAGTTCAGGCCCACTGGGGCTGTGGGCGCAGTGAACCCTTCGGCGAGCTATCCATCGGTTAGCCCAATCGCCTACGGCGGCATGTCGGGGGGCGTTGCCAACTTGCAAGTCCTGTGGGTCGGAGCGGGAGGAAATTTATTCTTGCGGACTAATGGCAACGGACTTCCGACGCAAGTCGCCAATTACAACGGACCTGGTGGCGCAGGCGGCGCAGGCGTCGTTGACATCGTTATGGACCCGGCTGATTGGCATACGGCATACATTGTCGATCGCAATGGAACCGTATTCAAAGCGGTTACCGACAACAGCGGAACGAATACGGTCTTCACCAACCTTACAGGGAATTTGGGTGTCTACACGAGCGACCTGCGAACGGTTCAATTCGTACGCAATGGCGCCAACGCTCCCGTTCTTTTGGTCGGCGGTCAAGGTGGTGTGTATCGCGCTTCGAATGTCAATTCGGCACCTACTTGGACTGACCTTGGCATCAACTTGCCCAATGCCATTGCGCAGGATTTGATCTACGATGCGACCGACGATCTCCTGGCAGTGGGCACGTACGGTCGCGGGGCTTGGACCATTGCAACCGCGTCGATTGTGTTGCAGCAACAACCGGTTTTAACCGTGTGCGGTGACGAAAACGCAGTCAACCAGGACGACACCTTCCTGCTCGTTCGCGAGGCGGGCAATCCGCTGATGGTCGACGTGTTTGTCAACGGTCTACTCGAGTTTTCGGGTCCCTTGGCAGCCTTGGATCACATCAATGTTTTTGGAGTCGGCGGCAACGACAACTTGATCGTCGATAGTACCAATGGTCTGATCAACGTATCCAGCGGTATTCGCTACGACGGGGATGGCGCGTGTCCCGGAATTCCCAATGCGGGGGGCTTCAATCGTGGCGTCGATCGACTGACTTTGCAGCAAACGGGTGGACCGACGCGAGCTAGCGAAACGGTAGCGGTGGGCGCGACTGAGGGTTCCGGTGTAAGCACCATTGTCGGTGCGGGTATCAGTAACGCACAAACCGTTTACTTCGAAGAACTTGAGCCAGTGATTAGCAATGTATTGGCCGCCAACTTTACTATCGATGGTGGAGTGGTTGGCACTATTTTGAACAGCGACAACGCCGTCAACTATTCAAGCAGTGATCTGTTCGGTCTCGCCTGGGGAAAAGTCACCATCGATGCCTTCGAGACTATCCATTTCTCGAATAAAACACTGCTTACCATCGATGCCGAGAATGGCAGCGATCTGGTTAACTTGAATAACCCTAACCTGCCCACCGGGTTGACCGGAATTAACATTGAAGGGGGCGATCCGACCGCCAGCGATACGCTGATCGTCAACGGAACTGCGGGCAGCGACAACGCAACCGTCGATCAAATCACGCAGAATGGCGCTCGCATCCAGGGCCTGGGTCCTGTCATCACCGTAGCGACAGTCGAACACTTGATTTACAGCGGTCAAGGTGGCGCTGACAACTTCGCTGTTGTGGGAACTGCCGGAAGCGACACGATCGTTCATACGCCCGGCATCGGCACCGACGAAGGGACCTTCCGCGTCAACAATACTCTGGGGATCAGCTACTGGAACCTCGGCGCTGCCGGGTCCATCACGGTGGATGGAGCAGGGAACGGAGCCCAGGGCGATACGCTCGTCGCGCAGGGCAAAGGTAGTAGCGATATTATCCGAGTCGATCGCGTTTCTCCCACGCAGGGACGCATCCTGGTCAACAGCCACTTGCCACTACTTACCGGTTCAATTCCGCCGGGATCGAACACGATCGAAAACTACAGGATCGACAGCCTGGAAGGGGATGACACGATCACAATCGATTATCCGCTAGCGACCGGTGTCGGATCCGTCGCCATAGACGCGGGCGGGCCAGGGGGCAGCGATACGCTGTTAATAGGCGGCGCGAGTGGCGCAGTCGATGCCTTCGTGATCTCGCCGTTCCAGACGCCAGGTACTGGCAACGTTGCGGTGAACGGGGTGAACAACCCGTATACAGGGATTGAGCACCTGTTTGTTTCTGGCGATGGGGGAGACGCAGACACCTTATTAATCAACGACGACGGCCGTGACAATACGTGGGATCTTTCGACCGGTACCGTTGGCGACTTGGTGCAGATCGCGGGTCGCGAATCGATGGATTACAACGCCTTCTCCACCGTGACCCTTACCAACGGATTTGGTACGGACTTGTTCCGCGTGCGGCCGACGAACCTGACCGGTTACTCGACATCGTTTACAGTGAACGGCAACGTGGGAGCGCCGATTGACGACCTATTGGAAATCATCGGTACGCCTGCCAACGACATCATTACTTCGACAGCCAACATCGTCACCACGAACGGCAAGGCGATCACGGCGGGCGCGAATCTGATTCAGCTTTCCATCCTAACTTTGGCGGGCGAAGACTCGGTGACGCTCGCCTTGGGTATGCCGGGAACGCGGAAATTCGTCGATGCAGGCGAAGGCAACGACTATGTGAACATGACGGCCACGATCGACGCCACGATCATCGGCGGCTCAGGCGATGACTACCTGATTGGCACGCCACTGACCGATTTGATCGACGGCGGAACAGGAAACGATACGTTGCTTGGCGGCGGTGGCTTGGACACGATCTACGGCGGCGATGGCAACGACTTGATCGTCGGCGGCACCGGTAACGATCGCGTCTTCGGCGGCAATGGATCGGATACGTTCGTTTGGAATCCGGGAGACAACAATGACATCGTGGAAGGCGATACCGGCAATGATGTGTTGCAATTCGTCGGCGGTACCGTGGCGGACACGTTCACGCTGTCGTCCAACGGCGACCGCCTGAGGCTCGAACGGACCCCTGGCGGCGTCATCATGGACGTCGGGAATGTCGAACAAGTCGACACCAACACGGCGGTCACGCTGGGTACGAACGGTACGGCAGTGACAACTTTGTCTGGTGCGAACGAAGTGCCATCGAACGCAAGTCCCGCGACGGGCACCATGTCGCTCGTTTACAACAGCATCACCGGCAGGTTCGATGTCAATCTCTTGGTGCAAGGCATTGCCTTGGCCAACATCACTGGCGCGCACATTCACGTCGGACCCGTGGGAGTCAACGGCGGCATCATCTTCGATCTGCTGGCGTCGAGCGCATTCTTCCAAGACGGCGGCGGTATTCATTATTCGGCCACTGGACTCACGTTCCCCGCGGCCAACATCAACGACCTGCTTACGGGCAATACGTACATCAACATCCACACCGTGGCGAATCCGGGCGGCGAAATTCGCGCCCAATTGAACTTCGTCAGCGGGAACGCCAC
>JANLQO010000647.1:0-3048 GCA_031367855.1 Planctomycetia bacterium | reverse complement strand
CATTTTAGCGGTTTGTGGCGAGCTGGCCAGAATGCCGGGGAGCGTTTTTTAGAGTTTTTCAACCGACGATGGATCGAGTTCGGATTCAACTCGGTTTATTTAAAGGACAAGGCCTGCAAGGATAGGGCTTTAGTGGGGTGGCCGGGGGCGATAGGATGTGGACAGATTGGAAACGGATGCGCCGTTATCGGCTTGGCCAACCGCAATCGATGGTGTCACAGAGCAATCTAGTTGTGATTAGAATTGCTTTTCTTGAATGCATTGTCTTAAAGGATGGGTTATGAGCAAATTTGCCAAATTCTGGTGTGCGGTATATGCGATGGCGGTAGGGGGCGTTCAGGCGGCGGAGCCTTTGGAGGGGAAGAAGGATTCGGGGATTGAGCTTCAGCATATCAGCCAGACGATGTCGCCCGGGAAGGATTTTTACGAATACGTCAATGAAGGTTGGCTTAAGTCGACGCAGATTCCTGCGGACCGTTCGAATTACGGCTCATTTTCCGCGCTGGAAGATGATACGAAATCGGCGATTCGAACGCTGGTCGAAGCAGCGGCGGCGGATACGAATGCGGCTCTTGGTAGCGACGCTCAAAAAGTGGGCGATTTTTACAAGAGCCTGACGAACCTGGAATTGCGGGAGAAACTCGGTACCAAGCCGCTCCAAGCCATGTTGGATGAGATCGCGGCGGTTACGTCGCTGGAAGACTTGTCGAAAGTAGCGGCTGGCTTGCAACGAAAAGGGGTCGTCGGTGTACTGGCGGGTTATATCTCGCCTGACGCCCGCAAGAGCGACCAATATACAGTGTATTTCACTCAAGCCGGAATTACGTTACCGGATCGCGATTATTACTTGTCTGACGAAGCGCATTATGTAAAAGCCGTACTGGGCTTGAAAGCCTACATGCAAGATATGTTGACGGCGTTTAAGCACCCCCGTGCGGCCGAGGCAGCCGAAAATGTCCTCGCCCTCGAGAGAGAGTTGGCCAAGCTGCAATGGACGCGCGTCGAGAATCGCAATCCGATTAAGACTTACAACAAAGTGAATCGAGAAGAACTTGCTGGCCAGATGAGCAATTTCGCGATGAAGACTTATTTGGAAGTCGCCGGAGTCAGCAAGCAGTATGAGTTTGTGGTTCGGCAACCGAGCTATCTAGAGGGCGTAAACAAGCTGCTGACCGACATTCCCCTTGATACTTGGAAGGACTACTATGCGTTTCGGGCGATTGACGCTTATGCGGGCGATTTGAACGAAGCTCTGGAAAAACGGCATTTCGAATTTCATCAAACGCTGCTCAGCGGTGTGGAAGAGCAAAAGCCGTTGTGGAAAAAAGGAGTTGAAGCTTGTGATCAGGTGCTAGGCGAGATTGTGGGAAAGCTCTACGTTGAGAAGCATTTTCCACCGCGCGCCAAAGAGCGCATGAAAGAATTGGTCGACAATTTGAAGCGGGCTTTCGCGACGCGGATCGACGGCCTGGAATGGATGAGCCCGGTTACCAAAAAGCAGGCGCATGAAAAGTTGTCGAAATTCACGACCAAGATCGGCTATCCGGATGTTTGGAAAGACTATTCGAAGTTGGAAATCAAGCCGGATGATTTGGTTGGCAACTACATGCGTGCAGCTGAAGTTGAGTTTCAACGCGATGTCGACCGATTGGGTGGCCCAATTGATCGCAACGAATGGGGCATGACTCCGCAAACGATCAACGCCTACTACAATCCGGTGATGAACGAAATCGTTTTTCCAGCGGCAATTCTGCAACCTCCGTTTTTCAATCTCGAAGCAGATGATGCCGTGAATTATGGTGGCATCGGCGGTGTGATCGGTCACGAAATCAGCCACGGGTTTGATGATAAGGGAAGCGAGTATGACGGGGACGGGAATCTGCGAAAATGGTGGAGCACCGAGGACCGTGATGAATTTGATCGCCGCGCAAAACAATTGACGGATCAATACAACGCGTACAAGCCATTCGAAGACATGAGCGTCAATGGGGAGTTGACTCTAGGCGAGAACATCGGTGACTTGGGCGGAATGGCTGGCGCCTACGCAGCGTATCGATTGTCGCTGGGTGGCAAAGAGGCTCCGGTGATTGACGGGTTTTCAGGTGATCAGAGATTCTTCATAGGCTGGGGACAGATTTGGCGACGGCTTTACCGCGAGCCAGAACTTCGCAAGCGATTGGTCACCGACCCGCATTCCCCCAGCCAATATCGCGCCAATGGTATCGTATCGAACATGGATGTTTTCTACGAAGCGTTTGCTATCAAGCCTGATGAGCCGATGTTTATCGCCCCCGAGAAACGCGTGCGGATTTGGTAGTTTCGTAACACAGGCTGCCAGCCTGTGAGCGAAATGGTTAGATAGTCGTTGCAGGCTGGCAGCCTGCACTACGGTTGAGGTGCAACATTGAATGCAGTTGAATTAGTCGACGTAAAAAAAGCGTTTTCCAACGTACAAGCGGTTCGCAATTTATCGCTAACAGTTCCTGAAGGCTGCGTGTATGGCTTCATCGGTCCCAATGGATCGGGGAAATCCACTACTTTGCGGATGATTATGCGCATTATCTATCCTGACTCGGGGACGGTGCGCGTGCTGGGGGCAGAGAAATTCGGAGCGGCAAATGATTTGGTGGGCTATTTGCCAGAAGAACGCAGCACTTATAAGAAGATGAAAGTGCGGGAGGTGCTTTGTTTTCATGCGGAATTGAAGGGGCTACGCAGACCGACGGCCTTGGTAGACGAATGGCTTGATCGACTGGGCTTGATCGACTGGCGCGATAAGAAAGTGGAAACGCTTTCTAAAGGGATGGCGCAGAAGGTTCAATTTATTTCTGCCGTGGTGTCGAAACCGAGACTGTTGTTGCTCGACGAGCCATTCAGTGGGCTCGATCCTGTAAACAATGAAGCGATTCGCAAAGCGGTGATTGAGTTGCATCGAGGAGGAACGACAATTATCTTTTCGACCCACGACATGCAGACTGCGGAAGTGATGTGCGACTATATCTTTATGATTTATCGCGGCGACAAGGTGCTCGACGGGACTCTGGAGTC
>JANLQO010000228.1:0-2142 GCA_031367855.1 Planctomycetia bacterium | reverse complement strand
GCAGGTCGTGGACCTTTACCCAAGAGATCGGCTGGCCGCTCACAAAGCTGCTTTTTACAGGAGCGATGAGTGGGCTGTCGCCCTTAATCGAGGCATGGCAATTCAAACAGACTTGGGTGGAAGGAATGGCGGCAAAGGCCGCCGACTCGACCGTTGAATGACAGTAGCGACAATCCATCTGCAACTTGCCTGCATGGACAGCATGTGAGAAGGGAATGGGCTGTTTGGGTTCGTAACCTATGGATCGCGTCTCAGGCGATAGCGCCAACGTTCCAAGCACGGGTAGGTAAGTCAAAACGCCGATGGCGATGATCAGCAGCGCTGGGAAAAGGTAGTTTGCCCAGCGCGGAAACTGGAAGCGATCACTTGCCGTTGCTGCGAGATTCGATTCATTCGAATTTGTGTTCATAGCCGCTCAACTCCACCAGAAGCAAAACCAAGCGATAAGCAACCAAGACACAGACGCCATGATCCATCCATTTACTGCCAGCTTGCCTGCCCAGCGATCCACGAGCGGTTGCCCAGTTAATAAACGCGGCAATATGAGGCTACTCGAGAACGCTACCACCCCAAGCAGCAATAGACCATGTACCCCGATCAGCCCAATGGTCAAGCCTCGTAATAGGACCTCGCGGCGCTTGGCATGCTGCTCGATGCGAGATAGGCCCGCATTTATTTCGGAATTCGCGCGACCATTATCGATACCTTTGGGTGGTTGAGTGGCAGCAGGGACAACCCAACGCGCGAGCTGTACAGTTAGCTTCGAAGCATCTGTTGAAACGGCTCCGCCACTTTGAATGGATCGAACAAAGGCCGCCAAATGCAAAACCTGCTCTTCGGTCAAGAAGGGATTGCCACCGCGAGCTGGCATCACCTTGCCGCTTTTGTTGTTCGGATCCCCCAAAGGCCGACCTGACCGAATCACATTTGCGACGGCAGCGTCATTTGCCGAGCCAATAAATTGGCTTCCCATCAACGAGGGCGCTAGATTGGGCATGCCCTGCCCCGTTGGGCCATGGCAGGTAATGCAGGTGGTTGAAAATACCTTTCGACCTTCGGTCGCATTGCCCGCTGTGGCCACCGCGGCAGAAGGTTGCGGGGCTAATACGGATTCGGACGAATACGAATAATCAAGAACTAAGGGCTGCTGAGTTAAGCTGCGGGTGACCATCACCGACTGCATGCCCAGCCCGATCAAGCCGCAACCAATGGCTATCGCAAAATGACCGAGAACGCCTTTCTCGGAATGTAATTTAACCGACTGAGCAGACCAATAGAGATTGGCCAAGGCCCATCCCAATGCTGCCATCATCAGCCACGCCCAAACGGACTCGAGACGACTGCTATTGTTAACGGCCTGGCCATTGATATAAGTCCTATGCAGAACGAACGAAAAAAGCAGCAACGTCCAGAACGAAAAAAGTAGACCAGCAACGAACAGAAAACCGATCGGCAGCCGACGGGAATGCTGAAGTCTTGATTTTGACATATCTGCTTCAACCTCAACTTTCTCGGCTACTCCATCCACAATTGTTAATACGAACCATTGCTTTAATCCTAACCACGCGACTGTTGGCCTATATCTTTGGTTTGTATCTGAACCAAATCGGGTGCGCCACATTCGTAGGGATCGTCGAGGTCAATTGTCGGTGCGAGAGGTGCGTTACTAACAGGGTCGATTGGCCAAGCATGTGCTTCTGTCAACTTTTCCCACAGCAATAAAACCCATTGTCCAACTGCACCGAAATAGGCAATCTGCGCTGAGTCAATTAGGTGATAGCAGACCGGTGGCATCCAATCGTGCATGTGAACTCGAGCGAACTCAGCGAGCGCGTCTTGGACGACATTGCGCTGCAATTCGTCGGTAGCTTGTGAGGCCATTGCCAACGCGACTCCAATAAACTCAAGCTGGCACAATAGGTTATCCGGCCGCTCGCCACGGGTTGCATTGCGTTGCCAGCCAAATGCGTTGTAAAACCCCGAAACATCGCCGATGATCGTTCCCTTGTCGCGGCGAATGTAGCTGGCTTGGTTCAAAGCGCAGGCTTGCGAACTGTCGAACAGCCTGTAGTATTCGTCGCTCCAGATATCCGCATCGAGTTGGTTGACGAGTTCGTGAACTTCGGTGAGCGCTTCGGGTAG
>JANLQO010000530.1:0-7765 GCA_031367855.1 Planctomycetia bacterium | reverse complement strand
AGCTACGGTCTCGCGGTGAAGCACTTGCGTTGCCGTAGTGGTTGCAGGATTACCTGAATCACTAGGGTAAGGCTGCCGAGCAACAAGTCGCTCGCTGTACATAAGTGTATTGCTAGTGCCGTCGGTGATGTTTCCATGAGAGGCATGTGTGCGGTACGCGAATATACCGCTAAGCTTGCCGCCTTGTGTAATGCTTGTATCGCCCCATTGAGTCCAACCCATGGATGTACCGTCGCCACCCAAACACATCGAGTAGGTATTGCTACGTACCGATTCTGTGGTACCTGGGTCCGAAGGGCATTTCATGAAACTGGGTGAAGTATTCCAACCCGCTTTGGCTCCGCCTGGCCAAGTTCCCCAGCCTTCAGGTCCGCCAGGGTTGATGTTGTTGGCTCTGTCGCCGCTTTCGATCAACGCGAACTGGTTTCCACCTTCGATGAACGGAAGAATGGAGATGAATCCGCTCTTGCGAAATCGGTTACCCGAATCGCCTCGGCTACCATCCCAATCCGTTCCACCTTGCCGGTACGGAAACTTCTTGAACGCTCCCTCGTAATTGTGGGCTGCAAGCGAAATCTGCTTGAGATTGTTCGAGCACTGCATCCGACGCGCGGCTTCACGAGCAGCCTGTACCGCAGGTAGCAACAATCCTACCAGAATTCCAATAATTGCAATTACCACCAACAGTTCCACCAAGGTGAAACCATGTCTACTAAAAAACCTTTGCCTCATAGTAATGCTCCAAAACGCGAGAAGAGTTAAAACAGCTGCTAAAGTGAAATCCTCGCAGCCTTAATCGACTTTGAAGTTCGATTAATTCCCTTTAACCTAAGGTCGGAGGGGGAATTATGCAAGTAACAAAAACTCGATCGCGCGGATTATTCGGAATACATCCCCTCATTCGGTGCGGCTCATTGCCTTTCGCAACTGTCTCATGGCCTCAAGATAGTCTTTATTGGCGGAATCTCGCCGAATCGCCTCAGACAAGCACTCGTGGGCTTGGGAGAAGTCAGAATTGACCGCGTAGGCTTGGGCCAATAGTTCATAGTCCGCGGCGGTACCACGAATTTCGACGGCTTTCTGGGCGTTTTCAACAGCCGAATTTAAGTCGCTGCGCGTTTCGATCGCCAACCGAGCAAGCGATTCATAGCCAGCGGCGCTAGCTGGTGCTAATCG
Source organism: Planctomycetia bacterium (assembly GCA_031367855.1). Taxonomy (GTDB): domain Bacteria; phylum Planctomycetota; class Planctomycetia; order Pirellulales; family Pirellulaceae; genus Aureliella. The sequence continues at coordinate 6,589 of JANLQO010000530.1, read as the reverse complement.
AACGACTTCCTGATAAGCCTGACGAGCGCCTTTCTTGTCTTTTAACAAAATCAGCAATGCGCCGCGCGTATAAGGCCAACGCGGATTCTCTTGGTCCGATACAGCTAATTGGCCTACGAGATCAAGTGCCGGTTTTAGCCGACCCTGTTCTTGAAAGATGTCTACGAGGAGGGCTTTGGATTGCAGATTGTTTGGATCAAGTACCAGCGCTCGCAGCGCCACTTGTTCTGCTGCGGGCTTATCTCCGTTAACTGCACAGAACTCGGCAACCGCATGAAATCGCTTCGACAGCTCTTTCAATTCGTCCCGGAACACCTCTTCTGGCGAGCGGTTCTTGTCGTTCGCTTTCCGATTTGCTTTTTGGCTCGTTAACAACTGCTTCGCTTCCTCTCGTTTTCCAAGCCGTACGAGAGTCGTTGCCAAACCATTCTCGGCTCGGGGCTGCCCTGGAGAGATTTGCAGTACGGTCCGAAACGCCTTTTCGGCATCTTCGAATTGCTCTTTCGCTAGATAGCTCTGACCCAAAAGCAAGAACGTCAAGGCAGATTGAGGGTTGTTATCAGCGAATGCCCGCAAGCAGGCAATCGATTCCTCAGGCTTTCCAACTTTCATATATGCATCGGACAAATCGTGAACGGGATCCGCGTTAGTCGGTTGGCTTGGAATCGACTTTTTGAGATATTCGATGGCTTGCTCAAACTCTGAGTTTAGGATTGCGACCTTGCCCAAGCCTTGGAGCGCATAGGCATAGTTGGCATCGAGTTTCAAAGCTGCTAGCCAACAAGTCTTGGCCACCTCGGTTTCGCCAAAGAGCATCAGAAATCTAGCTTTGATTTCCAGCGCATCCGGGCTATTGGGAAACCGTCGAATGACTTCGTCGGCAAGTTGCTTGGCTTCCTGACGTAGCGCCAGGGCATCCGTTGGGGGCAGTTGTTCAGTAGGGTGAACCTTTGACCGGTCGTCTGCCGTTTCAGCGATTGAATTGCCAGGTATCAAGTCAACTGCAGGCGTCTTGTCGTGGCGCGGGGGATTGCTATTTAGATTTGGCTTGGTGGTGTCAACGCCAGCGACAACCGAGCCCTTGTCCCCGGTAGCAGGACTCGACTGCGCGGTGGGTTGACGGGTTGAACACCCGAAGATTGAAACCGCCATGCAGATCGTAGGCCACAAGAAAAAGGCTGAGCGGGCGTCGATTGATTTTGCAGCCGACATATTTTGGGTTCGTCAAGAGAGTTTGGAAGCAACAGGATTCAACCTATCCTCCCGTAATCTGAAGGTCAATCGACTTACACAATTGGGTGAGGTCGTTTTCTAACGGATGATCTGCTAAAACACCTTCACCTTTAGGTACTTCAATTCTGCGCCCGAACAGGACCCTGGCATGCGACGACTATTCGTTTACTTTGTTGTCTCGGCCATCGTCCTGAGTGTTTTGGCGGGGTTTTTATTACCCCAGTTACTGTGGGCTTGGATTCTACTTGGGCCGATCATCGCCCTCGGAATTCATGATTACTTTCAAGTTGAACGATCGATTCCCAGGAACTTTCCAGCCATTGGACGCATGCGTTACTTGCTGGAATTTGTGAGACCCGAGGTTTATCAGTACTTTGTCGAAAGCGACACTGAGGGAGTTCCGTTTGATCGCGATCAGCGTTCCTTGGTTTATCAGCGGGCGAAGAAAGTTCGAGACACAGTTCCGTTCGGCACTAAAGAGAACTTGTATGTGGCTGGATACGAGTGGATCAATCACTCGATGGCACCCATTCATCATGAACCGGAAGATATGCGGATCACGATTGGAGGGCCCGATTGCAAGCACCCGTATTCAGCGAGTCTGCTGAATATCTCGGCCATGAGTTACGGCTCGCTCAGCAAGAATGCCGTGCTGGCACTCAGTCGTGGTGCCAAACTGGGTAGCTTTGCGCACAACACCGGCGAAGGGGGCATAAGCCCATATCACTTCGAAGGAGGCGGCGATCTGATATGGCAAATTGGAACAGGTTACTTCGGATGTCGAAACCTAGACGGGAGCTTTTCGCCGGAACTGTATGCCGAACAAGTCGCTCACCCGAGCGTCAAAATGATTGAGCTCAAACTGTCGCAGGGAGCCAAGCCTGGCCACGGAGGGATTTTGCCGGCTGCCAAGCTGACACCCGAAATTGCCGCCATGCGCCGCGTACCCATGGGTCAGGATGTATTGTCACCTCCAGGCCATTCGGCATTTTCATCGCCCATCGGACTGCTCGAGTTCGTCGCCAAAATGCGCACGCTCAGCGGTGGCAAACCAGTGGGTTTTAAACTCTGCGTTGGCAAGCGGCGAGAGTTTTTAGCGGTTTGTAAAGCCATGGTGCAAACCGGGATCACTCCAGATTTCATTTCGGTAGACGGCGGCGAAGGCGGAACGGGCGCCGCACCGCTTGAGTTCTCCAATCATGTGGGTTCACCGCTGTTCGAAGGGCTGATTTTTGTGCACAACGCGCTCGTCGGTTACTCGGTGCGTTCAAAGATTCGGGTGCTGGCAAGCGGAAAGGTGACCTCGGGCTTCGGACTCGTAAAACGACTGGCCTTGGGTGCCGACGCATGTTATTCGGCGCGCGGCATGATGCTCGCTCTCGGATGTATTCAAGCCTTGAAGTGTAACAGTAACCATTGTCCGGCTGGGGTGGCGACGCAGGATAAGTATTTAATGGCCGGTCTCGATCCGACCAACAAGAGCGTTAGAGTCGCTAACTTTCACCGCGAAACAATCAAGAGCTTGTGTGAGTTGCTTGGCGCCATTGGACTGGTCCACTCAACTGACCTGCGACCCTGGCACCTCATGCATCGCGTTTCACCGACAGAGACAAAGCACTACGGTGAACTTTACGATTACTTGGACGAGGGCGAGTTGTTGCGCGAGCCATTACCTGACGCATACCGTCGAGCATGCGAAGCGGCTTCGGCGGAAACGTTCGGTCATGCGAGTTAAGGTTTGAAAAACTCATTAAAACGATCTGTGGTCGGCCACTTGTCCACTGCGTCCGCTGCGCGGTGCAAAAGTTGATCGATTTCTCGTCCGAGATGTTCAGTGGAAGGACTGGCGCGACTATTCAGTAAGGCTACAAAATTGCGACCATCGCAACGGCGTATCAGGATCGTGGCGGTGCCATCGAGTGAACCGGTATGCCAATGATTCACCCCGCCATTGTCTACATCGCGATTGAACCAGCCGAGCGAGTAGTACGCATCCTTCGGTTTACCCTGTGCATCATGCCCCGCCAATCCTTGCGGTCGTGCGTGCATGCGAGACCAACTAGCCGGAGTGAGCAATGGACAACTCTGCGCGTCATCCAATGACGCTGCAATTTTTGCCAGATCGATCGCCGAAGCTAACCATCCGCCGTGCGCATCCATCGCTTCCAAATGCCAAGCTCCATAGGGCCAAGGTGAACGCATGCCGAGATCCGCTTCGAAGACCGACTTGCCATAGCCGGGTTGATAGTAGCGAACTTCCCGCTCGGCTCTACCTTCAATACGAGTCGCACCGATTCGCATGTCCTTGATACCCAATGGTCCTAAAACCGAAGTCTGTACGAAGTGCTCGTAGGTTTGGCCTGTTGTTTTCTCAATCACACGCCCGAGCAAACAGTAGCCGAAGTTCGAGTAAGCAAACCGTTCACCGGGATTGAAATCGAGCGGCTGCGTCAACATACTTCGTATGATGTCTTCCGGTTTCGCGGGAGCCGCCACGTTCATCTCGCGGGCAAACCTGAGCGACTGGAACATGGCGTCGAAGGACTGGCCGCGATCCCAACCGCCGCGATGTTCCAGCAGGTGCTCAATCGTGATTCCCCGCAGGCGCTTTTCGAACTTGTCGCCCGCGGCGATGATGTCGGTGTTGAAATCTAAGACATCGAACACATTGGTGTCGAGCGCCAACTTGCCTTGGTCGACCAATTGAAGAACCGCAATAGCGGTAATGGGTTTCGAAATACTCGCGATACGAAACAAACTATCGGGCAAGACCTTTTGTGAGCTCTTTAGGTCGGAATATCCAAAGCCGCGTGCGAACACCAAGCGACCGTGATCGGTGACCGCAATCGCCGCGCCGGGCACTCTGTGTTCACTCAAAAAGTCATGCATCATCGCATCGAAACTCTTGAGTTCAGTCACGTCTTCGCCGGTAGAAATGTTCGGAGGCGCGGTTTTCCGGTCATACCCGGGGCCGCGCAGCACTCGTCCGGGTCGCGCGCCGGTAAACTTCCCATTTTCCAGCACTACACGGCCATTAACGATCACAAAACGCATACCTTCGGATACTCCAGCGGGTTGTTCGAAAGTTGCGGTGTCACGGGTGTTTTCGAAATCAAACACAATCACATCTGCCGCTAATCCCTCTGCAATCCGCCCGCGATCGTAAACGAGAACATTGTTCGCAGCGGCCGCGCTCGCCTGTGCGACCGCACGTTCGAGCGAGATCGCACCTAATTCGCGGACATAACGTGATAGCAACCTTGGAAACGATCCATAAGCTCTCGGATGGGAAGCAAAACTGTCTCCGCCCGCAGGTCCAACGTCCGTGCAAAACGAAACGAAATCCTGCTGCATTGCCAGAATTTTGTTGGCTTCCGTCATGCTCTGTGGCAGCACAAAAGCGCTCGCCTTGACGAGCTTGAAGAACGATTCCCAAGCGTCTTCTTGCTGGTTCGAGGCAATCTCCGCCACACTCTTTCCGATCAGCCCATCGTATTTTGAGTCACTGGTTTTGCCGACAATCACTCGTCCCCAGTCGAAGCCGACATGGCGGTACCAATTTTCCCAGCCATCCGTGCCTTCCATTTCGCTACGTATTTCAGCTCGTTTGTCCGGTACCGCGAGTTGTTCTATTAACCGTTCTGTGCCCTCAGCGAAGTGTCGCGGGTGAATGAACGCCGCGATGCCGAGGCCGTTGTTGATATAGGGATAGATATCTGCCGTGATTTGCTGACCCTGTGCGCGCGCGGCTTTAATTTTGGCGATCGCCAAGGGCATTTTATGCCAGTTTTGTTTACCAGCCGTTTTGAGGTGAAAGATGTGGACAGGAGTCTTGCCTGTGCGCCCGATATCCAGCGCTTCGTCGATCGCTTCCAGCAAGCGGTCGCCTTCGTTGCGCATGTGAGTGTAATAGCGACCACCATACTCGCCGGCAACTTCGCACAACGCTGCGATCTCTTCGGTCCTGGCGTAAACGGCGGGTGGATAGATCAAAGCTGTGGAAACACCGATCGCTCCAGCTTGCATGCCTTCGCGAACCAAGTCTCGCATGCTGTGTAGTTCTTCATCGCTGGGTCGTCGGTCAATTTCGCCAAGAACAAGTTCTCGCACCTGAGTATGCCCCACTGACTGGACAACATTCACTGGCAATCCGAGAGAATCAAGCAGCGCGAAGTACTCCGCAAACGAAGTCCAACCTTGCCGGGCTCCTGCCGCAGAACCAAGCGGTGCCGCCGATGCGCCTTCGCCCGCGTTGATGGTGGTTATGCCTTGCGTCAAAAGATTCAAGGCAGATTGCGGATCTTCGTACATCGGCGTAGCACTTTGGCCCATCATGTCGATGAATCCCGGCGCGACAACCAGACCTGTCGCATCGATGATCCGCTCGGCTTGGGCGGCATCGATTTGACCGATTCGGACGATCTTGCCACCGCGAATACCGACATCGGCGACGTACCATGGGGCGCTGCTGCCATCGACGATTCGCCCATGCTTGATCAAGATTTCCAGTTTGGGCTCGGCCCCATGAACGCAGGGGGCGGATGGGGTCAGTACGACTGCGTATACCATGCACAGCCATGCAAAGCGCTTCGGATTTTGCAAGTAATGGTAGGGCACTGACACGCTCCAAAAATCGATGGTTAATTGCAGTGAGTTAAACGTGGCATTGGCTTCCAGCTGGGAAGCGGATGGGCAAGGTTTAGTTGCAAACTCTTGGGAGTACAGTCTTTAGGTGATTTTGCATTTCGCCTGCTTCAAAAGCGGCAGCCCGGACTGTCGTAGCTACGTTCGCCAGAACGTGGCTGTAACTCAAAGCGGTTCACCACGTTCTGGCGAACGTAGCTACGCGCCATGAATAATCCGGGCTAGAGCCTCGACGCCAACACAAATTGGCGCTGTCCCACTAGGTATCTTGCGACAACGGGCGATTCAGATCACTCTACTGACTTACCACTCCTCCGATTCTAGTCAAAGGGCACCTATGATGTTGCGCGCTCCTACGCTCGGCCTCGTTTTTCTCAGCTTGTGTTGCAGCTCACTTTCATTGGGGCAAGACAAAACTGCTCCTTCGGCGAGTTTTGACATTCCGGCTACCGACGAAGGTCTACCGGGCGTTGGACCGATGCGTAGATTCGATTGGTTCAAGGGACTTTGGAAAGACCGCCGAAGCATGTGGGCCAAGCAAGTTTCGCAAGATCAAGGTGCCGTCGTATTTTTCGGCGATTCGATTACGCAGGGATGGGGCGAGTCGATGGGAGGTACCTTTGAAGGCATGAAAGTTGCCAATCGAGGCATCAGCGGCGATACCACTCGCGGCATGTTGTGGCGACTGAAGGATGACGTGCTGGCATTGAAA
>JANLQO010000220.1:0-4154 GCA_031367855.1 Planctomycetia bacterium | reverse complement strand
TTGGCATGTTATTTCACTACTCAACCCGTCGTACGGCCATGCACGGGATAAAACTTCCGAAAACCTCGTAACAAACGAGTGACAGTTACGCTTCGGATTGTAGGCAAGCCTGGGGACTTCACTTCGTAGTCCGCAGCGATTGCTCCAATCTTTACTCACCTCAAAGGTGAAGGAGTGAAACATGTTTCAGAAATCCAAGATCGCACGCACCAGAATCGCTGACCTACCCGATTTGGTTTCCCAACTTTCGCCACAGGATCTGGAAAGAGTATCCGGCGGTATGCGATTGGCTGCATTCCGAGGTGCTGGCTCTCTAGGGGGCCTTTCCGTGACCTGTGGTACATCAACTAAGCCAGCTTCTGTGACAAGCCCTGGTCAAGTCGACACTGCAACTGACGGCGACTCATGCACTGTATAAGCGGTACGCCCCGGCCGAAATCTGGTTTCATTGTGTGACCAGATTTCGGTGTTTTTTTTGCAAAGTATCTTTACCTAAGCAGTTACGTTAACTGGTGTCCCATGATCCTAATCTTGACCGAACCTAGTGATACACACTCCGATTTTGTGATCGAGAAACTGAAGAATCGAGGAGCTGATTTTCTGCGGTTTAATCCCAAAGATTTTCCGTCGCGATCAAGCGTATCGATCGGCTACGCTGCCAATGGTCAGATGAGGTCGACACTGGGATGGAATGGTTCTTCAATTGATTTGAACACAATTAGGTCTGTGTGGATGCGGCGGCCCGGGTTGCCGGTGCCCGACGATCGAATTCAGGACGAGACGGTCCGCGAATTTGTTGCTGGTGAATGTCAGGGCTATTTGCGGGATGTGTGGAATACACTCGACGCATTCTGGCTTCCTGCTCCGCCGGCAGTTCTCCTTCGTGCTGGGTTGAAGATGTCGCAACTTCGCATTGCGAGCGATCTGGAATTCGAATTACCTCCGACCCTAGTTACCAATAGCCCCGACGAGTTTTTGGATTTCTACCAGCAAAATAATGGACAAATTATCAGCAAACTAGTTGGCAATTCGTTTCAACGTGCCGCTGGGAACACGTTCGTTCGCTATACAGAATTCGTCTCCCACCGAAACATTGGATACGCGTCAGTTGTTCAGCACTGTCCTGTGATTCTCCAGGCCTATGTTCCCAAACGTCTTGAGCTGCGAATTACCGTTGTTGGCCAGCAAGTCTTCGCGGCTGAAATCCATTCACAACACACACACCACACTCGATATGATTGGCGGCGCTACGATTACGATCAGACACCGCACTTCGAACATGAATTGCCAGCAGAAATTGCGTCTCAGTGCGTGCGTCTCGTCGAGCGACTGAATCTGCAATACGGAGCGATCGACATGATTCTCACGCCGGATGGTCGTTACGTATTCATCGAGATCAACCCTAACGGTCAATATCTTTGGATCGAACAGAAAACAGGTTTGCCAATTAGCGATGCAATTTGTGACTTACTGATAAGTGGATCAAAGGAAAACTAATCATGAATGACAACCTTCAACTTGCCATAACCGACACACTCGATTTCTTGCTGAGACTTGAGCGCGAGTCCATCCAGCCGAAAGAGGCTCAAATCCGACTTCAAAGCTTGCGTAAGCGGCACCCTAAATTGGCTCTGAACTTACTTTCCGAAACTGAAGCGTACGATCAATCGGTCCATTACGATGCGCTTGTGCGCAGCGGCGACGAAGGAACGGTTTCGATCAGCTACTGCGCTGAAAGAGTCACTCCCTGGCCGTTACTCGGCGTTCATCGCTGGAGCGACGCCGATTTGTTGCGAGTGAATGCCTACGTTCTAAAAGTGGATGAAGCAATTGCATTCCTTGATTTCGTATGGGACGAAGCCTCGATTGCGAACCAGTTGGTGAATCAGTGCGTGATCCGGGAAGAACTAGCGAGAGAGCCGATCCTACTTACCGACACCGAAGTGCAGGAAGCTCTTGATCAATTCAGGATTGCAAAAAGACTATTTAAGTCTGAAGAGATGCACCATTGGCTGGAACACAATGGAATGACTCACGAGAGTCTAGAACGTTTCGTCACCGATAACCGCTTGATAGACAAGGTCCGCGACCGAGTAACCTCTCATCGTGCTGACGAGTATTTTCGAAAACATACAAGAGGCTTCGATACGGCACGAATCGCTCGAATCGAAGTTGCGGATAGAGAGTGCGCATCCAGTTTGGCCGAACAGATCAAAAATGGCACGCTAGATTTCTACACCGCAGCCGAACGCTTTTTCCTTGAAGGGAAGAAATGCGACGACGTTTTACCCAACGACTTGTTCGCGGTAATTGAGCGCCGTCAAACTAGGCCAGCCTTGGGAGAGTTGATCTTTGCAGCCGTGCCAGGTGAACTGATCGGACCGGTTCCCAGTGAGCATGGTTATACACTGGTCCGAGTTTTATCCATTACCCCTGCCTGCCTCAACGACTCTGTTCTCTTGGCCATCAAGAACCTCCTATTTGAGGAATGGCTCGCCCAACGGCGTCAGGCCGCCCAGATCCAGTGGTGTTGGGGAAACGCCAGCAAAACTGGCTGAAGCAAAGTTCGCTCATTCTTTTCAGCAATGATCGCAGTGCCCGAAAATTTTTGGCGAAGCTGTAACAAGTCCTGCCGGATTTCGCTTCTGAAACTATCGTAACTTGAAATCGCCGAATCTTTTTTTATGGATAAGCCCAATGTTTCGCAAGTTTCACTGCATACGGCAGAACGACGGCAGCGACTGTGGGGCCGCTGCACTGGCGACGGTGGCCCGGCATTACGGCATCCAGTTCGGGCTGGAAGCCCTTCGTGATTTGTCAGGCACTGATCGCGTTGGAACCAATTTGCTTGGACTCGTCTTAGCAGCCGAACGGACGGGGTTTACGGCAAGGGCAGTCCGAGGACCCTATGAAGCTCTCACCAGCGTGCCGCTTCCAATGATTGTTCATATCACCATGGAAGAAGGCCACGGGCACTTTGTGGTGCTTCACAAGGTCAATCACAAGTACGTCACCGTCGCAGATCCAGGGCGAGGCATACTGAAACTAACACGAAGGGAATTCGAAGGTCAATGGACTGGAAATATGCTGCTCCTCGCACCGAATGATTCTTTTGCTGCGAGCCATTGTGCCAACAAGCCAACCACTCCCGTGCGACGCTTTCTTGGCTTGCTGACCGCCCACTACGGTGTCTTATCCGAAGCGATCCTGTGCGCTATTTTGATGACATTGCTAGGAATATCCACGTCTTACTTCGTTCAACATCTTGTTGATTCAGTTTTGGTACGCGGCGAAATGCGCCTACTAAATGCCCTTGGAATAGGCATGTTAGCCATCTTGCTTTTCCGAACTCTATTCGGAGCCCTGAGGCAGTATTTACTTGCCTACATCGGACGCAAAGTCGACTTGTCGCTGATTGCTGGATACACGCGCCACGTCCTTTCACTACCGATGAACTTCTTTGAAATGCGACAAGTCGGTGAAATTTTCTCACGAGCGAATGATGCGTCAAAAGTGCGTGAAGCGATCAGCGGCGCTGCCCTTACGGCGGTTGTCGATGGAGTCGTCGTGTTGTTCACTTCCGCAGTGCTAGCGATGTATGATGTTCAACTTGCGTTTGTTGCCGCACTGTTTGGCCCCCTTTGGTTCGCAGTCGTCATGTTGCATCAACCGGCAACGAAACGCCAATCTCGGGCAGTTATGGAAGCAACTGCTACTTATTCGGCGCACATTGTGGAGGACATTTCCGGAGTCGAAACAATAAAGGCCTTTAGTGCCCAACGAACGAGGATGGAGGCCGGCGAGCAACGGCTTGTAAAGTTAGTGCAATCGGCGTTCTCGATGCAGATGATTGGCACAAGCCTTGATGCACTCGGTGGACTACTGACAGGCATCGCCGGGCTAGCCATACTCTGGTATGGCGGCTACCGCGTTGTCTCGGGCGCCTTGTCAATTGGCGAACTGATGTTTTTCTATACGCTTCTGGGTTATCTCTTGCAGCCGCTCGATAGACTAGCGACGGTCAATGTTCAATTTCAAGAAGCATTCGTCGCAATCGATCGGCTCTTTCAAGTTCTGGATATCGAGCCCGAATCACTCGAGGATCGCAAAGCCAAGTTCAACGGGATCAATGATGCGATCGAGTTACGCAATAT
>JANLQO010000476.1:0-2448 GCA_031367855.1 Planctomycetia bacterium | reverse complement strand
CCAGCATCTACGGCTATTTGCGACAGAGATTGGGTGAAGTGAGTTACAAGTCCGGGAGCACGCTGTTCATTGTCAGTCGACTGTTGGGGGCGACGGCGCGGATTTACATCGTGCTGTACGTGATTCACCAGTACTTGCTCGAGTCAATCGGGATTCCGTTTTGGGTCACCAGTGGCGTGGTCTTGCTGATGATCTTTTTGTATACGTTGCAGGGTGGTGTGAAGACGATCGTTTGGACCGACACGTTACAAACCCTGTTCATGTTGGCGGCACTTGTCGGCACAATTCTTTACATCATGAGCGATCCAGCGATGGCGGACTGGAAACAGCAGCTGGCGGACAGTGGCATGTTGCGAGTGATTGAGACCGATTGGAAGAGTGCTCAGTTCTTTGTGAAGCAAATCCTCAGCGGTATCTTTATCACGATTGCCATGACAGGATTAGATCAAGAGATGATGCAGAAGAACTTGAGCGTGCGAACGCTGGCCGGCGCTCAGAAAAACATGCTGGTCTTCAGTGGAGTATTGCTGCTGACGAACGTATTGTTCTTGCTGCTGGGTGCCTTGATCTATCTGAAAGTACAGCAACTTGGCTTGGAGATGCCAGCGAAGAGCGATGATTTATTTCCGACGCTCGCGCTCAAGTACTTTCCGCCATGGCTGGGGCTGCTTTTTATTATCGGTTTGATCAGCGCCTTGTTTCCAAGTGCCGACGGAGCGCTCACAGCGCTGACGGCTAGCACTTGCATCGATTTGATTGGGATTCGCGACCGCAACTGGAATGAAGTCAAGCAAAGGCGCGTTCGCAAGTCGGTGCATTTGGGAATTGCGATCCTGTTTCAAGTGCTGGTGATGTGGTTTTACTGGAGACAAAACGAGTCGATTATCAAGACCGTACTCGACTTAGCCGCGATTACGTATGGGCCCTTGCTTGGCTTGTTCGCGTTTGGAATCCTGACAAAACGCCTGACGTGCGAGCCTCTAGTACCGCTGGTGTGCGTGGCGGCTGCGGTGATTTCTTATTTACTGCGTGCGTTCAGCCAAGACCTGTTTAGAGGTTATCAAATGGGATTCGAAACGTTGCTGGTGAACGCGCTGCTGACCTTTGGCGGGTTGCGGATGATAAGTTTCAAGCGATCCATTGCGAATGGTCCTCCATCCTATCTTCAGGACCGATCGTGTCGCGATGAGTCTCCTGAGCCTCCGGATTGATCAGCCTGTCAAATTGTGCTTCGATCGTGGAAGCAATTACCGGAACCCATACGTTCAACCATCCTGGCCTTGGTGCGTCTGCAACTCGAAAACTGATCAAGATATGTTTCGCCCAATCTCGATAGTCATTCGAAGCTCCCGCGTGTCAAACTGGAACGAGTGAATGCTTGTGGTGAAAATCAACTCAGCTGGTCAGACTTCCGCAGCCATCGAAATCCTGGATCTGCGGTCGTTCTCCGTGATCGCACGCTAACAACGTGCGCACAACTGACCGAGGACAGTTCGTCCTGTGCAGAAGAAAGCTCGACCCTTGGCACGCCCCGGCCTGCCCCACCGGTGCGAGTTGGCTGGCGGCGGAATTCCTTCTGATTTCTGGCCACCTTAACGGTCTTGCTCGAGCGAGTTGATTGGTCAGAGAAGTCGGCCAAAAAAGAGGCTAGATTTCTAGGCACAACGACTTGGCAAAAACAACATGACAATTTCGATGGAATTTCACTATTTTGTTTCCGAGGCGACCATAGCGTCATGCATCAAAATGACAAGGCCGAAAAGCCTGCAAGTCTCGTACCAAGCCTTTTACGGCCATGGAACGTGTGAATTTCTTGACCGTTTGTGGCGTCCCACCGTTTCACAATATTATCCCAGCCGGTTGATGCCAACCACCTACCGTCCTGGCTAAAAGGCACGCCTGAGACCAATTCAGAATACCCATGCAACGCTAGCATGACTTGACGGCTTGCCGCGTCACAGACTCATACCCTTCCGTCTCTAGTCTGTCGCGAGATCGTGACACCAAACGATGCTGTAAGTTGCTCGTGCTAATGCCCACCGCTCATATAGTAGGAGTTTCTCCGGCATACCAAATCGAGGTCTGCCACCGTACGGCAGGCAGTTGTGATCGGCAGTGTGCTAGATAACAGACGCTCGTGCGAAGGTTTACGAGATTTTGCTCTTTCGCTACTGTGTATTCGTCATTCTTGTGTTTCTGAGTAGTGAGGCTTCACTCGGGAGGTGAAGTAAACCGCATTTTGCACCGAATGGCAAAAAAACGAAATTCTTCGCTGACCAGTTGTAACAGATCCAAGTGCGTTCCGCTTGATTGAATAACTAACCGTGCTTTCGCAACGCAAACAAGGAAAACAATCGTGTTCAGTTCGAAAAAATCTACTGGTAAAACCAACCGTCGCAGCGCCCGTCGTGCCAATCTCCGAATGGAAATGCTCGAACAACGCAAGAT
>JANLQO010000471.1:0-3845 GCA_031367855.1 Planctomycetia bacterium | reverse complement strand
CGGTGAGCCAACCGCTTGCCGTCGCACTTCCTTCTCATCGAGCACTTCGGGATTTGGCAGAATGCGTTAAACCTCCGTTCAGAGGCCTCAACACCGCGCGAACCTATAGTTTTTCACCCACAAATTCTGCTGACGAGCCTTATTCGTTTGCTCCGCCCAGAGTTTCGCCTTGATTCCGTGAGCCGAAAGCCCGCCATGCGGCGAGATCAATCGTTTGCGGAATAAAGACGACTGAACCATCGCAACGTGCGACTTGGACGCCGCCCGTATGATAGCTCTTGGCAGTTGTCGAAATCCTTCCTGGCGGAAACATACAGGATCGACTCATCGGTGGAGCGGCATGGAAATAGTTGGTGGCAGTATGGCCACCACTTAGCCACGGACCGCCCACGTTGCTATTTCCTTGCATGCTTAGATCAAGCGTATTGACAGCCGCACAATCACGCATCGCCTCATCTGCAGTGGTAGGATTCGCACCGGGACGGAAAGTATCGGTGAAACTAGAGATCGCGTTGCTAAAGTCACCTTTTCCGTGTTCGCTAAATGCGGCTGTGTTGGAGAGTCCATCCACAACTTCGCCTAACTTAAGGAACTTGCTAGGTATCATTGGGCCGTTAGGCTCTGGGTAGCCAAAATTTGGGTCGGAACTCAAAGTCGGCGGAAGACTGTTCAGAATCCCTGAACCTTGGTTCGTTCGGTAGTTTGTACCCGCCCAACCGGCAACGGGAATGATACTAACGGGATCAGATGGACAAAGGAATGTCGGTATGTTCGTGCCTAACGCTGCTGCGTTGTTGGCGTGCGTTGAGGAAACTCGAAAGTCAACAAGCTGATAGACGTTCGATTGTTCCATGTAGGGTAGCAGTGCCCCAAACGTCGAGATACTTGTTGTGGGCGCTCTGCCTGCGGGTAGGCGCTTGTTGGTAGATTCGTAGTTGTGGAGAGCCAAGCCGAGTTGCTTGAGATTATTGCCACATTGCATGCGTCGTGCCGCTTCACGCGCGGCTTGCACTGCGGGCAAGAGCAGACCAACCAAAATGCCGATGATGGCAATCACGACCAGGAGTTCTACCAGCGTAAAGCCACTACGAACCAAAAGTGATTTATATCGTTTCATTGAAAAGTCCTTATTAGGTTTGAGATAACGCGCAATGTAGGTCAAAAAATTCGAAACGTATTAGTGAAAGAATTGAACTCAAAGTTCATCGATTGCATTGCACAACTCACCGGGCAAAAACAACCGAATCGCGTACCGAGCGATCTTATAACCTTGGTTCATTGCAGACGTAGCAAAGCGCGACTAATCGCTCTTGCAGTGTCAATTCAGTGGCGCATCCAACTCTATTATGAGGGTGGCATGTTAGGAGGCTCTGCGAAGGGGCGTGCTAGATTCACAGGGAATTAAGCACCCATCGAAGACTCAACGCGCCAAAACACTCTTCAAACAGAGTCTAGGCCAACTAGGTCTAGGAGAACCTGATACTGAATTCCTAACGAGATTCGGAATTCTTGATCAAGCCTGCGAGTGCAATGAAGTGGTTGGTGGTCTCAACAGACCATCCTGCACCTGAGAGATTGGCCTCATTGTCAGGCACAACCTAGAACTGCCGCAAAAATGGGACTGACCAACGCTTGAACTGTTGGTGAGCAATGTCAAATCGCAACGATCGTTCGTGATTACGGGTGGTATCGCTGCTAGGTTCGGCGGCGGCGCGCCCTTGCAATTGGGACCTTTGCAGGGCTCGCCGACCGGTAATACGTAGTACTGAAATTCGCCTCCGCTGTAGATTTTTTTACATTATTAGCCAGCGGTTTTCCGTAGGGATCCAAGCTCTGCATCGCGTTTTCGAAGCGATGTGAACATCCAGCCGCAGATGCTGTGGACCCAAAAACCATTCCAAATGCTACCAATACCGCCACACACACAATTAGGTGGATAAGTAGCCGATCAGCGGCTTGGCAACATTTTGAGCATTTGAGAAGCATGGACTACGCCGGGGAAATATCGCCGGGATTGACAATGCACGATTTGTGCAGTGACGATTATATCGGCAGTTCATTGTTAGTCAAATTAATCGCATTGTGAAGGCCTTGAAATCCGCCTAAATCGTTTTTTCCAGGCCGATTCGATGTACGTCAGTTTCAAATGGAACTGGCTTGGGTCGAAGCAAGTGCGAGGGTGACACGTTGCCCTTCGAAGTTTCTGCAACTTGCCGCCGATTTTTTTGCAAGATGATTGGCTACTTAGGTCTAGGTGTTAGTTATTGTAAAATCCAGTGACTCGTATTCGCGTTAGGTGACCATAAATAGGATCTCAACTGATCGGTTCGCTCACGCAATGAAATCAACTCGAATTGCCATACCACCAGTTCAGAAATCGCTTGTCATTGCCACTTCGTCGTTTGCGCAGATCGGTGGGCTTGCAACGATTTCTGGGTGGGTTTTCAACGTCCCTCGTCTGACCGACTGGGCAGACGACGGCATATCGATGTTTGCAAACCCTGCGCTGTGCGCAGTGCTATTGGGAATCTCGATTCAAATTCTTGTGTCGACGAAGAACATTCGAGCCATTTGGGTAACTCGCATCCTTTCAACTTCGGTTGCAATCATTGCACTGTTCACTTTTGTGGAGCACCTTACCGGATTGAACTTTGGCATCGACACGTTTTTGGTGACTCGCGAGTGGGGGCAGAATGCGTCGCTATCTTCCATGCGAATGGGCATCCCCGCCTGTGTCTCCTTTTTCCTTTTGAGCGGTGCGCTGACACTGACAAGTTGTGGCTCGCGTCAGCGAAGACTTGCGAGCCTGATTGTATTGCCCGTACTTGCGATCGCTAGCGTTTCGTTGATTGGGTACTGGTTTGGGGCGAACTTGCTCTATGGCATCGCGAGCGTAACAGCGATTGCCCGTCAAACCGCGATTGTGGTTTTTGTATTGGCGATTGGCGTAATCGCTTTGATTCCAGAATACGGTTTTCAGAGAGTGCTTGATCGCAATGATGCCGGTGGGCTCGTTTTGCGAAGGCTCGTAGTGCCAGCGGTTGCCATTCCGCTATTTCTCAATGGACTTCGAATCTCAGCAGAGAGTGCAGGTTATTTCGACGATGCCTTTGGAACAGCCTTCATAACAATTATCGAAGTTTCGCTCTTTGCACTCTTGCTGTATCTGACTGCGAGAAAGGTGAGTCGTCAAGCGTTAAGGATTTCGGAAATAGAGAAGCGACTTGAATCAGTACTGGCAACGGGCGAAGTAGGTACGTGGGAATTCGACATTCAATCGGGTATTGTCACGGCGGATAACAATTTACTCAAATTATTCGAAATGAATTTGGATCATCGTACGCAGCACCCGATTCAGGAATTCCTCGAATGCGTACATAGCGAGGATAGAAATCGCGTTCAGGAGGTTGTGGATCGGGCTCTGACTCTAGGGGGACATTACGAAGTTGAATTTCCATTAAAAACAGGCAAATGGATACTGGCTAGAGGTCGAGTTGAACGCGATCCGTTCGGCAATCCCGCTTTCATGCAAGGAGTCTTTTTCGATGTAACGCAACGAAAACGAACGGAAGAGCAGATTGTCCAAGCCAATAAGAACAAAGATGAGTTTCTGGCGACGCTAGCACATGAGTTAAGAAACCCGTTGTCACCCGTCGCGTCGTCACTACTGCTGTTGCGAGACATGCCCCATGAGCGCATTGAGGCCAAACAACTGACAGATATCGCTGATCGACACGTCAAGCAATTGATTCGCCTAGTCGATGACTTACTTGACGTATCGAGAATTAGTCGCGGGAAAGTCGTCCTTCAAAAATCCATCTGTCGATTGCAGGATGTAATCGATC
>JANLQO010000416.1:0-12057 GCA_031367855.1 Planctomycetia bacterium | reverse complement strand
CAAACGATTGCGTTAAAGTAAGCCTGTTTGCAATTCCCGTTGAGGCTGTGATCTTGCGAATCGTGGCCGCGCTGCGCTGCAACTCGGAGCAGTTTGTCTGCTTATGGGCATTCGTGAGCGCAGTCGAGTCGCGGAGCGACTCGACTGCAATGCGTTACTTGGCCGTAAACAGACCCGCGTCGATGAATTGACCGCCGCCGGTTTGCTTGCAATAAATCGCGATCACGTTTTTGCCTTTCACCAGCGAGCCGCTCGCAGCGAGCGCCAGGTTGACATAGCTCGTTGAGTAACCGGAAAAGCGAGCGACTTCGTTACCGTTGATGTACACGATACAGTCTTCGTCGTGATACAGCCGCAAGTAGACTTGGTCAGTAGCCGCATCCGCTAGATCGAACGAGCGTCGAACCCAAATCTCGGGTGTCGTCCAAGCCGTTCGGATCGACGCCCCAGGTGGTGCAGGATCGCCGGCACCAAAACCCGCTTGACCGGTCTGCCAACTCGAAGCGTCAAACGCTGGTTGCATCCATTTGTCTGCAGGCGCGGTGGTCGTGTATTGCCAACTTTGCGGTTCCGCTTCGGCTGTTGCAATTAAATCGCGCCGGTCAGTTAACACGGTTGGAGCCGAAAGCAACGAGTCCGATTGTTTTCGCAACCAAGCAGTGTCGGCTTTCTTCAATCGATCGTAGGTTAACAGACCGTTGACTTCACCTTCGACGTCGGTTGTTTGCGTATAGATGCCTGCCGCAATTCCCTCGGCGCGGAGTGCCGCGAGCACAGAGATCGAAGTCTGGTAGCGACCTTGCCATTCCTCAATCGACTTAGGCAAACCGCCATAACCCCAGTTGTTTGCATCCGGCTTCCACAAGTGATCTTTAACCGGCCAACCATGACCGCCAAATTCACCCACGACTTTGACGTAATCATCGAAACGATGGTCTTTGGTCGGAAATGCCGGATGCGGATACTCATGATGATCAGCAATATCGCCCACTGGCCAAAAATTTCCACCACTAGCGATGTTGATCAGTCGAGTCGGGTCAAGTTCTGCGGCCATTTTTCCAACTTCCATGGTCGCATGCTGGCCCCAAGCCTCATTGAAGGGAATCCAAACTCCGATACAGGGAGCATCCCGCAAATGTTCGACCATTCGCTTGTATTCAAGTAACCACTGTTGATGAGCGTCGTCTGGCCACTGTGCATCCACTGGATCGGGGGCCATGCGAGTCCAAGCGGGGCTGGTCGACGGCTCGTTACGATTCTTGCCGTAACCACTACTCACTTGATCTTGCCACATGATCATGCCGAGTGTATCGCAGTGAAAGTAGTAGCGGCGCGGTTCAACTTTGATGTGTTTGCGAATCATATTGAATCCGCATGCTTTTAGAAATTCGATATCCGAGCGCATGGCGGCGTCCGAGGGTGGAGTCAGCAGGCCGTCCGGCCACCAGCCTTGATCTAGCGGCCCCCATTGAAAAATCGGTTTATTGTTCAGTGTCAGTTGCCAGTGACCTTGCGCGTTCTTCGACTTACCAAACGCCCGCAGCGCCGTGTAAGCCTTCACCGAATCGGCGACAGTGCCGTTTGCACCCAGCAATTCAACTTTGAGGTCATATAAATTCGGCGCGTCGGGACTCCACAGTTGAGCCTTGTTAATAGTGATTGTCACCGGTCCAGTCGCTTCGCCTTTGCCGACTTCCTGCCCTTTGAAGGAAGCCGTTACACGAATCTTGGCGGCAGCATCCGGCTTTGACAACTCAGGCGTAACAGTGATGGAACCTTTACCTATATCACAAGCGTAATTAAGATCTCGCAAAAACGTCGCGGGGACTTGCTCCATCCACACAGTCTGCCAAATGCCAGTGACGCGGGTGTACCAGATTCCCTCGTTGCGCAGTTTCTGTTTACCGTGCAGTTGATAACCCTCGGTTGCATCGAGCACCCGCAAGACCAATTCGTCAGCGCCGTCGCCGCGCAGAGCATCCGTAACATCAAAGGCAAATGGAGTATGGCCACCTCGATGCGAGCCCAGCTGTTTACCGTTGATCCAAACCGTAGCTTCATAGTCGACCGCTTCGAAGTTCAGCATCGTCCGCTGACCGGCTGGCTTGTCCGCGCCTTTCATACTCGGTAACATCCGCCGATACCAAAGTGCCTCCGTTGGTTCAATCAAGCGTCCGACGCCTGACAGAGGCGCTTCCGGGCAGAACGGCACCAGCAACTGGCCGTCCCATGATGTCGGCTTTGCAGCATCATGGGGTGTAATGGCATAAGACCATAACCCGTTGAGATTGGTCCAGTTGCCGCGTTCGAGCTGCGGGCGCGGATACTCAGCCCACACCGAGTCCGGCTTGAGGGCGCGTCCCCACTCAGTCATCAACCGTGTCTCGGCGGGTTTCCATTGTGCCTGGAGAACTTCGGACGAACTGCAAAGCACTAGTCCGCATAGGCACGTAATGAACTTAGAGAAACGCTTCATCGCGGAGGACCTTCTCGATCAGGGAATTTCAAATTGGAGGCGCGTTGTGGCCAATTCTAATCAATTACTCTGATTGAAGTAACTCTGAGGCATTGCGAAGGGCGTGCTGGCTCATGTTTCACTCAATGAACCACTAAACACAATTCGCTAAACCTTCTTTGTAGCTTGGAAACTGAAGCTGCAAATTAAGTTCAGCGATCAGGCGTTGCGAATCGACGCGTTTCTTGCCCGCGCGCTGCGATCGGGAAGCATCTGGATCCGGCACCGCGAACTTCGGCTCATCGACGCCGCACAGCTTACTGAGCGTACGATAGAACTCTAAGCGTGGCACAGGCTGTCCATCTGAAAAGACATACAACGCTTGAGCCATGTCGCGCTGCGCCACTTGCATCAGCATCGCGGCAATGTCAGCAACATGAATCAAATTTAACCAACCCTTTTGGGGAACTTGTAGCGTTTCACCGGAACGCAGTTTTTCCGCTAAGGGTATTCGACCAGGGCCGTAGATCCCGGCCAGTCGAATGATGGTAAGTTGCGGTGCTTGGAAGTGAGCAGCCAGCCAGCGTTCGGCCGCAACGGCGACCTGTGGGCCGATCCGTGTAGCCTTAGTCGGTGTCAGTTCATCGACCTCATCCTCCGCATCTCCGTAGACACCCGTAGTGCTCAGGTAAATCAACTTGCGAAAAGTTGGTAAGCGCTGCACTATATTTTTCAGGCCTACCACATGCGATTCCACACCGAACCCCGAGTCTTCGCGATGCGGTACAGAAACCAGGATCGTATCGACTTGCGTCAAGGTGTCCAAGGTGGATAAGTCCTGCCAGTGCCCAATGATCGGAAGAACTCCTGCCGATCGCAGTTCATTGGCTCGCGAGCCTGTGCGAGTGAGCGCGTAGACAGGATTAAATAATACGGAGCATTGATTCGCATTGAAATTTTGCCGAACCAGTTCGTTGCCAACAAAACCACAGCCGACAATCAGTATGCGATTCATTTCAGGCCCCACGCGATATTATTGTCGCGACGGCTTCGGTCCACACATTCTGCCACCGCTCGACGCAGTTCGCGAGGCAAATTCTCCCAGGTCGAGGGCGGCGCGGCGGTGAAAGCCATCTGTTTAGCGGTCTGCGGATGCCGAATTTCTAGCCGCAGAGCATGCAGCGCCATGGATGCTAATTCGCCTTCTCCGCTGTGCTCTTGGCCGTTGGATTCAACGTCAAACTCATTCTGGATATCGAAGAACTCCGGTCCACCATAAGTCAAATCGCCCAGAATACGCAGACCCCGACTGGCCGCTTGTATGCGAATTTGGTGCATGCGGCCCGTCAGCAGTTTGATGAGCAGCAGGGTCACGCCACCAGCCGTAGCGAGCGGTTCTGCTGTCAATTGCGCTAATTTGGCACCTTCCGCGGCTGCTGCACAGATTTCCGCCATGGGTTGGTCCGAGACTTTACGAATGTAATCGGACCATTCGGCAGCAAGTGGCAGAGTTGGAGACATGATAGCCGGCGGTAGAGTGGGAGAATCGGACGATTGCTCTTTTGATTCCGTTACCAGCTGACCAACAACGGCGACCAAGTAGTATTTTCCGATCTTGCGACTGTGAAACTGTTCGCCGAAACGCGACAAAGCGCGTTGGTTGCGTGCGATGAGGATCACGCCGGAGGTGCCTCGGTCCAAGCGGTGCGGCAACCCCACAAAGGGAACGCCAGCGTGTTGATCGCGCTGTTTAATCTGCTCGATCAATCGAGTTTGAACACTTTCGATGCCAGGTGCGGCTTGGGTGAACAAGCCGACCGGCTTATCGATCACCATGAAGTGCGATTCTTCGTGCAAGATAGGAAGCGGAGTCACTTCAGGTGCTTCTTCATCAGCCATGATTGCGTTCGTAGGGTATTGTTCGAAGGTGCGCGTGCTGTGCGGAAGCAGAATGGCGGAAGGAGCAGGTTTAGGAAAAGCTCGCACCCAGCAATATTCAAGTTAAAATGAGCGCAAAAAAAAGCGAGGAATCCCGGCCACGAAAACAACAAGGACGATAGTTGTTCTCTTAGGACTCCTCGCTAACAAATCTTTTTAGTGTAGCTATGATTTGGGTCAAGATGGATTCGCCGAATTTGTGCATTTCTTTTTTCAATTTCGTGTTTACGCGCGCTACGATCGTACAACTCACATGACATCCGTTTCCACAGCTGACAACCTAGTGCAAGAACACATTCACTTCGTTACAGGTCGGTTGGCGGAACATGTCGTGCGCGCGATAGTTGAAGAAGTCGCGAGTGTCGCTGGCTTCAAGTACTCAATCGATGTTTTACCGATCACCGTCGCCGCGCTCATGACGCCGAAGTGGTTGCTGCGTCACATTGTCGTGCCAGCGAACGCGACGCGTGTGATCGTACCTGGTTACTTGCAGGAAGGTGTTGAAGGACTCGCACAACAACTCCGCATACGGGTTGACAGCGGACCGCGTGACATACGAGATTTACCCGAATTTTTCGGGAAAAAGAGACAATTTGACGAAACTCTCAACGACTATCGAATCGAGATCATCGCTGAGATCAACCATGCACCTCGGATGGCCATGGATGACTTCGTAAAGCTAGCGCAGCAATTGCACAATGACGGTGCGGACGTAATCGATATCGGTTGCGATCCAGGTTATCGCTGGACAAAAGTTGGCGAGGCAGTGCGGCGTTTACGCGAAATTGGATTGCGTGTTTCGATTGATTCGTTTGACGTCGATGAAGTACAGGATGCTTGTTCCGCGGGAAGCGAACTGGTGTTGTCGGTGAACAGTCACAACATGCACGCAGCCGTGGATTGGGGATGTGAAGTGGTCGTAATTCCGGACACTCCCGCTGACAAAAAGAATTTTGAAAAAACGATATTTTTTTTGTCGTCGCAAGGCGTTCCGATTCGAATCGATCCCATTCTCGAACCCATTGGATGTGGTTTTGCGCAAAGTCTGATGCGCTACCTCGCCTATCGTGAGCAGTATCCGGAGGCGTCGATGATGATGGGCATCGGCAACATAACCGAGTTGACCGACGCCGATTCCGCTGCCATCAATGTTGTGCTGCTCGGATTCTGTGAAGAACTGCAAATCAACAGCGTCCTGACGACGCAAGTCATCAATTGGTCTCGTACTTCGGTACGTGAATGCGATCTCGCGCGACGTTTGGTGCACTACGCAGTGCGAAATCGCATTCCCCCCAAGCATATTCAATCGCAACTTGTGATGCTGCGCGACGAAAAATTGAAACGGTTCCCCAACGAGATGTTCGTTGAGCTTGCAAGAACGATTCGGGATCACAATTTGCGAATCTTTGCGCAAGATGACCTGATTCACCTCGTATCGAGCGGCCTAAACCTCAGTGGCAGTGATCCTTTTGAAGTAATGCAACAACTTTTGGCCAGCCACCTCGGCCCGACAATTGATGCTAGTCACGCCTTTTACCTCGGTTTTGAACTTTCCAAAGCTGCGACAGCTCTAACATTAGGCAAACAATACGAACAGGACCAGGCATTGGACTGGGGATTCCTCACACGCCATGAACAACATCATCGGCTACCACGCGGCCGCCCCTAGCCCAGCCCAACGGGGCGTTGCCCAACGATGTGAAGCATTTCGAAGTGCCGATTTCGGAGAAATCGGCCTACGTAGATCAATTTCTCTGAAATCGATGCGCGCATGATGCATGAATACCAACAGTTTCCTAGCACAAAATGCTTCACAGCGTTGAGCGTTGCCCCTAACCCAAAAAGCGCAGCCGGGTGCGACCGAGGTCGAAAGCAGGACATTCTCACGCGAACGCACTGACTGCATATAACTGCCTATAGTTGGGTATGCCACCCAGCGTTTCTACCAGCCTTCCTCCCAGCGTTGCAGTGCGGTGGTGGAAACTGGTAGATTGGTGGTGGTGTACTTTGCGTTCAAATTTTTCAATTTGGTCCAGCTGCCGCGCTGACGCGTCGGGTTGCGATTGAATTGCCATTAGAATCAGGGTACGACCGCATCGAGTTGGCCGAGTACCATCCAGTTGGCGCTGTCCAGCCACATTTGAACTTTCGAAGGATGACGCCTTATGGCTCGCATTACCTGTCTGCAAACTCTACGCATTGACGCGAATTTTGTTGCCATAGGCAACTGGTGGAATTCTGGCGACATTCGTTCCAACGGTATTATTGCATCGATCGTATTATTGCTGTTTGTGACGTTCGCCCAGTCCGTTTATCCGCAAGTAGGGGGGCCGTTTAGCCGCGATTCCGCACCATCTGAAGAAGACTTATTTCTGTTGGCTCCTCGCGAATTGCAACGCCTGCTTGACGAAGGCAAGGAAGCGATTGCCGACAAGCGTTTTTCCGAAGGAATCACCGCACTCGCCTCACTACTAGCTGATGGAGCTGAAGAGAGCGAATTGCTAGGGCAAGATTTCTTCGTCGCTAAGTCTAAAACAGGTTATTACGTCAAAAGTCTCAAAGGCGAAGCGCTGCGTTTGCTGAGCAACTTGCCTGACGAAGGTCGCCGTTCGTTAGAGATTCAATTCGGGGTAACGGCGCGGCAGGCACTAGCTGCAGCAGTTGCTGCTCGCAACTTTGAAGCGGTGTCTGTAGTCGCTCGCAAGTATCCCCATACCGAAGCCGGTTACGACGCTCTGATCCTGCTGGCTCAATATAAATTGGCCTCAGGCTACCCACTAGCAGCGGCGAGCCTCCTGCAATCCATGCTGGATTACCCGACCGCGAGAAAACGCTACGGAGTTCAACTTGCGACTGCTACAGCCGTAGCCATGCGGCAAGCGGGACGCAAGGAAGCTGCGGTTTCGACCATGAAACGGGCCGAACGCGATTTCGACGGTGTTGAAATCAAAGTTAATGGCCTTGCGATTCGCATGGGCGCTGGTGCCGATTGGACCAAGCTTGTCGATGAACTTTCGAATCAAACACCGCTGATTGACAACATTCTAGTCGACGCCTGGATGACATCGGGCGGCACTCCCGAACGCAACGCCACTAGCACCGTCGGAATGCCGCTGCCTAATCCTCGCTGGATCGAACGCATTCACGGCAGTTCAAAGGAAGAAGAAGTGCTTAATAGTGTGGCGGCTGCCGCGCGGCAGCAGCGCAAAGTACTCTTGCCGAAGTTTGAATTGCGAGTCATCAACGATTTAGTGTTAATGAAGACCACGGACAATGGCGTTTTCGCTCGCGACTTTGCCACTGGTCGGCTGAAATGGAGGTTCTATTTTCATAATGCACCGGTTGATCTGAATAACGGCAATTTTGGTGGCGTGAGCGATGGGACCGATTCGGTTTCCATGGAGTTAAAGAATCGCGTGTGGGGTAGTTCGGCGTTCGGCAATTTTAGCTGCGATAGCCAGAGATTTTATTTTGTCAGCACCTCAGACGAACAACCCATCAACTCGACAGCGATTTTCAATTTTGCGAGACCCTTCACCTCGACCACGAATTACTTAGAGGGGGTTGGTTTGGCGAAAGAGGGCTCGATTCTTTGGCGGATTGGCGGCGAGAATGGCAACGCCGAACCGAAGCTCGCTGGCGCCTATTTCCTTGGTCCGCCTCTCGTGTTTGAGGATCATTTATATACTCTCGTTGAGATCAACGGCGAAACGCGATTAGCCGTTCTTGAACCCGAGACCGGTAAGCTGCTTTGGCAACAACAGTTGTTACAGACTCAAAACGCGGTTTCGAATCAAGATTCCGTACGCCGCGCAATGGCGTTATCGCCCACGATTTCTGATGGAGTCATTGTTTGCCCGACAGGTTTCGGCGCGATCGTGGCGGTGGACATGCAATCGCGAAGCCTGCGTTGGGCGAAGACTTACGCTTCGAACCGAGCTCCAGTCATTAACTCATTTCGGGGAGCTTTTCAAACGGAGGACGGTTACGATCCGCTTGAAGAACGTTGGCACGAGCCGCTGGTGATCGCCCATCAGGGGGCCGCGATCATCACCCCGCCTGATTCAAATCTGCTGATGTGCTTGGATATTCTAACTGGCGAAAGCAAATGGAAGACTCAATTCGAAAGCCGGTTGAATGGTCGCTACGTGGTCGGAGTGAACAACACCTGCGTAGTAGTTGCCGGCAGTACCGAGCTTTACGCGTACCGTTTGGATGGAACGAAAATGGCATGGCGGCTTCCCTTCCCTAAGGGACAAACATGTTCCGGTAGAGGACTTTGGCTCGGTTCGAGCGTGTTGATTCCACTGTCCAATCAGCAGGTAATCAAAGTTGACTCGACTACAGGCGAATTGCTCGACGCGGTAACCGTCAATACTCCTCTAGGCAACTTATTTGCCTATAAGGAGCAATTGCTTTCGGCCACACCCACGGCGGTCTCCGTGTTTTACACTCGGGAATCCCTCGAACGGGACATTCAAGCACGCACGCTTAAGGATCCGAACGACACTTGGTCGTTGAATCAACAATCACAAATCGCGCTCGCAGCCGGCAATGCAGCTGGCGCCGTCGACATGCTCGAAAAGTCATTCAACATTGATCCCGAGAAAGCGGAGACTCGTTTTCTGTTAGTCGAGACGCTGCTCAAAGCGATCGAGTTGGATTTCGATAAGTATCAAGCGATCGCACAAAAGTACGACACGGTCTTTGAAATGAGTGAACAGAGGTTTCGCTACTTACAAAGCGTGGCGATTGGCAATGTACGCAAAAAACTCCATTTCGCGGCCTTCGAGCGATTGCTAGAACTGATGCGCGCGAGGTTGTCAGAGAATTTCCCGACTCAACAGCGACGTCGTGAAATGCTGACGATCACTCCAGGGTACGAAGTGGATTCGGACGCTTGGATAGCGACGCATTTCGCACGTACCTACGCGAGTGCCTCACCAGACGAACAAGCCAAGATGCAGGTTGCGATTACAAGCGAACTCGATGCAGTCGGGAACTCGATGTTAACCACCAAACGTCAATTGCTGCGGTACTTTGCTTGGCTGCCGGACGCCGCACCAACCGTTTTTATGGTCGCTAGCGACTTGATTAGGGAAGATGCAACTATGGCTGAACGTTTGTTACAGCCAGCATTGCTGAGCGCGGACAAAGTGATGCAAAACCGGGCTACAGAATTGCTTTACAACAATCCAGTTGAGGATTGGTACAGATTAGGGCCGTTCGGAACGTACTCGCCCGACGAAAGAAATTTTGACGTTCGTGGACCTTTACTTAAAGGGTTTAGTCCCACGCAAACCGCTCTCAATGCTCCCGCTCAAGACGCTGGGCTGGTGGAATTGCAGCGGTTAAAACCTGACTGGCCTGCAGGCTTGGTGGAATATCGCAAGGGTGATCCAGGGGATCGAGTCAATGAACTTGAAACGATTCGAGCTAACGGCGCTCCTCCCCTCAATGGACATCAGAATCGGTACGGTCGTCCGCGCTTGTATTTGCGCAAGTTCAATTCGTCGGTGGTCGTGGGCAACGAGTTGGGTCAAATTGTTAAAGTACTGAACGCTGACCGCGGCACAAGTGACGTAGACGATGACTTCGCTCGTTGTCAGATTGATGGCGGGTTGATTTTGATTGAGACTGCATCGGAGTTACTCGCAATGGATTTATATCGTGAATCCACCGAAATGGATTCCGTGCTGTGGCGATATTCGCTGACATCGCCCGCAGCAATGCCTTTTCGCGAAGTCAGCCAACCGCAGGTGAAACAAGAGCTCAGTCCATTGGGCTTTCCGATACTCATGCGGACTGGCAATTCTCGCCCCACGGTGGTGGGGCCACTTACCCCAACAGGCGTTGTCGTTCAAACGGCAACGGTCGTCTCCATGTTGGATGCTCTAAGTGGTTCAGTTGTGTGGAGCCGCGAAGGCTTCGGTGACCAAACTAGATTCGCATCCAATGGAATTGAATTGGCGCTGGTCGAACCGAGCACGGGTGTGATTCAAGTTTTGGACTGTCGAGACGGTCACGAATTACGCCGCATGAACTTCAAAGGGGATTGGCAACATTGGTTCGCGCGGGGACCACTCATGGTTGATTACAAAATGGGGCTCTCCAGCAAAGTGGGAGCAGGACTCGCTGACGATTCCGACAATCCATCGACAATTCGAGTTTGGAATGCGTTTACAGGTGAAGAGGTTCGAAAGATTGAACTGGCTCCACGATCGCGTGCGAGAGTCGCCGATGAGCGGTATATGGTGGCGCTGGAACCGACCGCCACAAAGGCTGGGACTCTGCACTATTTCGACCTAGAGACACTCCAATACACGAAATACGACGTCGCTCGTTCGGGCAACTTCGATGCGATGGAAACGCTACGGTTTGACAATCGTCTAATCGTCTTCACGTTCGACAAAAAAGTTTGGAGAGAAAGTGGACATACGCTAAATCCCCCGCCACGTTCGCTCAATGATAACGTGATGGCCTCCGGCGAAGTTTACGGATTGAATGTTCTCGACGGCAGTCAGCTGTGGAAACAAGCAGCCAAGTTGACTGGCTATTTTGTACCGCGGAACCAACCGCGTTCCACGCCGTTTCTCGTTGCATTTCGAGCTTCGATGAGCCCGAATGCGACGGCAAATTCGACTCTCGGCTTGGTACTCGTGGATTTGCGCGATGCCAGTTTGGCGTTCGCTAGCGATGCGATTCCAGCACACTCGCTAGGCCAAGCGGCAAGTTTTGGGCAAATCGCCGTCGCCGCAAATCCGGTTAAACGCACGCTTACAGTCAGGTTTGGGGCGACGGATATCGTGTTCGCACCAACGATTACCGAACGCCCGCCCCAGCCAGTTTTTCGGTTTGGCAGCAACGGCAACAGGGCATCCAACAATCGTCGAACACTTCATGGCTTTCAATTATTTGGGGAATAGGCTGTAAGTTGCTATGACGCTGCTTCCAAAATTTTTTCGCGTTGGTCAATCATTTGCTAGACCCCAAATCAGTGACCTTGGTGTCGAAGTCAAGCGGCAACTGACACGCATTGGTCTAGAACAACGCGTTGCGCACGGGCAATCGGTGGCCATCACAGTGGGCAGTCGCGGCATCGCTAATATTGCCAAGATTGCAAAGCTGTGCGTCGATTATTTCAATGGACTCGGCGCCCGCCCGTTTATCATACCTGCCATGGGCAGCCATGGTGGTGCAACCGCCGAAGGGCAGTCGCTAGTCTTGTCGAGCTATGGCGTGACGGAACCACTGATGGGTTGTCCCATCCGCAGCTCCATGGAAGTCGTCGAAGTTTGCCAAGCGTCTGAAGGGTTTCCCGTCTATTTTGATCGCGAAGCAAGTCGGGCGGACCATGTGTTCGTCATCAACCGCATTAAACCTCATACGCGTTTTGCGGGAGACATCGAAAGCGGGCTGATGAAAATGATGCTCATCGGACTCGGTAAACAAAAGGGAGCGGAAGTCTATCATCGAGTAATTATGAATTATTCGTTTGATCAAATTGTGCGGTCGGTGTCGCGGACCGTGATCGAACGTTGCCGCGTCTTTGGAGGCTTAGCGCTGCTTGAAAATGACTACGAGTAGACCGCTCAGTTAGTGGCGCTTCGACCCGAAGAGATTGAATCTCGTGAACCCGAACTCCTGCGTCAGGTCAAGGAGTG
>JANLQO010000386.1:0-4017 GCA_031367855.1 Planctomycetia bacterium | reverse complement strand
GGATTCTTGATTTCGTGCGCAAGCGACCCCGCCAATTCGGCGAGTTCATGGTATTGGCGTCGCAGATCGTCCTCAGCCATCGCATCCAATTCCAGCGTCTCCTGTAGCATTTACCTTCTCCATTTGTCGAGCTTCGCAACCCGTCGCGGTCAAACGCAGGCAAATCTCCACTGCTTTGTTTGCGAATCGAGCTCATGCACCCACCATACCATCGCAGTCATTTATTATAGCGACCTTACGCTCAACTGCATTTGCCGTACCTTCAATCCTGAAGTCGAAGTTCAAAATTTGCGATCTGTCGTTGGCAAGCCGCTCCGTCGGCTCGCACCAAGCCACGTCAACGAAGCCACGTCAACTGCGCGATGGACTTCAGAAAACCACTCTGCCAACACGACGCAAGAGAAACTGTCCGCTGACGCAGCGGCAGACCTACGAAAATGGCAAGATAACTCAGAATTATCAAAGCCGACGAATATCAAGCCGCTGCAGTTTTGCGACTTCTAGAGTTTGGGTAAAGCAGGCGGTCGCGATGGCGAAAATGTTAGACTCACCGGGCAAGGCCGCCAAAAAGGCTCCCGACCGGCGTCAGGACTATACCGCTCACCTAAATTGAGCCGGATTCGCTCATTTAGATTGAGCCATCTGTTGAGATCTGTTTTGGCAGTCCGCTCAGCCAGCGTGGGGTGGGGCGCGCTCCGGATGTGGAGATGGCTAGGTACTTGGGGAAGAACGCACAGCAACTGG
The DNA here is from genome assembly GCA_031367855.1 of Planctomycetia bacterium. Lineage (GTDB taxonomy): Bacteria > Planctomycetota > Planctomycetia > Pirellulales > Pirellulaceae > Aureliella. The sequence continues at coordinate 3,273 of JANLQO010000386.1, read as the reverse complement.
TCGCGTCGCTGGCCGATTCGCAGAGTATGATCATGCGTGATCGCGCGTCGCCGACCCAGAAAAATCCGGCATTCTTGTCCGTGCCAGGGGCCATGCCACGCCACACCTGCGGACTAGTGCCTCGCAACTCGGCTCCGATCGGTCGCTGGACTTTGCCGGCCACCAATTGGAACACGGCAATTCCGCGATGGTCGGCGTATAACTTGCCGGAGGTGATCAGCGGATCAAGCAATGAACCTGGCAGACATCGCCGATGCGTAAGATAACGATGGACTCGATTCAGTTGACTCGGATCGGCGGCAGGCAGAGATAGAGCTGCCTGAGTTGCTCGAAGTGTGTTTGGAAGCGTGTTTGTCGTCGGCCGCTGGTTGGACAGTGTGTGGCTGGTTCGGAATCGCTGACTGGAAAAGGTACCTAGTATCTAGCCTAAAATGAGCGTCTGAGAAATTCTCAGACGCTCCAGGACACGTCATTGACGCACCGTCGACTCGGCTATCCCTCGTAAGGTTGTGTCCCCACAGAGCCTCACTCCGTTTCACCAAGCGCCGGTAGTACACACGAAAAAACGTAGCCTTAGCCACAAGCACGGCAACATCATTGAACACCTGAGCCATGCCTCAAAAAATCCAACGCCCCTGTCCGTAAACTCCCGCCCTGCAAGGAAATTAAAATGTATTTTGAAATCAGCTATTGACGAAAATTAAGACCGTCGCTGACACCTTTATGCTTTACCGCACCTTTATGCTTTACCGTTGCTGAGCTATCGGGGTTTTGTGGGAAGTCTTTCTCTCTTTCGAAGAGGGTATCGCCCGCACACCGAACGTAACCCATAGGGTTCCTTCCGGACCCCGATCAAAAGTATCGAACTCTCTGAGTCTCTCGGGAGGCCAATACCGGGGAGTTAACAGGAATTGGGATCTCTGACGTTGTTCTTTCGCCAACCACAACTCTCAGCCACCAGCGCCCGATAATTCAAGACTCTTTTTTGTGCTTGTGGTCAGAAACCATTGTTCTGACACACTTTATGCCCTTCGGAACGGGTTATACTCAGTCTGCATTATCCGGCGCGTGCGCCCGAGAATTACTAGTTCGCGGTCAAGACTCATGAAACTCGCTTTGACAATTATGTTCGTCCTTTTGGTGCGCTGTAGCGTTTTCGCTGGAGACATCAACGATCGCATTGCTGCCCTTCGAATGAATTCCGGTTGGACCGAAATTAACTTGCCTGTGGAGTCGAAAAAGGAGAATTGGAGCGTCAGGATATTTCGTGATGCCGAACGAAACGAACTGCTTACTTTTGCTTGCTATTCAATGTTGGGGCCTCGATCAATTGATGACGCATGGGAATTTGCTCCGTCCGGATACCCTTACTGGTTCCCGCAGAGCAAGCCTTATACGATCAATCCGATTAAGGGTGAATGGCTAGATGCAAAGGCGTATGGCGAGCGGAATGCGTTGGCCTACACTGTCGTCAACGAGCACGAATCAGATAAAATCGAAGATCTTCGAATGGCAAATGGATTTCGAGCAAACCTTGGCGATCGTGTTTATTATGTGCAACACACCGCAGCGCATCCCATTGCAGATGGTCAAGCCCGCGAGTGGTTCGAACGAATAATAAAAAACAGGGGTCCCGCAAAATGATCGCGAACAATCCAATGCACGCGAGTTGCGGGTCGCGCGTCTTTCAATGGTAAGATCACTTGCCGCAACCGCGTGATTGGTGCCGTTCGCCTATGCCAGGAGATTTGCCTAATGAGTATTACGATGACGCGATTTTCCATCGTTCTATCCATCGTTCTAATTGTGTCATTCGTTGCAGTTCCTTATGGCAATGCTGACGAAACCGCTGAACACTATCTGTTTGCGGCTCTTGAGTGCGATCCAAGGCTCCCGGATTATGTGGAAAAGGCTACCACGAATCATCCAACGCTTGGTTTTGTGAATCCTATTGCTGCTGAACACACGGCAATTCTAAAGGAAGGAAACATACCCCACGCACTCTCTCACTTTGAAAAAGCTACATCAGCGAAAGACTGCAACTGGGAACGATATGTCGGTTTCTCCTGGTCCGAAGGCGATCTCAAAAACAGATTGCATCAGCTTGCTCGGGTTGCGCTTTTTCGAGCCCGAACGAACTATGACAAAGGACGCTGGGAAGACGGCAATCGCGACGTGGAGCGAGTGCGAATCATGGCGAGGCATATGACGTCCCAAGCTCGCCCGCATGAACATCAGTGCTTTATGGTCGAGAATATGGCGGTATTCACCGCGTCGTTCGCCGCACGAAGCTACTCGACCTTCGAGGGCCCTGAATATGAAATCATCGCTTCCCCCGGAATTTCTGGTCGCGTGCACGCCGGAGCAGCGTGCCGAAGCAGATTCATGGTGGGCGGACCTTGAACCGGCATCTAAATCAGAAATCTACGTTCTTCTCGACACTCGCAACGACTCTCGCGCATTTGTTTTTGCCGCCGATGAGGAGGGTGAACGTAACTGGCACACCCTTCCGATCTCGAATGATGCGCTACCGCGCGACCGGGATGAGGACCACGACTCATGGATCACAGAACTGGTTCACTACCGACTCGACCACGAAGACTTTGTGATGGCATCCGACATGAAGGTTCGGACGTTTCACATTTGTTCTCAACACGCTTCCGTAAGGACCGTAATCGCAGGGGGTGAGATTTCAACTGATTTCAAATGCTCTGCCTGTGACCCAAATTGTCCCATGCTTCCTATTGCATCTACGATGCAACGTGGCAGACTATTAGCGCACGACCGGACGACGAACTTCACGGTCTGGCTATGCCGCTAGATCCCGAGAAGGCGAACCATGGCATGCAGACGAATACATCTGAGGCATCGTGTCAATAGTATTCAAAAAAATGGCTTTCAATTTCTGACAAGTTTTGCAATCGTTTCTAACAAGTATTCGACGTAACTTAAGTGGGTTTCATGTTTAGTATCCGGAGGCGTTGGCTTTTATCGCTCTCTCGATTCAAGCGGCGAGCCGTGACGCGTCCGAACATTAGGATTTCGAACCCGTTTTAGACTGAAAGATTAAAAGGTGTCAGCGACGGTCTTAATTTTGGTCAATAGCTGATTTCAAAATACATTTTAAATTCTTTGCAGGGCGGGAGTTTACGGACAGGGGCGTTGGATTTTTTGAGGCATGGCTCAGGTGTTCAATGATGTTGCCGTGCTTGTGGCTAAGGCAACGTTTTTTCGTGTATACTACCGGCGCTTGGTGAAACGGAGTGAGGCTCT
>JANLQO010000008.1:0-1964 GCA_031367855.1 Planctomycetia bacterium | reverse complement strand
TATTCTAATACAAATTGCACCACTGCCCTTACAAAACATCCCACAACCACCCCCAAGTTTCGGTGTATCTTAAAGACAACCGACTCCACATGTTGCGAAATCCTCAACTACTGTACATACGATGATAACGACTCCGCCACTCAGAAGAACCCAACGACAAGTAGGAGCCAGTTCAGGTCCCGTTGAAGGCGGTAACGTTGTTGGTGGCGTAGTCTTAATTGGATCTGGGATTACAACAGGCATTATAATAGGTACAAGAGGGCAGACAGGTTCGGAGGCGTCGACCCATTCCCAGTCGTAACACATCGGCGGGTTGGGAGGCATGTTACAGGGACGATTATAGTAACGGTAGTTTTCACCATTGACCTTATGTGTTCCGCCGTGGCAAGAGCAATGGTAATTACACTTTCCTGAAGCGAGCTTGTAACGCCTGCATGAAGCGTTGACTTTTGGTACTTCTATCCATCGCCGTCCACTTGGATCTACTTGTATTTCCGGATTCCCTTTTACGTACAGGTAAATATTGACCCCTCCGTTGAATCCAATCGGATCTCTGGACGGAGTCCTTTGCGTCTGGGAATTAGGTTGCAAGTGGTTAATTGACATCTAGCAATCGTCTTATTGCGCTTTGAGCCTGCGCCGAAAATTCCTCGCGCCTTCTTGGATCGCCAGGGGCAATTTCGATCGCACAAAGTTGCTCGCGCTGAACCACTCGGGCAACTCGTGCAATAACATGCGGGATTCGATCAAGAGCATTTCAGGCGTCTGGTTGACGCGCGTCACGTTCAGATATCCACCCCAGCCCGAGTAAGCCTTCGGTTCGCTGTCGGTCTCGTTCACCTTTGACCATGTACCCCGCAACTTTTCGCTCGACGCAAACTTTGGATCCAGCAGCCATGCAATCGTCGTCGAACCCGGAGCCGAAGAGCGTTCGATTCGCATCACGCCACTCAAGCGAATTTTCTCCAAGAGCATGAACTCAACTCGCGAATACGTCACTCTTGTTCCAGCGAGTTCGTCCGGAACCGCTACCCCTGCAGCCAGCAAATCCGCTGCTGTTAGTTCCGTTACTTTCATTCCCGATGAATCGTTCGATTCCGGTTTGCCGAAAATCTGCTGCATCAGTTCTTTGTCGGCCAAAGATTCAAGTTTCGTGTGTACAACGAATGCTGAGTGAACTCTATGACCAACTCGTTTACCCGCTTTATCAACCACATAATCCAGATGGATCGTTACGGGAGCAACAATCGAGTCGCGCGCAAACTTTTCCCAACCGTCGTTGCCCGCCAGTTGCATTTTCGCCTGTTCAATTTGTTTCTCGCTCAACTCGCCCGCCAATGACGGGGCAGGCAGCACGACCTTTACACCCTCGAGAAACTCAACGCCAACCGTTGTCAGTTCGGTAAGGAGTGTCTGCGACCTACCGGTGCCGCACAGCAAGACCATGACCACACCTACCCGAAGACAAAGTTTTGTGGTTATGCTCATATTGGTAGGGACTCAAGTTTTACAATCAATCCAAGAAACGATTAAGACAATCGTGCTACTCTCTACATCGGCCATTTACCGTCGACTATGTCTTTGGGCTGCAATTGGCTTGGATCGATGACTACATGACGGATCTTCTCGCGCTTCCAAGTGTAAGTGATATGCACCAAGCCATCCTTTGTTTGCATCACTGCTGGATAGCTGTACTCGCCCGGCTGATCCTCTAGCACCATAGCGGCTTGCCACTTTTTGCCATCGCGGGCAACAGCCACATTCAGTGGCGAGCGTCCTTTGGCGGTGTGATTGTAGACAATCAACTGGCGGCCATCTTTGAGCGTTACCGCGTCGGTTCCAGCACTCGGATTGGGCAAACTGCTCGCTTCCATGGCTCCCCAGGTCTGGCCCAAGTCTGGTGATGCGATCTGAAAGACCTTGCCTTGGCGAGTGCGGCCTACGGCCAGCAGGTTCTCGCCTTC
>JANLQO010000190.1:0-14816 GCA_031367855.1 Planctomycetia bacterium | reverse complement strand
ATATTGCTCGATCAACGCGCAACCTGCGTCAGTTCTTGTGACTTCGGGGTGCTTAGCTGTAAGAAAAAAAGTCATATACGCAACAACTTGGAGTGATCACGTAATTGTGCAAACCTGAATCGCGGCTGGCATAGTAGTTGCGTAATGTAGAAGAGTTACGGTTTAACTCACTCGGTTTTGAAGGAGATATGATGCGGTACATTTTTACAGTAGCGGTTCTCGGTTGCCTATGCGCTGTGGGTTGTGAGAAGACGGCTTCGGATTACAAAGCAGACGCGGTACGCAATGCAACTGAAGCGCAAGGTGATGCAGTTAGAGCAGGAACCAAACAGGCAGCCGACAATCTGCGCGAATCCTCAGGTAAGGACGCATTTGGATCGGCCAAATCGCCCGTTGTCGAAGACAAAGCGGACGACATCGAAGCTCGTGGCGCGAACGTGGCCAAAGAGATCGAAAAGTCTGGAGAGCGGAAAGCTGACGCAATCGAAGCGAACCAGCCCAAATAGACGCCAAACGCAAAGAGCTTAATGCCACGCTTGGTTCTTCCACCGAGCAAGCGTCGCACGAACCTCCCACCCATGCAAACTACTCTCATTTGAAAGTACCTATTATGTCTCAAGCTAAAACACGACCTATGAACGAACCAACGCAATCGGTCAAGAGCTCCACTCAGCCGAGTTGTTCAACGCTGGAGGAATGCGTTGGCGAGAATGTGGGAACTGCCTTGCTGCTAAGCGGCGCAATTGGCTTCGGTGCGGGTATCGCCATCGGGCTGATGCTCGGTCAAACGCACGAACCCGAGCCTGTGAGTTGGTTCGACTCTCGGACCGCAGAAAAAGTCGGCCGTCAATTTCTCGCGAACATGTCCCGCTTCGTACCCGAGTCAGTTTCTAGCCGGTTTTCATAGCCACGGGTTAGATGTACGACCATTACCCAACAAACCTAAATCCTTTTTTAAACAGATAAGTGAACTTAAATATGCCAAAACTCTCCGACTTAAAAGATGCGTTCCACGACGAGCTGCAAGATATGTACAGCGCTGAAAAACAATTGGTGGCCGCCCTTCCGAAGATGGTCAAGAAGGCGACCAACGAAAAGCTCAAAAAGGCTTTCAACGACCATTTGGAGCAAACTAAGGAACACGTAGCTCGCATTGAGACCGCTTTCGAAGATACGGGAAAACCTGCGAAAGCGAAAAAGTGCGAAGCTATGGCTGGCCTGATCAAAGAAGCCGTGGAGACAATGGAGGAAGAAGCCGATCCTGAGGTAATGGACGCAATCTTGATCGGGCTCGCTCAGAAGGTCGAGCATTACGAAATTGCGACTTACGGGACTCTTTGCACTTGGGCCGACCGGATTGGATATACCCAGGCGAAGAAGCAACTCGGTCTCAATATGGACGAAGAAGAAAAAGCCGATCAATTGCTATCCAAACTTAGCAAAGCAGCAAACTCGGCTGCTAATTCTTAATCACGCTATTCGCTCACCCAAGTGGCTGGCCCTGCCACCACTTCGTAGAGGCACGGCGCAAGCCGTCCGGTTTATGAATGGGGACTCCATCGAAGAACCGGGCGGCTTGCGCCGGCTCCGCTAAATGCCAAATCATTCGTGGCCAGCGAAGAAGCCTTGGACGATACTCCGCGCAGATCGGGAGGGCGAGGCTCCTGCCGAGCTCTTTTTTTTTTGCAGCGAAATTGGCTCCCCGTGCTGGTGCGCGTCCAATCGCGGCGAATTTCCATTCGAAACATCCAGGTAAGCGTTGCGAAGTATTCCTGCAGATTGGTACTGGGGTTTGTGAGCCGCTGGCGTTAGCCCGGATTATTCATGGCGCGTAGCTACGTTCGCCAGAACGTGGTGAACCGCTTTGAGTTACAGCCACGTTCTGGCGAACGTAGCTACGACAGTCTGTCCGGTCGATGAATGTGGATTCCGTCGAAGTACCGGGCGGCTTGCGCCGGCACCGCTAGAACTCCCTCTTTAAAAATTGCAAAAACACACTTGACTGTTACGGCGACCTGGTGTACCATACCACTAGTACACAACTGAAGGAGGTTGTCATGCAACTGTCTATTGAACCCAACAACGGGATTCCGATCTACGAGCAATTGATCCGGCAGGTGAAATTCGCCGTGGCAGAGGGAGTCGTCGTACCGGGACAATTGGTGCCGAGCGTGCGCGAGCTGGCGAAGTCGCTGGCGATCAATCCGAACACCGTCCAGCGAGCTTATCTCGAATTGCAAAGCGAGGAAGTCATTGAGACGCGGCGTGGGCGCGGCATGGCGGTGTGCACAGGGGCGAAACGTCGCTGTGTGAGCGATCGCCAATTGCTGCTCGGCGAGCGACTGTCGGCAGTTATCGACGAGGCGATTCGCAGCGGGTTGGAACCTGATCGGCTGCGGGATATGTTTGACAAGGCAATCAAGCAAGCACTTCGAACTGAAGGGGAATCAGCATGAACGTGGCAATTAAAGTTCACAACGTCTCCAAGAAATTCGGCCGCCGCACGGTGCTCGAGAATGTTTCATTCGAAGTCCCAAGTGGTTGCGTGTTTGCATTGTTGGGAGAAAACGGCGCGGGCAAATCGACTTTGATTCGCGGCCTGTTGGGCTTTCACAAATTCGCCAGCGGCAGCGTGGAGGTGTTGGGCAAGAGCCCAATGAGCCAAACGATGGAACTACGACGCATGGTCGGCTACGTTTCCGATCAACCGGGTTTATATGAATGGATGTCGGTTGCGGAAGCGGGTTGGTATGCGTCAGGGTTTTATGCAGCGGGATATTTGGAGCGTTACTCGCAATTGGCGATGGAATTCAGCTTGCCGCTCGACGCGAAGATTCGCGACTTGTCGAAAGGAATGCGAGCGAAGGTGGCGTTGGCGTTGGCGATGGCCTTTGATCCGCAGCTACTGGTGCTCGATGAACCCACCTCGGGACTTGATCCGATGGTGCGGCGAGCCTTTCTCGAAAGTATGGTCGATCGCGCGGCTACTGGCCAGACAGTTTTTTTGAGCAGTCACCAGATTCAAGAAGTTGAACGCGTAGCGGATTATGTTGCAATATTGCACGCTGGACGGCTGCAAGTAGTTGCGAAACTGGATGACTTAAAAGCAGAGGTGACGATGATCAGCTACTCGCTGCGTGACCCGTTACTAGCGGCACCCATCGAGTTCGATCGAATTGAAATTTTGCAGCGCAGTCAAACCGGCCGCTCGTTTCAGTTATTAGTTCGCGGGTTTAAGCCAGAGATACAAGAGATTCTGCAACGCGACCCGAACTTGTTTGATTTCAAAGCGGTTCGACCGAATTTGGAGGAACTCTATATCGGATTCACGCAGCCGCTGAGCGAAGCTGACGGGGCGAGTTCGCAGCCGCGGAAACCAGTTTCTGAGGTAGCGTAACGCGCGCCGCCGGTCGCTGGATATCACATGAGTGAGCCGCCGGCGCTAGCCGCAGGTATCGGAGTAGAGGACGATCATGAACGCAATTCATGCTGCTGGATTTTACATGAGTGAGCCGCCGGCGTTAGTTTTGATGTTGAGCTATTTGACTTAGGGGCAAAGCCCCGTGCGTTTACCCAGCCCAGCCCGATGGGCTGGGCTAGGTAAATTGTTGGGCCTTTAGCCAACGCTGTGAAGCATTTCGAAGTGCCGATTTCGGAGAAATCGGCCTACGTAGATCGATTTCTCCGAAATCGATGCGCGCATGATGCAGGAATACCAACAGTTTCCTAGCACAGAACGCTTCACAGCGTTGGCCTTTAGCCCGTACAGACAAATAGTGCGCAACATCAAAAGGCGCTAGCCGCGGGTGTCGGAGTAGAAGACGATCAAGAACGCTTTTAATAACAAAGTATTACGTCAAAGTGCAAACTGGTTCGTGAGAATCAAATGGTATCGGGAAGGTTGTGTGTTAATTGTTCCGCCATCCTCCGAGACCCGCAGCTAACGCCGTCGGCTCACAAAACCAAATAGCCCATCCATCCCTACGCGTCGGGTTCAGCAACTCTAGCGAGTTCGAATAAATACAGGTGAAACATGTCCAGTACACCATGGGATACTTCCGCAAAAAGAACTGTTGGACCTCTATCTGTTACCCGATGGGCTCATATTCTGTGGAAGGAAATACGTCAGGTCTGGCAATTGATCGTCGGCATTGCTGTGATCCAAGCCTGTTTGCAGTTGCTGATGGGCTGGCTTGAAATTTCATTTCCCAGCGAATTCCCAGGGCTTTCGCAGAACGCGATCAATATCGCCTTAGCAAGTCCAACTCTCATTGCAATCGCCTGTAGCGGCGTATTGATCGGCCAAGAGCGTCAGAATGGTTGCTGGGCTTGGAATAGCAGCCTACCGATCAGTTGGCGTCGATCGTTAGCCAGCAAAGTTGTCACTTGGCTTGCTTTTAGCATAATCCTGGTCGCGGCGTTGTTATGCATCGCAGCGATTGCATTATCAATGAATCAAAGATCGCTGGGCCCGGCGTTGTTTTCGGATCAAACGGGTTATAGCTCGTGGACCTATTTGATGACGCTCGTGATTGGCGTTCAGGTATTCATTTACGGTTCGATCGCGACGCTGCTGTTCAAGGATACCTTGATGGCGATTGTGGTTGCCGCACTTGGCCTATTCATATTTCATTTTTTTGTCGCGATCACGGGCTTTTTCAATTCATCCATTTGGCTAAACAAGGCAGGTTATGAATTGAATCATGAAAACGCAATCCTACTAGCGTATCTCGCCTCATTTTTGGTCGGTTCGATTTGGCTGGCGTCGACCTACCGTTGGCGTTGGGGCGTGGGGCAGAACTCGACGATTTCTCTTACAGGTGGACCCCCTAGGACCTACCTAAGGCCTCAACGGGCCGCGTGGATGGCTTTTGCAGGAGCCGCTACGCAACCATCCGAGTTCGGGATGTTGATGCAGCATGGTATCCGCAGTTCGCTGGGAACTCGTGCCGTAGTGTTTTTGGGTACGCTGCTGATCCTAGCCATAACAGCCAACCATTGGCAAGGTGAGCAGGTGGCGCTATTGGCTACCTGTGTGGCATCCTGTGTTTTGGGAGTCAGTGTGTTTTCCGGTGATCAGTCGTTGAATCGCTTTCGTTTTTTCGCGGACCGTGGCGTTGCATGGAAGAAATTAATGATCAGTCACGTTGCACCGCCCGCTGTGCTTGCAAGCATCTGCACCGTGCTTGCATGTTTCCTGTCAACTGTTCCGAATACAGCCATCGTCTACACGATTTGCGTTCCCATTTTCGTCGTCGGTATGTTCAGCTCGCTGGTATTTGCAAGCCCAATTGTTTCGATCACTGTTGCCATGACCATGATTTTCGGAGCGTTAGCTCTTTCCGGTTCCGCCACCGCGATTTGGGATGTGGTCGCTCCCGGTCATTGGCTTTCAGTAGCGATCTGGTTTCCCATATCGACGTTGATCGTGCTCTTCGTAGCGGTGCGGCTGGTGCCCCGATGGTTGATAAAGGACCGCCTGGATTCTACCGGGATCTACTTCGGCACCATGTTCGTGGCCGTTCTCCTACCAGGGTTGCTAGGTCTTAGTTTCGGATTTTTGCAAATTCCGAAAGTGGCCTGGTACGGTGCTCCGCTGGAACAGATCAAGGTCATCGACTGGACGGGTGGGCCGGAACTTGAGGTCGGGAATCATTCACTTTCTAGCGAGCGATCTTCCAGGAACCCGTTCACGGAGGTCCCGGCAGGATTCGCAGATTCTCAACTCAGTGCTCGGATTAGAGATGAGTTCAACGAGCATGTAGTTGATATTTCAGCTTGGTTTGCCATTCAATCCAAGCTGATCGAAGCTAGCGAAAACAGCGGATCCAGGCCGCAATTAGACAACACTCAGGTGGTTTCCGGGCTGCGTTCCATGATTGAGCGCACTGCGGTCGTCGCCTTGATAGCCACCGATCAGCGGCGGAAAGACTTGGCTATTCGCGCTTGGAAAGCGAACCGCAAGCTGATTGCGTTCTGCCAGCAGCCGGCGCTTCAAGCGGCAACAATACAATCCACGGCGTATGTGTGGGAGATTTGGAACACGCTGGACGACGAATCTTTACAGTTTCTGGTCGATACGCAAGAAATTGAAAGTCTAATACCCGTGCGTCCATCAGTTGAGCAGTTTCGCGAAGTACTCACGGCGCGCGCTACTCTGCAGAGAATTGCCATTCAATCTACCAATCCCAGTTTATCTCAGTATTCCAGCTACACTTCGCTTCGGTACGGCAATCTGCCGCTTCGCAATTACCCCCCGATCCGCTGGGCGTACGAACGACAACAAGCTTTAGCGCTCAGCGAAGATCTTGGCCTTTCCAGCCGCTTGCAGAATGCAACTTACGACAACGTTTTCCATGATCCTTTAGCTCGCGAGTATATCGTGCTCACTGTCCTAGAGGCGAATTTCGCGGGGCGAATTCATAGGTTGCAAAACTCAACGGCAGACGAAGGCAATGAAGTTGGAGGCCTTGGCCAGGCCTTTCCTTCAGCGCCCGTTCAGCCCGAATTGGATTTCCTTCTTCCCCCAGTTGCTGATGATAACCGCTAATAGCTTGCGCCGCGATCGCAGGTTATTCAACGTACCTAACGCTCACCACGCAAGCACGTACATATGGTACAACTTGCGGGTTGTATAGTCGTATGTCTATTAGCCGATGCTGGTGAGGCAGAACATGAAAATCGGTAAGTGTACGGTGGTCATTTCGCATGGTCAGGTGATTGACGGCACCGGTAAAGCCGCAGTGCCGGATGGCGTGGTACAGATTCGCGACGGACTGATCACCTATGTTGGACCAGCTACGTCGGCTCCGCCGCTTGAGAAAATCGACGAAACGATCGACGCACGCGGCGGCACCATCTTGCCAGGCTTAGTCGAAGCCCACTTCCATGCGACTTACTTCAACATCGCTGCACTTGAAGATCTCGATATCAAATACCCGGTCGAGTACGTTTCGATGTTGTCGACAATCAACTGTCGACTAGCACTTGAATGCGGCTACACCGCTGCGCGCTCGGGCGGTTGTCTGTTCAATATTGATGTTTGGCTAAAAAGAGCACTAGAAAACGACCTGATTGCGGGACCGCGGTTGTCGGCATCAGGGCGTGAAATCTGTTCGGCAGGCGGACTGATGGATTGGAATCCTGAGTTTCGTAAAATCGGCATGGAAGGCTTGGTGTTCATCATCAACGGTCCCGACGATGCGCGCCGAGCCGTGCGGGCGCTGGTCAAGGATGGCGTGGAATGGGTGAAGACCTACCCCACGGGCGATGCAGCCGCGCCGGACGTCAATGATCACCATACGCTGTGCATGACATTTGAAGAAATGCATGCTGTTGTCGCTACTGCACATAACCACAAATTGAAAGTTACTGGTCATTGTCGCGCGACCGAAGGGATCAAAAATGCTTTGCGAGCTGGCTATGATGCGCTCGAACACGCCACGTTCATCGACGATGAAGGGCTCGAAATGCTGTTGGCTCGCGACGTGCCGATTGTGCCGGCGCTCTACTTTGAAAAGGCGAGTGTCGAGTTGGGCCCTGAATTCGGCTTGCCGCAAGTAGTCATCGATGGCCATCAAGAAACACTCGACGGCGGTGCAGCCAGCGCACTGAGAATTCTGCGCGCGGGTGGTCGAGTTGGGATGGGAGGCGATTATGGTTTTGGCTGGAATCCACACGGCAATTATGCACGCGAGCTAACGTTTTTCGTGCGCGAAGTTGGTTTTACACCGCTGGAAACGATCATGTGCGCGACTAAAACGGGTGCGGAAATCATGGGCCGAGGCAACGAGTTCGGAACTCTGGAAACTGGCAAGCTCGCCGATGTCCTGGTGGTCGATGGTGATGTGCTCGCAGACATTTCGCTACTGGAACAGCGCTCGCGTTTCATCGCCGTAATGCAAGGCGGCGTGGTCAAAGCGGGGCAACTCGCTAAGCCGTTTCCAACGATTGTCGCTCAAGAGAAAATGGTATGACCGAGTTGGTTCACGGCGATTTCTCAAACCTACCCTGGCATGCATTGGATTTCATGCAGGAAAGGTATCTTGATGGTGCCGGCGCGAGGCTGCATTTCGCTCAGACCAATGACGCGAATGGTCATTCGATGCCAACCATCGTATTCCTGCACGGTGTGCTACGCGATTGGCGATCGTTTTATCCGCTACTAAGCGGCTTGCGAGGCTCTGCGAACCTCGTTTCGATCGACTTTCGCGGGCACGGCAGCTCAGATCCAACACCGCACGCCTACCTTGTCTCCCACTATGTTGAGGACGCAGTACGTTTGATTAAGAGTTTGGCGAATCCAGTCATCCTTTACGGGCACTCGCTTGGCGCGATGGTTGCACTCGCGACCGCTGCTCAGATTCCCGAGCGGATAAAAACGGCGATTTTGGAAGACCCACCGTTTTCGACCATGGGCGACCGACTTGAGAGCTCGCCGTTGCTGCAGTATTTTCAAGCGGTTGAAACCATCGTCCAAAACGAACTGAATGAATCGACAGCTAGCTTGCTTAAGACGAATTCTGAGGCTGGTATTCAGCGACTCTTTGAGGCGTTCTCAAACATCGTTGTCGGAACTGACCCTAACGGATCGCTTATACGCCTAAGCGACCAACGCGATTTTATTTCGCGAAGATTCTCTGCCGAAGGGCTAGCGCGAGTCGATCCTGAAGTTTTAGCGCCGATCACCGCCGGACGCTGGTTGGATGGCTATGACTTGGACAGCCTGTTGCGGTCGATTAAGTCCAAAGTGGTGCTGCTGCGTGCGGACACGTCTTGCGGCGGCATGCTCACCAGCGACGAAGCGGACCACATCGGCCGGTGTTTAGCTGGACTATGCGAGCAGATTTACTATCCGGGAGTGGGGCACTCGATGCACTGGGCCAGACCCCAGGAATTGACTGAGCTGATCGGCAGGTACGTGTAGGCGCATGCTATAAAACGCGGAGCGGTTTGCAAATACAACGACGATAGCGAAAGAGACCGTCCGGTTCACTTGAATCGATCACAATGAACGCACTGCAACGGCCTGCATCCTTTTCTTGACCTTATTCTCAGCCATCACTAGACTGAACGAGATTCGCATGAGTCGGGTGTTGCATCACAGATTAAGCGACCGCTATGAATTGGCTCGTCTATCACATCGTCAGCGGTCAAGCATTCTTTACCGGTGTCAGCCTATTGATGATTGCCTCGCTTTCGTCCCTGATTTCGCGACCTATCTACAAGCGTGTTACCGTTCTCGCCTTTTTGATTGGCGTCATTGCGATTGTTGTGTCATCGACGCCGATCCCGTATTGGCTCTACGCTGTCGCAACCTTGATCACACTCACCTGGATTGCATCGGGATACGGGAAGTCATGGCGTCGCTGGACTCCGTATGCAAACATGGCTATATGGATCATAGCCGCTCTATTTGAAATGCCCTATCACGTCACGTATTCACTCAATCGGACGGAAGGTCGAAGTGTGGCTGTGATCGGAGACTCGGTAACCGCCGGCGTCGGTGGCGATGAAAAATCTGAGACATGGCCTTCGATACTCGGGCGCGAACACAGATTGCAGATTGAGGACATTTCACATGTGGGCGAAACGGCAGCTTCGGCCCTCAAACGACTAAAGTCGCACTCAATCTCCGCACACGTTGTAGTCGTCGAGATTGGTGGGAACGATATTCTCGGCTCGACAACAGCAAATCAATTCGCAAGCGACCTTGACGAATTGCTGGGCTATCTGGCAGCCGAGAATCGTCAAATCGTTATGTTTGAGTTGCCCCTTCCACCCTTTTGTCACGAGTACGGGCGCTTACAACGTGCCGTCGCAACCAAGCATAACGTTCGGCTTGTCCCAAAGCGAATTTTCCTTTCGGTCATCGCCGGCAGCGATTCAACGCTGGATACCATTCACCTTTCACAGGCAGGGCATCAACGCATGGCAGATTGCGTCTGGCGCCTCGTCAACTCCGCGTTCAGCGCAAACAGTTCAGCGAGCGAAGCAAAGGACTAGAATTCATTGTCCTGATTAGGCTCAGGGGTGCGCTTGCGTTTTAGTGAGCCGTCGGCGTTAGCCCGGATTATTCATGGCGCGTAGCAACGTTCGCCAGAACGTGGTGAACCGCTTTGAGTTACAGCCACGTTCTGGCGAACGTAGCTACGACAGTCTGTTTTTTCAAATTTCGAATACTTCACAGCATGAGGAGGTTGGTGGCGGGCCTTAAGTCTTCGAAGGGCGTGGAGAATCACACCACTATCACGCCCTTCGCAAAGCCTCAGGGGCGTGCCACCCCAATATTAAGACTAAGATCGTCCGCGGCCTGGGTATACCGCCAACTCTGTCACCACTTTATCCATGTAAATGTCGTGCGAGCCGCAAGGGATTTCAGGGAACATTTGGCATTCAAAGGCCAGTGCGATGAGCGGTGCATCGGCGCGAGCATGCTCCAGCAGCTTGTCATAATATCCCTTGCCGTGACCGGTTCTACCGCCTTGGCGGTCAAACGCAACACCAGGCACCATCACCAAGTCCAGGTCCTCGGGCTGTAGTCGCTTGGCAGCGACATCTCGCAACTCGGCTTTGGGTTCGAGGATTTTGTACATGCCGACGTCCAGTTCATCCATCGACTCCAAGTGAAAGAGTTCCAATTCACCATCGACGCAATAGGGGATCACGATGCGTTTGTCGCTTTGGATCGCTTCCGGCAGAGCCTGTCGAGTTCTCACTTCGTCGCGTACATCGATATAGAACATCACCGTCTTGGCCATCGCGTATTCAGGCAGACTCATGAAGCGATCAACAATTGCACAGCTAACCCCCTCCTTGTCACCTTGCGCCTTGCGATTTGCGTGAGCGGCAGTCCGGATCTCTTGCTTTCGATTGGCCAGTTCAGTTTCAGGTAATGCGTTCATGCGAATTGATTCGTCCGGATGCAATAACAGTTAAGAAGAGTTTTCAAAAAAACGATACTGGAGTCGGCGAAGTCGTGTGCCACCGGCTTTCGCCGATGGCACAACGACCCACGTCGCTGATAGAAAATAGTTTAACATCGGAGGCAAAACTAGTCACGCCGTCTCTTAGGTGGGTATGCATTCTGCTTGCCTGCGAAGCTCAGTAGTAAAGTAAGTTTACTACCAAAGACGCAAGCTGGAAGCTTACGCCACTACAACGCAAGCTGGAAGCTTACGCCACTTAGATGTTGCCAGTAGTCCATTTCAAATCAATGTTGCGATACGTTAGATCGGAGATGTTGGCGTCGCGCAGCACGGCGGGCAGACGATGTTGGCGAACGCCATCGTAACACGTTAATTTGCCAAAGCGAATCATGCTGGCGGGGATGCCGACCGCGGTAAATCCCGGGTGACCTGTGGCGGGGAACGGCCCGCCATGATTCATCGCGGGGCTAACAGCGACTCCGGTCGGCATTTTGTCATTCAATATACGGCCAACATGCTGAATCAAGTGGGGCGTGACTGCATCATAGTGGGCGTCGTCGGAACCGTCTTTGGCAGAATAGACGCAGCCCGTCAAATTGCCTTCGAGCGCACGTAGCACTTCAGCCAACTGTGAAATCGAATCTGCCACCACGACCAGCGACGCGTTGCCGAAGGCTTCCGTTTGGAACACTTGCGGATCGCTACAAAACTTTGCGCCGCTGATTCGCAGTAGCGTATTGGCGACGCTGCATTTGCCCTCCACGCCTGAACCGCCGGTTAAAACCTCCGCGCCCGCTTTGCTAAGCGTTTGAATGGCGGCGGTCAGCGTTTTCTTAACAGCTGAGGACAATAGGGTGCCTGGCGTCCCAGAGGCAAACTTGGCTGCAACCGCATTAATGAAAGCATCCGTTTCCGCGCCGGCAAGCATGAGGACCATGCCAGGATTAGTACAGAACTGGCCCGTTCCCATCAATACGCTTGTAACAAACTCAGTGACCAAAGCTTCACCGCGCTCACGCACCGCTCCAGGCAACATAACCACCGGATTAACGCTCGATAGTTCCAAGTAAATCGGTTTGCCAGCCGCATCTGCAGCCGCCTTTAACGCCAATCCTGCGCGGCGGCTGCCCGTGTAGCCGACGGCGCCGATACGATGATCCGCTACCAGACGTTCACCGTCTTGGTGTGAAAGTCGGTAAATCAACTGCACTGTGCCGACTGGAAGGCCAGTATCTTCGACTGCTGCAAGCGCTAACTCAGCTAACAATTTGGTAACGCCGGGGTGCGAAGTGTTGGCTTTCGCGATCACTGGGTTACCGGCTGCAATTGCTGCGGCGAAATCGCCACCTGAAACGCTATTGAATGCGAAGGGAAAATTATTCGGTCCGAAAACGCACACTGGCCCAATCGGCTCGTAACAGGATCGAATGTTGGCCTTGGTATCGATCGTGGGCATCGACCATGAACCGTTGCAAGCCGCAGCGGCCGCTTGACGTAGTTGTCCAGTCGTGCGGGGCAGTTCGACGTCAGCCAATCGCGGCTTGATCGGCAGTGCGGTTTCAAGATTAGCTATCGATACCAGTCGTTCCGCGTTGGCTTCAATCTGTTTCGCATAGGCTTCAAGAAACGCAGCGATCTTGGTGGCCGGCAGCGCACGCAGTTGCTCAGCCGCTACGCTAGCCGCGTTAAGTATCGCTTCGCAGTCTGACCATGAACTGATTGGAAATCGCTCGGGCAACGGTTCGCCCAGCGCCGGATTGGCAGACTGAAAACTCTCACTTGCGTTCGAATCTCGCCATTTGCCTGCCACCAGAATTTTTTCCAGTTGTCCCATCTGAGCCGTTGACATCGCGTTTCCCCTGTGTGACTTTCGATTTCGATAAGTCCTAAAAGATAACCGAATTCGAATGTTTGCCCCAGGTACCGAGGCCGATTGCGCTAAAGCTGGGATGGCTGGGCTGAGTCTGCCAACGAACTGGCAAAAGTTCCTTCCCAACATTTTCGCAATTTGGTATCGGGGCTATGTGAGCCGCTGGCGATAGTCACGGGTCTCGAAGTTTAGGTCGTTGGCTGCTCGTGTTTCGTCCAGTGCTAAATCGCTGGCCGCGAATTTTTTTGGTATTTGGCAGTCACCGAGCGACCCACGAGGCGTCAATGGTCTCAAAACTTCGCACGTTGGGGAATACTGGGCTGAACCAGCTTCTGGATTGGGCCAAGCAACTTGGCCGTTTCCTGCACGAGTAGTTGCACCTGAAGCTTGTCGGTTTGAGCCCAATCGCCATGAATCATTGGAATCGAAACGAATTCGCTGACACCTGCAAGCGTGGCCGATTGCAGCGAAACGGCTCCATCGCCAAGCCCCTGCGCGAATTCGTCACTCAGTAACAACTCGTTAGCGCGATTCAGTGCATCTTTGGCGTTGGGCAATTGATTGATGCGAGTTCGTTCGCGAGTTCCCTTAAGTGCGACCGAGCTGGCAAAACGAACGAGCGGCGTAATGGGTCCGCCGGTACCAGCGATGATGCTATAACGCACTCCGACAGCGCGTGGGCGACTATTTAATTCGAGCAGAAACGGAGACGCAGGAACGAGTTCTTCGCACGCTTCGCCCAAGCCATCGTTTACCAACGACTCAAGCACTTGAGCAAACGAAAACGAACCGCCCTGTACTTTGGACAATGCATCAGGCAATTCGAGTGCGTCAGCGTATTGAGCAAGTACTGACCCATGATTCGGAGGGCAGAGCATTACCAGCCGATCAACACATGGCAATTGGCATCTGGTTTGCGGCGCGATAGGTTCGATAGCATAGCGAGCAACCAAGCCACCCATACTGTGAGCGACTATGGACACTTTGGTTGCGGGCGACTGGCGATGCAGGTCTACCAGCATCTCGCTCAGGACAGAGGCCGATTCACAGATTGAACCATCGTTAGGATAGCCAAAGACAGCCATCCGCGTATCCAGCGGATGATGCAGCGCCTCGCACAGCGCCATAGCAAATTGTTCAGCCGCGGCGGTCGTGCCTTGCAAGCCGCCCATGACGAGAATGATGCGTCCCGGAAGTTGATCGACTGAGAGTCTTTCTAAGTTGTCCGCGCCTTGAGAAACAGCTCCAGGAATTTCGCGAGCAAAGATACGAAACTCAAACTCCGGACGGCGTTTGGATCCCACTGTGGCACGCAAGTCATTTTGGATCGCTTGCCAGCGATCAAGCAGCGTGCCGATTGCCAAAGTAGGTTCGGCGGGCCCGCTTGAAAAGCCGCGAGTTTGTGCGCTGGCGGCTGTTGCCAGCACTTGGATGACGAACGCTGTGAAGACAATTGCCGCCCAACCTGGGACGGACCGCAACTTCGGCGACTCTCGCATTACTCGCTTCCTTAACCAGTATTCAGAGCCTTTGAATGCACTTTAAATATTATACGCACGGTTGAGAGTAGAACGATTGTCTCAATATTGTTCCAATCGTTCTAGTTGGTTAGCGCAACTTTGTGCTAAACACGGAGAATACAAGCCCGAAGTGCAAGCGAGTGAATCCTCGCAACACATCCGCTCGTTCGCGCGCAAACTTTTAATTTAGGGTGCAGATTAGACAGTCCACATGGCGTTAAAGTTCGAACTCGTCGTCTGCTGACTTTTCCGTATAGAGAGGCATATGGCGATAATAAACTTCGAGAATCATCGTGGCCATCGCCGTAGAGTAGAGTCGGCCACCCTCTTTGCCGTGTCCTCCCTCAAAATACCAGCTACCGGCTTCGTGACCTGCGCCTGATTGGGTTTTGATCAGGTCTTCACGCATTTTCGTATTCCACTTCTCCCAGTCCGGTCCGCCTTGGTGACGCATAACTTGAGTTGCGTAGTAACTATAGTAAAGATTGTCTACCAATG
>JANLQO010000349.1:0-15340 GCA_031367855.1 Planctomycetia bacterium | reverse complement strand
CGACGCGAGGGAAGAATCTGAATCGGTCGATGACGACAAGATTTATGATTGAGCTTTGTCGAAGCCTTTCAAGTACCCCACGCCGCTCTCGCGGCCAATAGCCTCGGCTGAACGATCCAGTGTAGAACAATTGTCCCCAATATTGAGGACAAGCGTTCTACACTGCAGGATTTTCCCCAAACGTCAGAAGCGAATAAGCAGCCTTTAGCATGGCCGATTTTTGTTAGAATTGGCGTTGGCTTGACCAAAGGTGTCATCGGCTAGGCGTAGCATGCAAGGAAGTGAGGGTCGAAAGCTATGAAAAAAGCAAGGAATTTTGGTTCTAGTGAGGGGAAAACGGCGGTTCGGCGGCGGTTTATTGGTTGGGATCAGCCCACAGTACCGCTGGCGGTTGAGGAACTGTTCCGGCAGTTCGCGGTCGGCGACGCATGGGACATGCGCGATGTGCTGATCGTGCTGCCAAGCGGGCTGGCGAAGCGACGGCTGCAGGAGTTGCTGGCACTGCGGGCGATTGGGGCGGGTGGGACGCGCGCGAACCGTGAGCAGAGGGTCGCGACGGAAGATGCTGGGCGGAAAGTAATGTACCCTCCGCAGATGGTAACGGTGGGACAGCTGCCTGAAGAACTCTATGTGGCTAAGTTTCCGTTCGCGAGCGACATGGTGCAGGTGCTGACTTGGGTCGCGGCATTACAAAAGACTGCACCTGAGCTGCTGCAGAGGATCGTGCCGCAACCGCCGCCGTTGACGGCGAGCGAACAATGGCTGGAGCTGGGAAAGCTGATCTCGACGGTGCATCGGGAACTGGCCTCGGATCGGCTGAATTTCCAAGCCGTGGCCGAGGTCCTGGGTGACCATCCCGAAGCGCCGCGGTGGCAAGCGCTGGCTGAAGTGCAAGCGACTTATCTCGGACAGCTCGATGGGTTGGGCTTGTGGGACATTCAAACCGCGCGGTTAATGGCTCTGAAATATCGCGAGCCGCAGACGACGAAACAGATTCTAGTCGTCGGCGCAGTGGACTTGAACAAGACGCAGCGAGGCTTTTTGGAAGCGGTTGCAGAGCATGTCGAGATTTGGGTGGCGGCACCGCCATCGCATGCCGGCATGTTCGATGCATTTGGTTGTTTGGACAGCCCGCAATGGCAAGACGCGGTGCTGGAGTTGTCTGACGATTGTTTGTGGGTGGGCAACACTCCAGCCGATCAAGCTGAGTTGACTGCGGCTTGCTTAGCGGAGTTAGGCGATCGGTTTCATACTCGCGACGTGACGATCGGGATTCCGGACGCGACGCTAGTACCGACCCTGCAGCATCAATTGTCGTTGTGCGATGTTAGGGCGCGAAATGGGGCTGGAACCCCGCTAAGCCAATCGGAACCGGCTAGCCTGCTGTCGCTGATTGGAAAGTATGTTCAGCAGCGGAACTTTTCCAGCTTCGCGGCCCTGGTACGGCATCCCGCGATTGGCAACGTGCTGCAGGCTCAGCGATTGGGGACTCAGCGATTGGGGACGCAGCGTGTGACGGCGCCCATGGCGACGACAGAACGTCGCGGCGCACTCGGGTCCCAGCGGTTGGATTTGCCGCCCAGTTGGTTGGCGGAGTTCGATCACTATTGCCAAGAGGTGCTGCCCAAGACGATCGATGACTATGTGAACGAGAAAGTCGACGGGGCGCATGTTTACACGCTCGTGACAGGGGCGGTAACAAAATGGTTGAGTAAGCTGGGAGCTCGCTCGATGCCGCTGTCGCATTGGGCACAACCGCTGTTGCAAGTGCTGAAATCGGCATACGAGGGACAACTGTGCGACTTAGACGCAGCGGCGGATCAACCGATTTACAACGCGGCGAAGCAGTTGTGCGAGCTGATCGTCGGCTTGCGCGACATACCCGCTGAGCTGGAGCCGAGGATGACAGCCGGCGAGTTGATCGATTGGCTCTTGCGTGCGACGTCGGGCAAACTCGTGCCGGAACCGAGCAACGAGACGGCGATCGAGATGCTCGGGTGGCTCGAATTATCGCTCGACGATGCGCCGGTCTTGATATTGACGGGAGTCCACGATGGCGTAGTACCGGAAAGTGTGAATGCGGACGCGTTTTTGCCGAACCAGTTGCGTCGTCAGTTGGGGATGATGGACAACGGCCGTCGGTACGCGCGCGATATGTATTGCATGCAAGTGGTTCTGCACGCCCGCGAACATTTGCGAATAGTGGTTGGCAAAGCAGATCACCAGGGCGATCCGTTGGTGCCAAGTCGCCTGTTGTTGGCTTGTGGGTTAGAGGAATTGCCGAGCCGTGTCTTGCAGTTGGTATCCGACGACGCGATCGATGTGCTGCCGCCCACGGTGCAGCGTTGGCAAGCGGTCAAGGGCGCCAGTCGGCTGACGGTGCCGGCGCCAATTGCGGGGAGAGTGCCAGCGACTTTGTCGGTCACAGCCCTGCGCGATTACTTGGCGTGTCCATATCGCTTCTACTTGCGTCACGTCTTGAAGCTCAGCGAAGAAGTCGACTCGGACCTGGAGTTGGACGCGCGGAAGTTCGGAATCTTACTGCACGATACGCTGGCCATGATGGGCAAGAATCCGGTCAGTCAGAGTACCGACCCAGAGGAGGTCGAACAATTCCTAGTAAAACAATTGCAGATAGTCGCGGCGGATAAATTTGGCCCCGCGCCACCTGCGGGCGTATTGATTCAGATCGAACAAGCGGAAATGCGACTGCGCGCGTTCGCTCCACGTCAAGCACAACGGGCGGCGGCGGGTTGGCTGATCAAGTTCGTCGAGCAAGGAGTCGATGCACAGGATCACTTGCGGCTCGGCATCGGACAGGACACGCTGACGCTGATCGGACGCATTGACCGTATCGACTATCACCCGGCTCAAAACCGATGGGCAATATGGGATTACAAGACGAGCGAAACGGCCAACAACCCAGTGTCCGTGCATTGGTCGGAAAAGGATGGTTGGAAGGATTTGCAACTGCCCATGTATCGCAAAATCGCAGCGAAACTGGGGGTCCAGGGCGAGCCGGACCTGGGTTACATCACATTGCCAAAACAAGTCCGGGACGTGGCGTTTGTGAAAGCGGAGTTCGCTGACACGCAATTGCTTCAAGCAGACGCGCTGGCGAATGAGACGGCCGCGAAGATTCGGCGGGGCGAGTTTTGGCCCGATCATTTGGAGGTTGTTCACTTCGATGATTACGCGCGGATTTGCCAGTCGGACGTGCAGCGAGTGTCAGTCGCTGCGCCAATGCGACTCGTTGCGGATCGGACTGCACAGGTCGCGAGGCGGTTAGCCGAGCGACTCTCGAGTGCAATCGTGCGTGAGGCTCAGCAGTTGTTGGCAGGGCACGCAAGCGGGCAGTTGAAGTCGGCTGCAGTAAAATTCGAACCGCTGCTTATCCGCGCATCGGCGGGAACCGGCAAGACGTTTCAACTGAGCAATCGATTGCTACAAATTATCCTATCGGGACAAGAAGTCGATCATGTTTTGGCAACTACTTTCACGCGCAAGGCGGCCGGTGAGATCATGCAACGCGTGTTGCAGCGGCTGGCGCAGGCGTGTGTCAACGAAGCCAAACGCACCGAGTTGTCGACACACATTAAGGGTGTCGATACTTCGCCGGCAGCGTGTTTGGCGGCGCTGCGGCGCGTCACGGGTCAACTGCATCGATTCCGTGTCAGCACGCTGGATAGTTTTTTTGCACAAATCGCCAGGACGTTTAGCCTAGAAATGATGTTGCCTCCGGGTTGGTCGGCACTCGATCCGGTGCAAGAGCCAGCGATGCAAATGCAAGCCGTACAGGAGATGCTGGATAGTCACGACCGCAAGACCTTGGTGAACTTAGTACGGATGTTGGCGAAAGGCGAATCGCAACGTCAGGTGGCTGAACAGATTGTCAGCACGGTGCGTGCGGGTTTTGGCGCCTATCGCGTAACGAAGGAGGAGGATTGGGATCAACCGCCGCTGCCATCTCCTCCGACGGCCAGTGCTGTCACAGCGGCGCTGGCAGCGTTTAATGATCCATCAATAACGAACAAGAACGTGCTGCGTGAGCTCGATCGACTGCTGTCGTTTGCTGTGTGTGGTGAATGGGAGGGTGTGATCCAGCACGGTGTGTATAAAAACCTGGATGCGCTTACACCGACCTATTACAGGACGGAGTTGCCGGCAAGTTATGTGGCGGCACTGAATACGCTGCGCGAGGCGGCTGCGGCGACGCTATTGCCGATTCGGCGAGCACAAACGATGGCCAGTTATGAAGTACTCAAGGCCTATGACGAACGATATAGTTCGCTGGTGAAGCGGCAGCGGACGTTGGCATTTAGCGATGTTAGCTACTTGTTGTCGAAGTGGATGTTGCCGAGCAAGGTGGGTGGCTCAGTCGATCCTCGACAGATGCAACTTCGACTAGATTGCGGTGTGAGTCACCTTTTGTTGGATGAATTTCAAGATACTTCGCCTGAGCAGTGGCGAATTTTGCAACCGTTGGCGGGTCCGCTGGCGGGCGAAGCGGACCGCGAGCATTCGTTCTTCTGTGTGGGCGATTCGAAGCAAGCGATATATGGTTGGCGGGGTGGCGTGGCAGAGATTTTTGACAGCGTCACATCGTCACTAAGTAGCGTAAAACAATCGCAGCTGAACGATAGTTTCCGCAGCAGTCCGGAAGTGATCGAAGTGGTGAACGAGGTCTTTCAGAACTTGCCGCAACATTCGAATTTTGCGGATTGTGATCATGTAGCGCGGGCTTGGTCAGAACGGTTTCCAAAGCATCGCACATCGCGCGAGGATTTGAAGGGTTATGTGCGTTTGCAAAATGGGCCAGCGATCGATCGAAATCTAACGCCTGACGAAAAGCGATATGCGTTCATGCAGTTCACCGCAACGCAGATCGCGGATTTGACGGCGAAGTCGGGTTCCAGTGTCGGCGTGCTGTTCCGACGCAATGCGGACGTGGCGACGATGATCGCTTTGCTGCGCGATCGCGGGATTGCTGCGAGCCAAGACGGCGGTAATCCACTAACCGATTCCGCAGCGGTTGAACTAGTTTTGTCGCTGGTGCATTTGGCCGATCATCCAGGCGATGGCATCTGTGCCTTCCATGTGGGCTCTTCGCCGCTTGTACAATATTTGCCGGCAGACCCGCGCTCGGAACCGCATACGGTGGCCAATTGGTTTCGCGCACAGGTTGCACGGTTTGGTTTGGGTCGAACGGTCGAGATGGTCGCCAACTGGCTGGCGAACGATTTGTCGTGGTGGGATCAACATCGGCTGAAGCAATTGGTGCGAAGTGCGTTCGAGTTTCAAGCGTCCGGAGTGAGTCGGCTTTCGGATTTTGAACGCTCAGTAATGGATCAGCGGATTGCGTTACCCACTGAGGCGCAAGTCAAAGTCATGACGATTCACAAAAGCAAAGGCTTGGAGTTCGACGCGGTGTTCTTGCCAGATTTGGCGATTGAATTCGCGCCGATGACGCCGATGCTGGTACTGCGCGGTGATAATCCAACGGAGCCGCCCAGTGGTGTGCTGCGGTATATGAACGAAGCGCTTCAAAAGACGTTACCTGAGAGTTGGCAGTCGGCTTTTAAGCAGACCAAGGCGCGGGGCGTTTACGAGTCACTGTGTTTGTTGTACGTAGCGATGACGCGAGCGCGTTGCGCGTTGTACCTGTCGACGCACCCGGCAGGGGCGGATCAGCGGCAGAATTTTGATTCACTACTACAATCGGTGTTGGCGACCAACAAGGATGAGGCGGGCAAAGCTGAGGCGGTCTTATTTGAGCTGGGCGATCCGGAGTGGTTTTCGCAACTGTCCACGAAGGAGGTTGCCGAAGCGGGACCGCAGGAATCGCCCTCGCGTCGAATTTCGCTACGTAGCGACGCCGCTTCGGCTCCACCTCGCAGTTTGCGCGTGGCCGCACCGTCGACCATGGGTCAGACCTTCGAGCCGGTGCCGCTGGCGAATGCATTTTCGTACAGTCAATGTATCGGTGCGAGCTTCGGTACGATCATACATGCATTCTTCGAGCAGATTCGATGGCTGGATGATTATCAATTAGACCCTGTGGCGCTGCGCAAGGTCGCTTTAACGGCAGTCACTCCTGAAGAACTGCGGCATTTGAACATCGACAAGTTGATCGAATCCTTCGGGTCGATGTTGCAGTTACGAAGCGTGCGACAAGCGCTCGGCAAGCAGCGTTACAGCCGTAACATGTTCGGTGAGGTACCTGACCGTGTCGAGATCGACAACGAACGAGTCATCAACTTGGTGATGAACGATCGCTTAATAGCCGGAACTATCGACCGGTTGGTAGTGCTGCTGAAGGACGGTCGGCCCTATGCGGCTGAGATCATCGACTTCAAAACCGACGCGTATGACGACAACATGACGCTACTATGGGTTCAAGATCGAATCGACCATCACCGCCCGCAGTTAGAAATATATGCGCGAGTCGTCTCAGAGCTATTTGATATTCCAGAGGAACGAATCGCAACCCATTTGATCTTATTGAGTGGTGATGAATTTGTTGAGTGTCGACGGGCTGCCAATGTGCTCGGCGGTCGACCTGTCATGGGGCATCTCAAGCTTGGGCTCATTCCGGCCTACCACGACGCACCTCCGCCGTGATGCAAGCCAAGGCACGCGACGGCGGAGCATCGCGTCTGCTTAAGTTCAACTCAACGATCTGGCTTACTATCTGCGACCAGCCTTGCGACGGACTGGGAATAAACGGCGCTTCTTGGGCAACTCGACGACCGGTTCGCCGGCAGCTTCAAGGTCAGCATCACCATTTTTGGGTGCAGTCGTATGTGCTGCGCCATTACCGCCTGAGACGGGAAGCGTCCGCGCGGGTTGATTCAATTCTTCCGGGTTGAGTGAATCTCGAATCAGTAAGCGGTTAATATTCAATTCGATGGAAGTCAGTTGGTCACCTTCGTCGGCGGTGACGAAAGTGAAGGCGATGCCGTCGCGGCCCATGCGGCCCGTTCGACCCACACGGTGAACATAATCGTCGCAGTCGAGTGGAATGTCAAAGTTGATGATGTGCGAAACGGTCGATACATCGATCCCGCGACCGACAACGTCCGTGGCCACCAGAATTTGCAAGTTACCACTACGCAGATCGGCAAACACACGGTCGCGATCGCGTTGGTTCATATCGCCATGGATGCAATCTAAGCGCACATTGGCGGTCGCTGCATGATGACGCAGTTCCTTTTGTAGCTCCAAACACAGTCGGTCGGTGCCACGCTTAGTGCGGCAGAAAATAATCGCCTGCTTCGGTTCTTCGCGTAACAGCAGCTTGACCAGTGTGTCGAATTTCTCATCTTTGCGGAGACTGAAGTAACGCTGCTCAATCGTCTCGACCGAAACGTTCGTCGACGAGCAATTTATGTGAACTGGGTCTTGCAAGTAGCGTTCGGTCAGTCGTCGAATTTCCAGCGGCATGGTCGCGCTCAGGAGCATCGTTTGGCGATCTTTTGGGCACCGACGCAAAATCTTCTCGATAGCGGGCCGAAATCCGATGTCGAGCATCCGGTCGGCTTCGTCGAGCACCACGCACCACAGGTCGTCGGTCTTGAACGTACCGCGTTGGATGTGATCCATCACCCGACCAGGCGTGCCGACCACGATCTGTGTACCGTCTTGAAGTTGTTGCATCTGGCGGCGCATGTGTTTGCCACCGGCGAGCACCACACAAGCGGTTGGGCAGCCCCAAGCCAATCGTTCGATCTCTTGGAATACCTGTTCGGCCAACTCGCGGGTTGGCACCAAAATGAGAGCTTGAGGGTTGCGACTCTCACGCAACGGGTCCAGCAATTCGAGAATCGGAATGCCAAAAGCGGCGGTTTTGCCGGTGCCCGTTCGAGCTTGGCCAATAATATCCTGTGAATCCAGGGCCGCTGGAATGACCTGAGCCTGAATGGGAGAGGGTGTTTCGTAGCCCAATTTCTTGAGGCACCGCAACATCACGGGCGAAAGATCAAGTTGCTTGAAGGAGGTTATTTCAGGCTGAATTGGGGGGGTAATTTCGGCAATGGGTTCCATGTCTAGCAGATTGGATTGCATATGTTCCTAATGGTTACTTTCAAAAACTTCTTCACTTTTCCTAAATTCTACCTTGTAAATCGATTCCCGTAACTAGCAAATCTTCGTTTTGGCAGGCTGAGGCTGGAAACTTGCATGGGTTCCATCACACTATTCCAGCGCCAGCGAGTGCTTGCGAATCCGGCCAGATAGATTTCTCAAGTTCACGCTCGACGATTTCAATGGTTTCATTGACGTTTAAGTTCCCTTTGGTGACTTGCGCGGAATTGAGTAGGTAGAGACCAGAGACACTGCATACGACCGGCGGAAGCTGCTCTGAGTACTTCAACGTGGGCAGGGCCATCACATGTTTCGCGCGGGCGGTTTGAATCGCCGAGACTTGCGATCGATGGAAGTCCGGATACATCCGCTCGAGCGTTGCCAGGCAGCGCTGGTGAATCGATTCATCGGGTTCGTCAAAACCGGAATCGTTGGCCATTAAGTAACGTGGCAAATAAACGAGGTAATGACCATTCATGTACCTCGGTTCGACGATCGCACCCATTTCGATGATCCCGGTCAATGGAACCCAGGAGTCAATAACGTTCGTGACATAGTAACCTGCGAGGGGTCGATCGAGCAGCAATGAAGTGCAGACAACGCCAAGATATTCGGCACCGTTTAATCGTTGGCGTTCGTGACCGTTCAGGCCGATGCAGGCTTTGTCGATGATCGGCGACGGCGCGGTCATGACGACGAAATCGAATTTCTCGACGCGTTCCTTTTCGCCGACCCCGCATGTCACATATAACTGATTGCTGCCTGGATTGCGGACGACTCTGGTCACCGGACTGGCTGTGGCGATGTGGGCGCCACGCGCCTCGAGGGCAGTACCCAGTACTTGCAAAATACGCCGATAACCACCTGGAACGTATCCAAACATCTCGCGTTTCATACCGCTGCGGCGAGCCTTATACATGCGATCGATGTACGACCAAATAAACGCGGCAGAGGTGCGTTGGTAAGCGTCGCCCAATTTGGCTTTTAACAATGGCAACCAGATTTTTTCGAAAGTGCTTTTTCCGCTTAACTTGCGTAGCCACTTGTCGACGGGAATCCTTTCAAGGGCCTTCCAATCGCGCAGCTTGGAAGCGTAGAAAATGGTGCTGCCGAGCCGGAATTTTTGCCACAAAGAAAGGGGCGGAAACTTGAGAAAGTCGAATGAACTACTAAGTGAATAGAGCTTGCCGCTGCTAAAAAAACCGGTACGAGTCTGCACCCAACGAATTTCTTTCTCTAGTCCGATTTCTTCCAGCAGCGTGCGCAGGCGCGTGTCGGAAAGCAATGTAACGTGATAAAAACGATCCCAGCTGGTGTCGCCCAGCGTCCATGCGCTGGTTAGACCGCCCAGTTCGGACGCAGCTTCGAGTACCGTAACCTTCTCACCGCGCTGCGCCAGTCGCCAAGCGGTCGCCAAGCCGAGCATACCGCCACCGACCACAGCCCAGTGTTTTTGTTGCCAGTTCTTTTGTTGCAGGTGTTGTTGCGGATTGGGCGGTGTTGCATTCGATAGTTGTATCACTGAGTTAGTCTACTTTCCGACCAAATCGATGCCGCATTGTCATTCGAATTGTGCGTTGAACGGTCTGGAAGATCCTCATCTTGCTCGCGCCTCGTTTGAAATCATAGCGCAACAGCAAGGGGACTTCCCCGATCACTGCGCCGAGGCCGTTCAGGGTCAGCAGCAGATCAGCCATACACGCGAATCCCTGCTCGCGCGTTAACTGTCCATCTAAACGAATTACTGCGTCGCGAAGCATGCCAACGCGATAAGCGCGATAGCCGCAAGTGTAGTCGCGACATCCCCTGATTGGGAAAACGGCTTGCATCATGATCCGTGCCCCAACGCTCAGCCATTCGCGGTGCCTCGACAAGCCCACCACACGTCCGCCGGGCTGAAAGCGCGACGCGATTACGATGTCGTAACCCTCGCGAATCATGGGCACCATTTGCGCGATCAACTGAGGTGGATGCGTATTATCAGCATCCATGGCCACTACAATATCGTCTGCATCGAGCCCTTCGATTCCGCTTGTCAAACACGTAGTGATGGCCGCGCCGAGACCCTTGTTGACTGAGTGGCAAACCAGTTTAACTGGGTAGAATTCTTGTAGTCTGCGAGCCACGCTGACTGTGCGATCACTACTGCCGTCATCGACAATGAGGATGTCGAATTGCCAGGGCGTTTCGCCAAGCGTTTGCACGATGCGCTCCACGAGTTTTTCCAGGGCGTCCTGCTCGTTGTAAGCAGGCAATACAACCCGTACACGTGTTAGTTTCGGGTCGAATTTCTGGGCGTTGCGCGATGGCGCTGACAATGCTTTAGCTAATGTGATCTCTCGCGCGGCTTCATCTAACATGTAAAAATCCAGATTTACCCCAAAATGACCCTGCGAAACGCGAAAACCTGGTAAGTTTCTGGATCCAAAACTGCCTCCAGAACAGTTATATTAGTCAAAACTCAAGTAACCGTTTAGCGGGGATTGGCCAGATTCTGCCGGATTTGCAGCTTGCCACATTCGTGGGCGGCGGATTGTGGAGTTTTTAGCGGTTGCCCGCACCCAAAGTGCTTTGGGCATATGCTCCGGGTACCATTTGGGATGCATCTGCGCGGGCGAAAATCTACAACGCAGCAAAATGCTGCAGTTAAAATTTTGCGAATCCCAGGAAATGGACCTACATTTTCAGTTCCTACCATGCGGCTGAATGTGTGCACTGTGTCTAAAATAGCATGTGATCGTTAGATTGAAGACTTAAGTTGATTCCAAGATTTCTTCACCGTTCCTTCACTATAGAGGGCTCGACTCAATGAGCTGGCAGAAACAATTTGCAACAAGCGGCTTGCTTGTCGGTTTGCTGACCGCTTTCAGCGGACTTAACACAGCGAGAGCTGTTGAAGATTACCCACCATTCGACAAAGTCATCGAAGGTTACACCAAGATTGAGCCCGCTCCGGAAGATGGCCGGACAATGTACGACGTGTACATTAAAGAAAAAGAAGGCCAGTTGCTGCTTGAAATTCCAAAAAACTACACCGAGAAAAAGTACTTTATCGGTCTCACGGTTGCCAGCGGTCAGATCTTCGCGGGTCTACAAGCAGGTGATTTTTACGTCCAATGGCGACAGTATAACAAGCGCATGGCTTTGATTAGCCCGAACGTATCCATCCGTTCCAACGGCGACAACGAATCAAAGGATTCGGTCAAGCGATTGTTCACTGCCGAAGTGCTGCTCGATTTGCCGATTCTCGGAATCTCTCCCAAAGGCGGTTTCATCGTTGATGGCGACCAATTGCTCGTCGGCAACGCGTCAGTCTTCTTTGGTTCAGCCGGCCGCAGCCGCAACCCGGGCCTCGCGAAGTTAGTCAAGCATAAAGCGTTTCCCAACAATATCGAACTTGCTTGGGAATTGCCGGACGGTAATGGCAAGTTACAGACGCTCTACTATTCGATCAGCGAAATTCCCGCGAGCACTGGTTACTCGCCACGCGTAGCAGACCAACGTATCGGCTACTTTACAACTTCTTACGCCGATTACGGCAAATACAAGCAGGACGAAGTTGATATCAACTTCATCAATCGATGGCATCTGCAAAAACGCGACCCTTCACTGCGCATTTCGCCACCGGTGGAACCCATTCGCTTTTACATCGAACACACGACTCCGGTTCGTTACCGTCGCTGGGTAAAGCAAGGTATCGAGTTCTGGAACAAAGCCTTTGAAAAAGTAGGGATTTCTGATGCAATCGAAGTCCTCTATCAAGACGCGACAACCAAAGCGCACATGGACAAAGATCCTGAAGACGTGCGTTATAACTTTATTCGTTGGCTCAACAACAACCAAGGCACGGCCATCGGACCAAGCCGCGTGCACCCAGAGACCGGACAGATCTTGGACGCTGATGTGGTACTTACTGACGGCTGGATTCGTTATTTCAACGAGGAATTTGCCGACTATATGCCGTTGATTGCAACGGAAGGCATGGGGCCAGAAACGGAAGCCTGGTTGTCCGAACATCCGAATTGGGATCCGCGTGTTCGCTTTGCAAATCCCAACGATCAATCGCGAATTGCGGCTATGAACCGTGCGCGCTTGTACCAGCCCAACGGGGGTTCATTGTTGACGCAAAATCACACGCCGCTCATGGGCGACGATCTGCTCGACGGCTTGGTGGGTCGCCACAGTCAAACCAACGGTCTGTGCCTCGCGGCTCAGGGTCGGCGAATGGACACTGCTGTAATGCGTATGTTGCTCGAAATGGGCAAAGAAGCAATTCTCAACCCCGATGACGAAGAAGACAAGGAAAAAGAGAAGAAGGCCAAAGAGAAAGCGGAAGCTGAAGCCAAGGAAAAGGATGGCAAAGAAAAGGATGGCAAAGAAGAGTCTAAGGATGTAAAGCCGACGCAGCCTGACGATAAAGACGCAAAAGCTGACAGCAAGCCCGATAAGCCTAAAGACACCAAGTCCGATGCGAAAAAGCCCGAAGAAGCGATGGTTGACGGAATGCCAGAAGCTTTCGTTGGTCCGTTGCTGGCTGATTTGGTTGCGCACGAAGTAGGTCACACACTTGGCCTGCGCCACAACTTCAAAGCCTCGAGCATTTACACGCTTAATAAGATCAACAGTGCGGAAGTCAAAGGCAAGAAATCGTTCGCCGGATCGGTAATGGATTATCTGCCGCTCAACCTGCGATTGGTCGACGGCGAGGTTCAAGGCGATTACGGCATGTTGGAACTTGGTCCATATGACTACTGGGCGATCGAATACGGCTACACTTTTGAAAAAGATCTGAAGCCGATTTTGGCCCGCGTCAGTGAACCTGAACTCTCGTTTGCAACCGATGAAGATACGATTGGGCCAGATCCTTTAGCCCGACGCTATGACTTCAGCGAAAATCCGCTGGATTTTGCCAACGAACAGATCGTCTTGGTCGAACGTTTCCGCAAGAAACTTTTGAGTGATTATGTCAAGGATGGCGAGAGCTGGACGAAGGCTCGCAAAGGTTACGAATTGACACTTAGCCTCCAGATGAAGAACGTCAGCATGATGGCTAACTGGATCGGTGGTGCGTTCGTCAATCGCGATAAGAAGGGCGACCCTAAAGAGCGATTGCCGATCCAAGTAGTGCCGTCGAAGATGCAGCGCGACGCGCTTCACTTTGTGCTGGAAACAACGTTCCGTGACAAGTCTTATGCGCTTACCCCC
The DNA here is from genome assembly GCA_031367855.1 of Planctomycetia bacterium. GTDB lineage: Bacteria > Planctomycetota > Planctomycetia > Pirellulales > Pirellulaceae > Aureliella. The sequence goes on along the minus strand of JANLQO010000349.1, from coordinate 2,053 downwards.
GAGTTGTTACAAAGGTTGACGAAGGACTTTATGTCCGGCAGCTTCTCAGGCGATCCTACCTGGCCCGTACATGATCGCATCCTCTCGATGCAAGCCTCCGCGTTAACTTCGTTGATGAATGCTACGGTGCTGCGCCGAGTATACGACAACGAATTCCGTGTGCCAGAGAACGAGGATGCGTTTACCTTGCCAGAATTGCTCGATTCGGTCACCAATGAAATTTGGAGCGAATTGGCAAAGAAGGTTGAACGTAAGCACAACACGCGGCAACCGATGATCAGCAGCCTCCGCCGCAACTTGCAGCGCGAGCACCTGGAGCGCCTCATCGATTTGACTTTGCCCAAGAACGGCAACTCAGCCGCCTACAAGGCTATTTCGAATCTGTGCATGATGCAATTAACCGATCTGAAGGAAAAGATCAGCACTGCGTTAAAGGATAGCGCCGACTCGCTCGATCCCTACACCAAAGCTCACTTGCGTGAAGCTGAGCAACGGATCACCAAAGCTTTGGATGCAGATTACATCTACAACCAATCCGCGCCGGCTCCGCTCAACCTTTCGTCGTTTTTCGGTGCCGAAACAGATCGTCCCGTTGTGCCGGATCAACTGAATCCGGTTTCGCCCGGCTCGGTCAAGCCACTGAAGCCTTCAGTGGTGAAGCCGACGCCAGAGGAACTCGAGCCGGAGGCTACGGAACCTATTCCGCCACAGTAAATTGGGTATCAGCCCATTGAACTTCAAAACGGCTCCCGCGACGCAAGTTGCTGGGGCCGTTTTTTTGTGCCGCGCACGGTCCCCTCCGCAATTGCTGCCAAAGCCATTTCTTTGTCGCGGCACAAAAATCTTTTTTTGCAGGAAAAGTCTCCAACGACGGGAATATTCGCCTTCGCGAACGAATCCTCAATCGTGTAGGGGAATTTGCACCGACGCATCGGTTCAATCACGCTCCCCAGGTTTTGAGATTCCACAAGTTGGTTCGAAAGGTTTAGCGATGAAGAAGTTACTCTGTTTGGCTGCCCTGCTGTGTATCAGTTTCGCTGGCTGTAGTCCTGCTGCTACGCAGAAAGACAAAGAAGCGACCAAATCAGCCGGTGGCGGTGCTGTAGACGCAATGAAAGAGGCCGTTCCTGCCAGTGATGGCGCTCCAGCGGGTGATGGAGCCGCTAAAGACGGTGCAGCAGCCCCTAGTGAAGCTCCCAAGGACGGTGCCGTAGCTCCTGTCGAAGCTCCCAAAGACGCAGTTGACGCTCCTAAATAAGTAGACAAGTAAGCTTGCCAAATACTGGCTTTACTTTGCCCAACGCTGCAAAAGCCGACTGAGGACCGACCCATTGACTGGGGCGGTCCTTTTTTCGTCTTCTTTTTTTTCGCTTCCTGGCCTATAAAACGACTCGCACGCGGGGTGTATGGCTGGCCTGCAAAGAAACTCACGAAACTTTAATCCGCATAGTAATTTATCATCCGGGTAACCGCCGCTTGGCAGACCACGCACAGACCCTGCTTTGGGTCGAGGCTTCCCATCCAGCAGCGGAGCTGTGGCCGAAAGATCCCGTGCTTGACGTATCCACCACCTTCGAAAGCACCGACCAAATTGGCTGCGTTCTCGGCGTCATGCGGCGTGGGTACAGGCACCTCGGGAGTAAGTAAAGCGCCCCATTTCAGCCGCTCGCGGTTGGTCTCACGCGTAATGTTTGGCTCTAGCGGCTCGATGCCTGCAGGATATATGTCGTTGTACGAAACGCTGCCGATGTATTCGTCAGCCAAATAGCCAAAGGTGTGTCCGAACTCGTGAACAAAGACGACATTGCTGTGCGCGTTGTCGGCCGTCACGGTGCAATAATCCAAGACCATGCCTCCGCCACCATAGCGATCCGTGTTCACGACCACAACAATTACATCGTAAGGTAATTGGGCAGCCGCGTCACCACAGTTATAGAGTTCGACGCGAAGTGCCTTGTCGACGAAGAAGTCCTCAAAATTGACATTCTTCGCCTCTTGCGTATCGAGAGTTTGAACATCGCGAGTTTGGGCATCTAGCGCGGCGTTGCTCAGG
>JANLQO010000338.1:0-15463 GCA_031367855.1 Planctomycetia bacterium | reverse complement strand
TCTCAAAAGGGGTCTGACCCTCTCCGGGCTTGTTCTATTGACAAGGATTTTGCATGCCCTCCAAAGGGTCAGACCCCTTTTGAGACAAAGCCTAGCTAAAAGCATGGCAACTATTAGCTAAAAACTTTGGGAAACCACTTGGTCATCGAACTAAGTTAGTATTTTTGTAAAACCTTCGCGACGTGGATGTTATGGAAGCTGGAATTGTCGGCCTGCCAAACGTGGGCAAAAGTACGCTGTTTAACGCGCTGACCAGTACTCAAGCGGCTGCGGCAGCGAATTATCCGTTTTGCACCATTGAGCCGAATGAAGGGATCGTCAGCGTTCCGGATGACCGGTTGGCGCGAATCTCCGCCATTATTACTCCCAAGAAGCTCGTGCCCGCCTACCTCAAGTTGGTCGATATCGCGGGCATCGTGCGTGGTGCGAGTGAAGGCCAGGGACTAGGTAATAAGTTCCTTAGTCACATTCGCGAAGTGGACGCGATCCTCCAAGTCGTGCGTTGCTTTGAGGATCCGGATGTGATTCACGTGGCCGGCAAAGTCGACCCGGTTTCCGATATGGAAACGATCGAGACCGAGTTAATGTTGGCTGATATTCAGGGCTTGGAAAACGCCTTGCCAAAAGCCGAACGGAGCGCGAAAAGCGGCGATAAGGAAGCAAAATTGCGTGTGGCCGCCATTGGTCGCTGCATGGAACACCTCGCCACAGACCAACCGCTGCGCAAATTGGTTCTGCCCGAAGTCGAAGCGAAAGCCATTTCGAGTTACGGGTTGATGACGGCGAAGCCAATTCTTTACATTGCCAACGTCGACGAAGACGATCTGCTCGGCGAAGGAAAACTGGCCACTGCAGTGCGGAATTACGCAACGCAAATCGGTGCTAGCGTTGTACCCGTATGTGCTAAATTGGAAGCTGAACTGGCAGAATTGGACGATGCCGATCGCAAAGAAATGTTGGAATCCGTCGGTCTGACCCAGCCCGCGCTGGCCATCGTTGCCAGGGAAGCTTATAAGACCTTGGGTATGCAAAGCTATTTTACCGCCGGCGAGAAAGAAGTTCGCGCTTGGCCAGTAGCAGTGGGTTCGACCGCCCCCCAAGCTGCTGGTGTGATTCATACCGACTTCGAACGCGGTTTCATCCGCTGTGAAATCTACTCGCTAGAAGATCTAGAAACGTACCGCAGTGAGAAAGAAATCCGTCAAGCGGGCAAGCTTCGCACAGAAGGCAAAACCTACATCATGCGCGATGGCGACATCTGTCACTTCTTGTTCAACGTCTAACTCGTTCCCAAGCTCCAGCTACCGGCTCAAGTTCCAGCGGGTATCGTTTGCGTTGCTAAAGTCTAGAATCGGCCGGAACGGCTTAAGAGCTACGATGGAGGGGAACTGTTAATGGTTGACATAAACCCCTACGGGGCTACTGGCGTTGGTGCAAGTGAAATGCGATCGGCAAGGAATCGCAGTAGATTCATGTTAGCCTTCTTTGTTTGCTGTTTCTGCCTCACAATATTTATTCCTATAGTCGAATATCGTCAAGTCAATTACATTCATCATTTACCATTATTTATTGCGTATGTTGGGTTGTTTTTTCCGGAGTATCGTGTTTTTGCCATTTTCTATGTCGCGGGACATCTGGCCTTTTGCTCAGTTGTTTCATTCGCTGCCGTACAATGCAAAAGAATCATAAAAACATGGTTCAAAATCCTGGAAAAACCTAGTCACTGAGACCTCCACTTCGGAATCGGAAAAATAGATTCCACGCAGTTAGTTGTTATGGCATGCGGTTGGCTAAGGGGTTTAATGGGCTAATGGATGGTCACTGCTAACCATGAGCCCAGCCCGAAGACGCGATGGTCATCCATGCTGCTGGGACTCGCCATTCGGCGGGTTTCGGAGTGGGCGACTCTACATGATTGGTGCCTCCCAAATGGCGAGCGATTCGCGGCGAAGAGATTGCCGTTGGATGAATCACTGATTTTGCACGCCCACAACTTCGAAACCCGCGGCTAGCGCCGACGGCTCACCTCGATAATACGATCCAGCGCTGATGACATAGCCGCTCAAGTAGTTGCTCACTCGCTTCGAGCCATCATATTCAGGCCTTGTATACTCGGATTGTGGCAGTTGGCGATATCGTTCTGCGCGGCTGGATGCGTCGAGTCGATATTGATCCACTGCGTCTTGTCGCTTGATACTCCACCAGCGGTCATGATGATGTGCACGTGGGCATGAAGTTTCATCTTCTGTCCCCAGGTATGCAAGATCAAACCATCCCTGCATTCATCACGTTGTCAATTACCGCCAACCGCTCGTCGTTGTAACCTTGCTGGTCGAGTTTCGCGTGCCAACGACCTCGCCTCAGGAGATCATTCACTTGCAGTCGGGGCGTCTTGGCTGGGGATAAGATTGGAGACCCAGAAATATAAAAATGAAGTACCGTAGAATATCCGCTACTCCCCTTCTCTCCGGTACTCCGGGGAGAAGGGGCCGGGGGATGAGGGGCCTGATGGTGAGGAGCCAAGCACTTGGTCGATTTGAGCTAGAACCCAATCTGTTTCAGTCTTAACTTGCTTACCAGCGGCGCTAACCGTGGGTTTCGGAGTGAACGACGCAACATGATCGGTGACTGCCCAATTCCAAACAATTCACGGCGAACGCATTGCAATTGGCTAGACCACCAACAGTGAACGACCAGAACTTCGAGACCCGACGCTAGCGCGAACGGCTCACAAATGCGCTAACACCAGCCGCTCACACAGCAGCTAGCGCGGAAGATTAACAAACCTCAGTTCCAGATTGAAAAACGCTTCCCGGCGTCACCGCTTGAGGCACTTACTTACCGTTAGGAGATTTTACGATGAACGCCGATATTGAATTGAACAATCAACCGGTTGCAGCAACTGACGTGCAGACTGAAGTCCGGAGTACCGGGGCGAGGGAGCAAAACATTTTCAAATCGCTCAAATGTTAAATCTCAAATATTAGCTCTCGGTTTTCGCAACTCGCTTCTAACTTCCGAAAGTCTGCCCAAGCCGGAGCTTGGGAACGAGACAACGAGACAAAGGTCCGCAGAGACTAGTATTTTTGCCTGCTGGCTGAATGCGGTCGAAAGAATGGATTTGCATGGCAATTTAGGCGTCGATGCAAGCGACCACAACTTCGAGACTCGTGGCTAGTTTACCAAAACGGAATTTTGATGGGAAAAAAAGCCGCCGGCTTGATAACCGGCGGCTTTGAGTGTGGTTCGATTGGTGCGGCTAGTGGCCTTAGCTGCAGCCCATCGAGTTACCGCAATTGTGGCATAAGTAGCAATTGCCGTTGCGGACTGTGATCGAACCACAGTTGTCACAGCTGGGCGCGTCGCTCTGGAAGCCAGCGAACTGGGAATCGCGAGTTCCGCCGGCTTTGCCATTGGTTTCGGGCATCATGGCGCCGGCGCGCTCGAGACTCTTGGCGTCAATTGTGGCGACGCTTCCGTTGTAACACGCGGCTGTGACACATTCTTCAGCCACTTCTAACGCGCCGTTGCCGTTGGCTTGCGGTCGCTTCGAAGTCGCTGCTTGGTTGGCGGCCGACTTCGAAGGAGCGATCTTCGACTTCGGTGTGGTAGCCGCTGCAGCGCTGGTTGCGGCAGCACTAGTTGCTGAAGCATTGGCGATGGCTGCCACCGGTTCGGATTTCATTTGGCCGGTGGAGGCTTCGCGGTAGCCGGCGAGAAAAGTGATGCCCATCCAGCGGAAAATGTAATCGACCATGCTCTTGGCGATGCGAATCTCTGGGTTCGTGGTGTGCCCCATCGGTTCGAACCGCGTATGACTGAATTTGTTCACGAGCACTTCGAGCGGCACGCCGTATTGCAGTGACATGGAAATGGCGGTGCCAAAGCTGTCCATTAGACCACCCACTGTCGAACCCTCCTTGGCCATGGTGATGAACAGTTCCCCAGGGCGCCCGTCTGGGTACAAGCCCACATTCAAATAGCCTTCGTGGCCAGCGATGTTGAACTTGTGCGTGATCGATTGACGGGTGTCCGGCAATCGTTCGCGGCGCGGTTTGTAAACGATCTTTTCGGTCATTGCGTCGGCTTTGTCCGCCGCCTTATCAACTTCCGATTGGGTGTTCAGCGGTTGGCTTTGCTTCGAACCGTCGCGGTAAATCGCGATCGCTTTGAGGCCCAGTTCCCAACCCCAGAAGTACGCGTCGGCGATATCTTTCGGCGCGACATCGTTGGGCATATTGACGGTCTTGCTGATCGCGCCAGAAAGGAACGGTTGCGCGGCGGCCATCATCTGCACGTGAGCTTGCCAAGGAATGCTGCGCGTGCCTTTGGCGGGTTTGAATGCACAGTCGAACACCGACAAATGCTCGTCTTGAAGGAACGGAGCGCCTTCGATGGTGTCGTTCTGATCCACATAGGTGATGATCGCGGCCACTTGATCCGGCGTGTAGCCGAGATTTTCAAGACCGAGCTTGACGGATCGATTGACGATCTTGAGCATCCCGCCGCCGGCTAGTTGTTTGTACTTGACGAGTGCGATGTCAGGCTCGATACCGGTCGTATCACAGTCCATCATGAAGCTGATCGTGCCGGTCGGCGCGAGTACGGTTGCCTGAGCATTGCGGTAGCCGTAACGATTGCCGAGTTCGATGACTTTGTCCCACAGTTGGCGAGCAGCGTCCTTCAGGTAATCGGGACTGCCGTCGTTGATGTCTTCCACAGCATCGCGGTGCATGCGCATGACACGCTGCATCGGTTCTTTGTTCTCTTCGTAGCATTCGAACGGTCCCACTACTCCAGCCATCTCAGCACTGGTCAAGTTCGCGGCTCCGTGCAAGAGTGCCGTAAGCGATCCGCACACGCCGTGAGCAGCATCGGAATCGTAAGCCGCACCATGAGTCATAATCAGACTGCCGAGGTTGGCATAACCAAGTCCGAGAGGGCGGAACAAGTAGCTGTTCTCGGCGATGCGTTCGGTTGGGTAGCTGGCGTGACCGACGAGAATTTCCTGAGCGATGAAAAACAGGCGGCAAGCGGCTGTGAAACCATCAACGTCAAAAGTACCATCCGCTTGGCGGAACTTCATCAAGTTGATGCTGGCCAAGTTGCAAGCCGTGTTATCGAGGAACATATACTCGCTGCACGGATTGCTGGCGTTGATGGGGCCGGAGTTCGGGCAGGTATGCCACTTGTTGATCGTCGTGTCGTACTGAACCCCGGGATCGCCGCAGTGCCAAGCACACTCGGCCATTTTGGTGAGCAATTCTTTAGCGTCGTACGTGGGGGCTTCGCCACGAGCCTTGTCGCTGACCCAAGTGGTTGTCCACTTGTCGCCGTTGGCCACTGCAGTCATGAAATCATCTGTCACTCGGACCGACAAGTTGGCGTTCTGGAAACAGACCGACGAATAAGCTTCGCCATTGAAATTCGATTCGTAACCTTCGCGGATCAGCGCGTGGGCCTTTTTCTCTTCGTTCCACTTGCACTCGATAAATTCGAGAATATCCGGGTGAGTGACTTTCAGCGATTGCATCTTGGCTGCGCGACGAGTTTTTCCGCCGCTCTTGATCACGCCCGCGATCGCATCGTAAACCTTCATAAACGACAGTGGACCGGATGGCGTGCCGCCGCCTGACAGTTTTTCACGCGAGCTGCGGATCGTCGATAAATCGGTGCCAGTGCCGCTACCGAACTTAAAGAGCATCGCTTCGCTGCTGGCGAGGCGCATGATGTCTTCCATATTGTCATCGACGCTTTGGATGAAGCACGCCGAGCCTTGCGGATATTCGTAGGGATTGTCCGGTTGTTCGACTTGACCGGTTTCACGGTTGTAATTCCAAGTGCACTTCGCGCCGGTTACGCCGTACTGATGGAACAAGCCGACATTGAACCAGACTGGCGAATTGAACGACCCGTGTTGGTGCAAGCAGAGCCAAGAGAGTTCACGGTAGAAGCGTTCGCCATCGGCTTGGGTGTCGAAGTAGCCATCTTCGATGCCCCAGTCGGTGATGGTGCGGGTGACGCGATGGATCAGTTGACGAACGCTCTTCTCGCGCTGCTTGGTGCCCGGTTCACCATAAAAGTACTTACTGACGACGACATTCGTTGCCAGTTGGCTCCATGACGCAGGAATTTCGCAGTCGGTTTGTTCGAAAAGCGCTTTGCCGCTTTCGTCCTTGATTGCGGCACTGCGCACTTCCCATTCGACGGTATCAAACGGACCGGTGTCAGCAGGACAGAATCGGGTTCCGATCTGCAAACCGGCGCGATCACCGCGAAGTTGTTTTGACACAGCGCGCTTTGTACGACTCTTTGATCCGCCGCGACCCATTTCAACTGTGGCCATTTCCGAATTACTCCTTGAACACCCGAACGAAAAGTGATTTAGCTTTTTTTGCGTTCACTAGTTGACGAAGTGCTACAGCGTTTGAAGTGTCACATTTGGCCTCGCGAATCGGTTCTTCGGCGGCTTTCGAGTGCGTCCAAGCGTTGTTCGTAAATAGTGAACAAAAAAGCGACAATATACTGAACCTAAGTCCACCATCATGGTCGAGTTGGTTTCTTTGTTGGGCAATCCGCCCGCGCCCGAGACTCCTAGACCGAGATGGCTAGAGCGACCGCTGACCACTACCCATAGTATAATAGTCTTTTGCGAGCACTACATCTAGCACGTCCGAAGATGATACAGGTTCAAATCGCTATGTCAAATTTTATCTTTGGGTAATCGTAAACCAAGTTGCGGTAGGCACTTCTGGCGAGTGGCGGAAAGTCGCTTTGTACACTACCACAGCATCAGAGACGTTCTAAGTGACGCTGTTTCAACGGTTTGTGAAGAATCCGCTAAGACCCGCTGGGATGCTGGGTGACAAAGCAAAATTTCGAAATGTTTTTCGCCATTTGTACGCAGTCAGACTTCTTCAATACTTCAGTCAAGCTGCGCAGTTTGCGTCGAGTTCTAGAGGTGAAAAGTGTTCGACGGTTCATGAAAAACTACTTGGCGATAGGATCACCGGCGAGGATTTCGGCGATATGCATCGTGCGGAGAGGAACTTTACGGCGGCGGATGATGCCTTCCATGTGCATCAGGCAACTGGCATCGGTGGCGGTCATGACTTCAGCACCCGCAGCAACATGATCAGCGATTCGATCGGCGCCCATCAAAACCGATACGGCTTCTTCAGCCACAGCAAAAGTACCGCCGAATCCGCAACATTCATCAGCCCGCTTGAGTTCTACCAACTCAAGCGCATCGACCATTTCGAGCAGCTTGCGAACTTTGCTCGGCTGGCTGCGCATCAGTTCTGAGCAGGAATCCAGTCGCAGTTCGCGCAGGCCGTGGCAACTGCTATGAAGGCCGACGCGGTGGGGAAAGCGGACCGGAATGCTTTCGACTTTCAAAACGTCCACTAAAAACTCGCACAGTTCCCAAGTATGCGTTTTCAGACGTTCGTAGCGGGCATCCGACTGAAAGTAGGACTCATAGTGATTTCGAACCATGGAAACGCAGCTACCTGACGGGCATACGACATGTTCGTAGTCGCTGAAAATTTCGAGAAAGCGTTCTGCGAGTGGCCGCGTGTCGTCAAGGCAACCGGTGTTGGCCATCGGTTGGCCGCAGCACGTTTGGGCTTCCGGAAAATCGACTTCTACTCCAAGCCGTTCCAGAATTTTGACCGTTGCCATACCGATTTGTGGATAAAACTGGTCAACGTAACAAGGAATAAAGAGGCCGACGCGCATAGGATGGTTCGCTAGGTGGTTGAAGGAGTGTACTGTTGGCTATTGTACTAGCTAAACATGGTTTTGGATTCTGGCTACGGCACTTTCCGTTTGTAAGGTGCGACGAGGAGTGAATGATCAAAAGCGGATCTGTGGAGGGCTGTTTGACTTTAGGAGGTCCTTAAGGCTCACCCAGCGCCGTTCAGTCGGTCGTGTCCTTGTCTTGCCAAAGCAAACCAGGCAACTGCGGAATTTGCTGTCGGTTGACGCTTCTCTAAACAGGAAATCGTTGCCGTTGATATAGCCATAACTGAGTCCTATACTTAACATACACAGCACTGGTTAATGATATCTTTGGCACGAAACCGTTCCGCTGATTTTGGGTCGCATCGAACCGGGCGAGTTTGAGGCCATTTGAGCGAGCGGCGCGTTGATGCCTTACCAGGCGGGGAGCGTTGGGTTGAATACCAAATCAAAAATCCTCTGGATCGGCAGCTCGGGTCAATCTCCCATGCAGCAGTCTATTCAGAATGATATCGAAATCGAGTTTGTTCGGACGCCACTAGAAGCGATTTCTCGGTTGGCGCGGAATCAATATTCAGGCGTCTATCTTGACGGCCAACAAGTCGATTCGGATGAGAGCGTAGTGCGTTTGTTGCAGAGCGAGCGTATACTCGACGGCATGCCGGATGGCGTGGCACTTGTAAACGCCGAAATGATCGTGACGTGGGCTAACGGTCGCTTGCGAAATTGGTCGCCGCTGAGTGAAATCATTGGTCAGAATTTCTACGCGACGCTGGGCAATACTCAGATCATGGGCCCAGACTTCTGTCCATTCCACACTGCGTTGGCGACCGGTGCGCCGAGCAGTAGCACCCTGCAGTCCGAAGATAACAAGTACTACCAGGTTCACGTTGCACCGCTGACCGATGCCGCTACCGACCAAGCCGCATTGGTGGCGACTGTCAGCGACATCACCGCGGAAATTTACCAACAACATAAATTGGCTGCGATCCACCAAGCTGGACAGCGACTGACCGATTTGAAACCCGATGAGATTTTCGCGATGGATACGCAGTCGCGGATCGATTTGTTGAAAGACAACATCCGCCACTATACGGCTGACTTACTGAACGTTGAGATCGTCGAGGTGCGTCTACTTGAGCAGAATAACAACTTGATTCCGCTGCTGAGCGTGGGGATCGATCAAGAAGCCGCTGACCGCCAGCTTTACGCCAGCCCTCAAGGTAATGGAGTGACGGGCTATGTCGCTTCAACTGGACGCAGCTATCTTTGTGAGGACGCCAGCCAAGACCCGCTTTATCTAGAAGCTTTCAAAGGCGCCGCCAGTTCACTGACGGTGCCTTTAATTTTGCACGACGCAGTGATCGGCACGATCAACGTTGAGAGCAACAAGGTCCGCGCTTTCTCAACTTCAGATATGCAGTTTCTTGAGATCTTCGCACGCGACGTAGCGGTATCGCTGAACACGCTCGAATTGCTGGTGGCACAGAAGAACAATGCGGCACAGCAAAGCTGTGAAGCGATTCACAGCGCTGTGGCGTTACCGGTCGATCACATTTTGAACGATGCCGTGAGTATCATCGAAAAATACATCGGTCATGATCCGGATGTAGTTGATCGCCTGCAGCGAATTCTGCAAAACGCTCGCGATATACGCCGCGTTATTCAACAAATTGGCCAGCGCATGGCGCCCGTCGAAGCGGTACCTGCCGGTTGTACGCAACAGCTTCACAACAAAGTTCGCGGCAAGCGAATTTTGGTGGTTGACGCGGACGATTCCGTACTAAACGACGCACATGCGTTGCTCGAACGCTACGGCTGCATTGTCGAGACAGCGCATTATGGCGATGAAGCGGTATCGATGTTTCGCGCCAGCCGCGTGAATGCCGCCTACGATGTGGTGATTTCCGCGATCAACCTTTCGGATTATAGTGGCTATCAATTGATGTTGCGGCTGCAGAAAATTGTGGAAGTCGTCCCGATGGTGCTTATGACCGGCTTTGGCTACGACCCTGGCCATTCGATCGTCAAAGCGCGGCAAGCTGGCCTGCATCCCAAAGCACTGCTTTACAAACCGTTTCGTCTAGCTCAGTTATTGAGCGTGCTCGAAACGGTCATCGATGCCTACGATGCCGAGCCTGTATAGTGGTGCAAGCGTCCCGCTTGCGTTTGCTACTGTAATACTTCTCGCAAGCCGGCTGCTTACAACACTTGCATCGGAAGCAGGATGCGCTGGATGCTTACCCCACTCCGTTTTTTCGCTTTGATCGTTACGATCGCGCCGGATTGTACCGTCTCGTTCAAGCGAGCAAGCGTCCTATTTACTGCTCATAACGTAGAGTAACTAGCGCAGTTGGGGTTTTCGTCAAAGCCCTCTTAGCCCGGCCTCCACTGCTCCCAGGCCGACTCATCCTCCAATCGCAGCTAGCAAACCCAGTCTCATACCTGAACGCCCGCTAGAAACTTTCTCATGCTCGACCCACAACCATTCCTGATGATGTTCGCGATTCTCGGCGGGCATTTCGGAATGTGGTTGCTGCTGTTCAATCGCATCAATGCAACCGGCATTGATCGACGCGCGATCAAGCGGATTGAAAAAGTGTTTATTCTGGCAGCCCTAATAATTCCGATTCTTGTTTTCGTGACCGCATCGAAGGCGATTGGCGATTGGTTGTCGACAGCTGATCGCTGGTGGCCCACCGGTAGTGGGTTGTTCACGGCTTGGGGAGGGTTGTCACTGGCCACTGCAGCAGTGGCTGGGCCGTTGTGGTTGCTCTCGCGACGGCATTTAATACCGCCTGTTCATTTACTGAAGCAGAGTTCGCAGCACTACGATGTAGCGGCGTCGTTCCAAAGTTCTTTGTTACTCGACAAAAGATTTGGCCGCTGCGCCAAGTTGCCTTTCAATCAGATCACGCAGCTCGAAGTGACGCACAAGGAGCTTGAGTTGCCGCGTGCTATCCAAGGCGTCAATGGTTTGAAGATTGGTCACCTCTCGGACATTCATCTCACCGGCAAAGTGAGCCAAGACTACTACCACTTTGCCATCGACCGATTGCTCGAAGACCAGCCGGACTTGGTCGTCATTGCAGGCGATATTATCGACTATGAGCGATGCCTGCCGTGGCTTCAGCCACTGTTTGAACGATTACACGCGCCGCTCGGGTGCAGTTATGTGTTAGGAAACCACGATCGACGTCTAAGCGATATCGTGCCGCTAGTGTCGCAATTACGAGAACTCGGCTTGCATGATCTTGGCCAAACCGATCAGCGTATCCGTCTTTCTAGTGGAGCAGACCTTTGGCTAACAGGCAACGAACAGCCTTGGTTTGAACGGCACCTTTCCGAGTCGGCGAATAACTTAAAAAATGGGATGGCGTCGAATGAACTGCGGGTCGGAGTCAGCCACAGTCCGGATCAAATCGGTTGGGCTCGTCGTCAACAACTGGACTTGCTGCTTGCCGGTCACACGCATGGCGGTCAGATTCGCATTCCATTGATCGGGCCGTTGGTAGCGCCGAGCCACTACGGCAGCCAGTTTGCATCGGGAGTTTTCTATCTCAAGCCCACCCTGATGCACGTCTCGCGCGGACTTTCCGGCGTCCATCCCTTTCGCTGGTTCTGCCCGCCCGAGATTTCGATCCTCACGCTGCGAAATCCAGCGAATCGGCGTGTCGATTAACGCCACCGCGACCGACGGGTTTGGATTAAGATGGCTTGTCCTCAATCGTTCCAGAAGCTCATGGTAGAACGATTGTCCTCAATCGTTCAGGAAAGTTGATAGCTCACTTGATCGTTTTCACCCGCTGGAAAAACACGCGTTGACTGCGGTCTGTTGCCCTTCGGCAGAGCGGTTGGGGACAACCGTTCTACACTATTTATTCAGTCCATCGTCGCTCCCAACCTCGCTTTTTGCAGCATGTGCTTTCAGCCCACCCTAGTTGCAGATATCATCAGGGGTATACCTCTCGCCGCAACCTCCACAACACTGAGAATTTCCGTGACAGTTCACTCGACGCACCGATGGCATTGCCCAGCACTACTTGTCATTTCTGTGGGCGTGTTGTTTTCCCTAGATTTACTCCACGTTCGGGCGCAAGACGCACCCACCGCAGAAGCGAAAGCCAGCGCGAATCCGGCGGCTGCATTGCCTGTTTATCCATTGGATTCGGTCGTCGACAAACTAGGCACAGTGATTACGGTCGATCGCAATTTGCCTGGCCTCTGGAAATGGCAAGCCGAGAAGCTCGCTGTGTTTGTACAAGGACCGAAAAGATTTCGCGAGCCGCTGAACGCCGTTCGCAGCATCGCCCTGGATCAGGAAGGCAAGTTGTTGGTGGGTGATTCTTCAACGCGCGACATCTATCGCATCAGCGAGGACGGCAAAGCGACCGCCATCACCGGGGGACAGATCGGTATTCCCATGGATATCGCAGTCAAGTCCGATGGAACCATTTACGTCGCTGATCTCGAGCTACGCAAACTGATGCGCATCCCAGCCGGTTCGACCAAAGTGGAGCATGTGGCGGATGTCAATCCTCGCGGCGTGTTTGTCGACTCCCAAGACAAAGTTTGGGTTGTATCGCAGGACGCACAGCAATTACTGATTGTGGCTGACGACGGCGCGAAAGAGGTCGTTGTCGACAAGCGTGTGTTCGACTTCCCGCATCAAGTTGTCGTGAACTCAAAAGGAGAAGCTTTCGTCTCCGATGGCTATAAGAAAGCGATCTGGAAAGTGATCCGTGGTCAAGCTCCCGCGATTGTTGTTGAAGGTCCGCCGCTCGACAACCCTGTCGGTTTGGCTCTCTACGAGGATCAAGTTATTGTCACCGATCCGCGCGCGGCAAAAGTGATGAAGCTGACGTCAGAAAATAAGTTGGAAATCTGGTTCGAAGTGAAACGTTAAGTCAGGTTCCATTTCAAACGCGACGCGTTCCTCTGGCAACGCTAAACGCAAAAAGCCTGAGTTCAGTCGTTTAAACTGGCTCAGGCTTTCTTGGACAAGTCATGCGCGGAGGGTCATACCGCACCCAACTGATTCAGCATGCATTACTTGCTGGTGAAGTCCAGGTACCACAGTCCGTCATCCCATTCGAGGGCTACTTTGCGCCAGCCGAGTGGAACTTGAGGATAGGGATAGAATGGACCGATGTATGGCCATGCCGATGGGCTATACTGCTTAGGATAGGTTACAGCAGCATAGTTAGGATATGCAGCGTAGCTTGGCCAGGCGTACGATGGCAGGTTGGGTTGGTCGTAGCGTGGAGCTCCGGCACCATAGGTCTGTCCGCCTTGCATAGCCACTGGATGACCGCCTGGAGCGCCGCCTTCAACATAGCCAGCCAATCCGCTGGGAGCGAATGCGCGTGGTCCCGCGCCGTTGCTGCCATTCATGACGGGCATGCTTGAGCCTTGAGCGACTGGCATAGGTGTTGGAATTGCCGTGGGCATCAATTCACCCGTGGAGGCTTGACGCACTCCGTTGTGAGCCACGGTGATGTCGTCGATAACTCGAGACACACCGCGAACTCGGCGAACTTGATCGAGGACCAAATCCTTTTGTTCTTGGTTGGCAACCAAACCACGCAACCAGCAGTCGCCGCCAACGGTGCTCACGTCCAGTTCGAAGCCGCGGAGTACACCGGATTGCTTCGATTGTTGCAACATGCTGATCACCGAGTCAGTGATCGCCATGTCATTGCGGCTTGGCTTGGCTGGTGCCTCGGTGGTCGAAGCTGGCACAACGGAGGATTTCGCCGAAGTACTCTTGCGAGTTTGAGCGGTTTGACCCTTCAATTGCAATTCGCTGACCAGTTCCTTCGCACCAGCAGCGCTGCTGGCTGCTTGTTCTACCAGCCGTTTTTGAGCTGGCGAGCTAACCGAACCGTTCAAGTAAACGACGCCATCCTCGACTTTGAGGTCGAGATCAAAACCCTTAAGACTGCCCTCAGCTTTGTGCTGTTGCAGCTGTGCCATCACAGCTTGAGCGATCTCGCGGTCACCGCCCAATGCCAGGCTAGGCATGGTAGCGGTCATTGATGCGAGCAACGCACCAAAGAAAAATTTTCGCATTGGAACCCCTCCTACGAATCACTTGTCGAGTGTCCACAAACTTGCTCCTGTCATTGGGCCAACGCGCGAATCGCAAGCGATCTACAACGCGTTAGTCTCTATGACAAGAGAATTGCGGGAGATTTGTGGTGTGTCTTATGCGAACAAATCGCACGGTTGACACGGAATCAGTCAGGACTGCGTCAGCGAGGGTCAATGCCTACGGAAAGCCAAACCGCCCGAGCTTGCGCCCGAACAGACCAGCATCCTTCGCGTCAAGATTGCCCCCTTGTACGCAGTTGGACTGCATGTTCGTCCGCGATTAGTATTCGGCAAGTTGCGAAGGCGTCTGGTAGGGTTTTTTCCAATTTTGACGGTGTTCGCGGAAAAAGCGCCTATGCTCATAAATACGGCGTTACAGCTTAACAAAAAGGATTTGCTGGCTAAAAAATTGACGCTGCCAGCCCTCTGGAGTTGAGAAATCTCGCTGCAATGTCACTTCATGATGCCTCAGCTAAACCTCAGGCGTCAAGAACAGCGCGGACTTTGTGGGCAAGATCATCGGACGAAAACGGTTTTTGAATGAAGCAGGATGTGGAGTCGGCGAGTCCCGCGCGGGTGCGCGCATCGTCCACATAGCCCGACATGAAGATCACGCGAATCGCTGGCATTTTGCTGGCAATGGCGCGGGCTACTTCAGGACCATGCATGCCGGGCATGACGACGTCGGTCAACAACACCTGAATCGGCTGTTCATAAGTTCTAACAACTTCCAAAGCCTCTTTGCCATTGGCGGCTTCGAGCACGTTATAGCCGAAACGAGTAAGCACGATACGCACAATATTACGTACTGCGTTTTCATCTTCGACTAGCAGAATGGTCTCTGTACCGTTTGGGGGTGATGGCGGCATGCACCGCGGTGAAGTGGAATCAAGAGCCATGATTTCTGTGCTAGATAAAGGTTCACGCACTCAGCCATTCCCGGTTGCTTTTAACATCGACGCGACACCCGACGGTTTTTCCACTCCGTGCTTTTCCTGCTCGCTGACCTTCAGTTCCGCCGAAATCGATCGAATCACAAGCATTGCATCAGGAAACCAATTTCTACCTCATTTCACTTGGCGAAGCAACGCCACCGTAGATGGTGAGCGTTTACCAGGAATGAGTATTTCACAACATGGCTGACGTAGCCTCTTGTGTAGCCCGCCAACGCACCCATTTGCCTTGAGAAACCGGTCGCTCGAGGGAGCCTGCCAGCGGATGCGACGACTCTTTGTCCAAAATGTAGACGAGTCGCTCGGCGGCTCGATTACGTTCACGAACACGAAGGCCGATAAGAAAGCCCATAAACAGAAGATGGGTCCAAGTTGCCGAGCAACTCGGCCACGCTTTTCAAAACCTCAGCGGTAGGGAGTGTCAGAGATTAGCCGACCTAAAGGGCACTTACTTGCATTGAGATGCACCCTTTCATCTGCTTGGCGAGGTCGAGTGCAGAACGATTGCCTCAATCGTTCGCTTGCGAGCAATTGGACAACGCTAGCTCTTCACGGGGCTAGCTCTTCACGGGGCTAGCTCTTCACGGGGCAAGCTCTACACTGGCAGCGCGAATGGTTTTTGCTTGACGATCTTGCTAATGTAGCCGCTGCGGATGCATTGAACGCAAACGCGA
>JANLQO010000335.1:0-29103 GCA_031367855.1 Planctomycetia bacterium | reverse complement strand
CGTGCTCACAAATTTGCGCAGCTCTTCGGCCGTGGGGTTCATGAGCACCGCTACGGTTTTCAACCCAAGTCGATTGGCTTGCTTGACCATCTCGCGGCCTGGATCAATCTTAAGGCTGCGGACGCTAGTACGGACAAAGTTCAGCCCGACAGCATCGGCCCCACAGTCGGCAAGCCACGCTAAATCCGAGGCTCGTTTGACGCCGCAGATTTTGATTCGAAAGGGAGTGGTCATGTAAAGTCCGGTAAAATCAATCTCGTCGTCCTCAAACTCATTCTCAC
This sequence comes from Planctomycetia bacterium, assembly GCA_031367855.1. GTDB lineage: Bacteria > Planctomycetota > Planctomycetia > Pirellulales > Pirellulaceae > Aureliella. The sequence goes on along the minus strand of JANLQO010000335.1, from coordinate 28,822 downwards.
CCAATCGCCAGGTTTGACTAGGCGAAAAGCTCCCTAGTGTGACTTATAAGACTAAGCAGAAGGCTCGCGCACGAAGCGGTGGAACGCTTCGCTGAGTTGCTTCGTGATTTTTCCGACCTCACCGGTGCCAATCGGGCGACCGTCAAGCTTTACGACCGGAATGACTTCTGCCGCGCTGCCGGTCAGAAAGCACTCGTCAGCCACGTAAATATCATGCCTAGTCATAGCGGCTTCGACAACGTTGATACCCACTGAACGAGCCAATTCGATGACCGCGTTGCGAGTGATTCCTTCGAGGATCCCTGCGTCAATTGGGGGCGTGTAGAGGCTCCCGTGGCGGATCGTGAAGATATTGTCACCCGTACATTCGGCCACTTCGCCACGATGGTTGAGCATCAGCGCTTCGGAGCATCCGGCCAATTTGCCTTCGATCCTGGCAAGAATGTTGTTCAAGTAGTTCAGCGACTTGATGCGTGGGTTCAGAGCGGCCGGATGGTTGCGAATCGTGGCGGCAGTGACGATCTCAAGTCCGCTCTCATACTTCTCTTTAGGATACAACTCAATGTGATCCGCGATGATGATGACCTGCGGGTTCGATGTCTTAGCAGGATCGAGCCCAAGTGAACCAGCGCCGCGGGTGACGACCAAACGAATGTAGGCATCGACGAGATGATTTCTTGCAAGTGTGGCATTAACAGCCTCAGCTACTTCGGCCTGCGCCATGGGAATCGTCAATTGAATGGCTTTGGCAGATTCATAGAGTCGCACGAGGTGTTCATCTAGGCGGAAGACGCGGCTTGAGTAGGAGCGCATGCCTTCAAAAACCCCGTCGCCATACAGCAGACCGTGGTCATAAACGCTGATTTTGGCGTCTTCTTTGGGGTAGAAAGTGCCGTTGATATAGATCTCAACTGAGGGCATAGTGGCTCTTCGCGGTATTGGGACAAGTTTGGGTTAGATCATCAATTTACGCGAATTTTGGAAAGTTTTCTAGGTTACGAAGCAAACGTCGGCTTCAGTTATACTAGAACCATTGACCATGCATGGGGTTCGCGCGAAGAGAGAACGAGCGGACGAAAAGAATTTGGCTGAGGAGTCGTTTTGTGGGTATTCGTTTTCGTTGTCATCAATGCGGTCATGAACTACACGTGAAGGACTTTCAAGGCGGCAAGCGAAGCAAATGTCCTGAGTGCGATACCAGATTCCGAATTCCGCTCGAGACAGGCCTGCGTTCGATTCCGCTAGACAATTCCGCAGACAATTCTGTAGACAATTCCGCAAACAATTCTCCCGGCAATTCTCAACCCGGTGGTTCGGCAGCGAGTTCGGTGTCGGCGGGGACTACCAGCGCTGTCGCCATAGGAACCTTGGCGGCAGAGTCGTCCGTGGCAAAACCCAGCTCGGGGGATTGCGAGCCGGAAGTCGATTCTCAAACGGACGTTTCCGAAGAAATCGATTCCGTAGGAACCGCGTCAGGTGAACTGCCGGCTCAGCCCAGAGCGATTCTGGAAGCGCCCGATGCAACTTGGTACGTCCGTCCACCAGCAGGTGGTCAGTATGGTCCAGCTCCTGCAGAAATTTTTTGCGAGTGGTTGATCGAGAACCGTGTGACACGCGATTCCCTGGTGTGGCGCGACGGCTGGCCTCAATGGCTGGTAGCGGGCGACGTGTTTGCGGATTATTTCGGGCCAGCGGTTCCGCTATTTATATCGCCCGCTACTCCCGGTCCCTCACCGGACCTAGCTGCAGCAATGGCACCATCGGGCACACCCGAATTTGTTGCGCCTTTATCTTTGAGCGACCGCGCACTGGCAGCTCGCAAACGTCAACGGAAGAAGAACTACATGATCATGATCGGTATTCTCGCGGCGATCTCCATCGGTTTGGTTATTGCTCTCGTCGCTGTATTGATGCAGAACTCGTAGGTTCGCATCAACATGGTAACATCGCCCGAATCTGAATTGCCAACTGCCAGTCCTGAGACTCCGATTCTGCAATGGAGTGGCCAACGGAGATTCAAGTATTTTTTGACGGGAATTATCGGGCCGATCGGTTGTTTCGTTGCAACTTGGTGTGGGATGAACGTGCGGTTCACATCGCTCTGGCAGTCAGGCGAATTGGACGTTTACCTTAAGCTAATGCTCGAGCCCAAAGAACTATTGCCATTTATTCCGCTGCTCATCTACAGCATGCTCGGGCTCGGTGCTTGCTGCGTGAATGTGCGTTGGGCCAGGAAACTGTGGGTGCGAATCGGCGTGTATGGTGGCGGAATTCTGAGCGCCCAGTATTTGATCTTCGTGGTGTTTGCAGGTTCTTTCTTCCCATTGGTTTGTGCGGCCATAGTGGGCCCATCGCTGGCCCTCGTGACTTACATTGCAGCTAAGTTGATGCCGCGAGCGCGGCGCATCACTATTTTTCAGATCATGTTGTTGACGACTGTTGTGGCGGCGGTCGCGGCCGTTTGCGCGTCGTTGGGGCCGCAGCTTACGGCCAGCGGTATTTTCGAAAATATATTTGGGTTACTATTTTGGACTATGGCCGCCGTTCCATTGTTGAATTGTGTCACTTACGTCCGCGCGGCCAGCGCGTTGCTTCGTAGTCCAGCGCTAGCAGCGGTGTCGGCAGGTGAGAAACGCAGACTGCTTGGATTATCCATCGGCTGGATGTTGGGATTCGGTACAAGTTGGAAGTTCGCCCTCGACGCAATGCTGGCTGAGTACGCCAAGCTGCCCACCTCGCCGCCGCAGTGCTATATCAGTTCCGCAGCTGCATACGGGCATCGGCAGTTTGTAGGTGTGGCTGGGTTCTCGCAGCATGAACAGGTAAGCGATAGTCCTGCTACCTTCCCGATCAACGCGCAAATGTGCCGGTTAAAGTTCCTTGAATTCGCGCTGCTTGCTTTCTCACCTGGCTGGCATCGATTCGCGAGGAGCTTTTATGACGCCATTGGGCCGCGAGCGGCCGCGTTTTGTCGAAGCAACGTCTGGTTTGCAGATGCCAGTTACGTCGCGCTCAAGCCCATTGAGTTATTGGCCTGCCTCGTCCAAAATTTTTCACAAGTGTCACAGCAACAGGTTTTCGGGCTATACTTGCGCGGTAGGTCAGGCTCTAGCCTGCGACGAGACTGCTAAGACTAAATTCTGCCTCAAAGTCTCTGGGCTGCCTCAAAGTCTCTGGCAAACTCCCGGCAAAAACTTGCTTTCGAGGCCGTGACGGATTAGTGTAATGGGACTCTCAGGAGCTGGGGGAATAAACAATTTGAAGCGTCGAGATAACGGTTTTCCCTGGTTTTTGTGCGTTTTTCAGTGAATTTGCGGTGCTTTTCAAGGCTCAGTGGCGGCTTGCTAGAGACGTTTTTTGCTGATGGCTGAAGTGTTAGAGTCTGCAGAATGGGAATTCTGCGCCCCACTGACTTGCCTAATTTTTCCCACTTTCTGAACAAAATTTGGAGAACCTGCGATGCGCCGATGGTTTGCACGCGCTGTATTTGTTGCTGGGTGCCTGAGTCTAAGTGCTCCGTTGCAGGCGCAAAAGGATGCCATGAGTGAAATCTATGGCCAAGCGGTTCATCGCTATTTCGCAGGCGATTACTCCGGTGCGGAATTGTTGCTCAATCAAGTCCAAGCTGCTGGTTCGGAAGACCCGCGCGTACATTACTTTTTAGGCATGTGCAAGGTTGCGCACGGTGGTGGCGCCATGGCGGGACTCGCCGACTTCGAGGCCGGTGCTCGAGCTGAAGCCACCAGCAAGAATTCGTATCAAATTGGCTTCGCGCTAACCCGCATCCAGGGTGCCGCGCGACGAGAGATTGAGAAGGCTCGGTTGGCAGCGCGCTCTCAAGTTCGCCAACAACAATTGCTCGAACAACGCGTTCACGCTGCAAACAGTGGCCGCCCTGTTCCTGGAACGGCGTCTGGGAACGACCGTCTGCCGCCTACAACTCGCAGTATTCCAGATCCACTTGTGGAAGGTGTCCGCTCGGGAACGGCAACCGTGGATCCCGTTCAACCCACAGCCCCTGACACCAGTGATCCGTTTGGCGACGAACCCGTCACAACTGCTCAACCCGGTGTTCCCGCGACGGAAAAACCCGCAGCGCCAGCTGACGGCACCGATCCGTTCGGCACGCCAGCTACGGAGCCCGCCACGGAGGATCCGTTTGCTACGCCCAATAACTAACACTCGCATCCTATTTTGTGGGTGAAAAAACTGAAAAGCCGACCAGTAATGGTCGGCTTTTTGGCATTTGACAGTCTTACCCTCCGAGACGGATACCGCAATTTTATCGCGGTTAGTGCGAGTCTCGGAGAGACTCGCCCACGTGATATCACGCAAAGTGAGTGCCATTGGTCGTAAGCCACGGGTCTCGAAGTTGTGGTCGTAATATTTTTTATACTCCAGAGTGAGCAGAGAATGATTTGAGCAACCCCAGCGATTGTTTGAGCAACCGCTGCAGCCTTTGCGCGCCCAGCTGCTTATAAAAAGCCTTGAGAATCGCGGCCATCTTGCCTTGACTGAGATGTTGCGCGATCTGCGGAACCAATTCGTCCGCGACGCTCGAATCCACCGCGTGGATATTGCCCGTGTACACGCAGGCGTAGCCGCTGATTCTGTCTCCGAACAGCGCGCGGATATAGTCCACAGCACCGGCGATCGATTGCTCTTTCAAGATGCTAGGATTTCGCCAATCGTACGGAGGAGACCATTCGCGTACCGGCCGAAGTAAGTCAATGTGGGTCAGCACCGCGATCACTACGGGGGGCTTGAGGTGAGACCGGTCGCGATAGTGCTGGTCCAACTGTTCGACCATCGCAAAGTCAGCTTGGCGAGCCGAGACGTTGGCGGCCATAACCAACAACAGCAGGTCTGCGGCTTCGGCTGCTGTGGCAATTTCTCGCAACTGCTTCTTCGTGACGTCGGCTTCATCGTAGCCGGGCGTATCTAAGAGCGTGACGACATTCGACGACCCGGGGATCGGGTATTCGTATCGCTTGACCTGATGAGTGAGCGGTAGAATTCCCGTGGGGGCAACATCGTCCCCAATCAAGGCATTGATTACGCTCGATTTGCCCGCTTTGACTTGCCCCATGACAGCGATCGTAGTGGCCACATCATTCAGTGCGGCAAGCTGCTCCAGCTGACCATCAGCGGCATGAACGGCAAGCGCCATCGCTCCGAATCGTTCACGATACTGCTTCGCCCCTCCTCTTAAACGGCCACTGTACATTTCGATCAAGTAATAGCCGATTAGCCCCAAGTAACGTTGGTATAATCGCCGAATCAATTCGTTCTGAATTTCGATCGTGACCCGGCCGGATTTTCGCCACAACGGATAAGTCAGCAATTTGCTCGGATGAAACAAAGCCGATGCAAAATACACAATCTTTTGCAGACCATCAAAGGCTATGGCTAGGTCCGGCAATTGGCTCAATTGTCCAATGGTCGCCAGATCACTTCCAGGGACGTTTTGCAACATCCATTCTTCTAGATCCTCTACCGCCAGGTGGATGACGGCACACACTTCAATCATCGTCAGGGGCTCAAACGCATGCCCCCGCTTCCCACTGTGATAGTGTTCCGCTAACTTCTCCGCCAGCGCTACAGCGTCTTGTTGATAGCGCGTAGGATCTGCGATCGAAAGGCGATCAACATCCACGGCTTCGGCACGGTAATTTTCTACGATGGCAATCGCTGCAGCATCTCGCGGCGTCCAAAACTCAGGTGCTTGAAGGAGGGGCCCGTCAGTCGCATGATGCAGCTTGGCAGGTTTCCACAGCTTTCCAATTAACCATGCCGCCAGCCACACAAATGGCAGTGACAAGGCGACCATCCACAGCCAACCATTTTGGTAAATCGCTACCATACCAATGATGACGTAAACCAACACAGGTATGGCCCACAACAGCACTAGCACCGACATTCTGAGGCTGATCCATGATCGTAACTTCATCAAGCTCTCCACAACGCATGGCCGCGCTGAAGCTGTTTAGCGAACACTTCCTTCAGGTCATCCGCATTGGGTACGTGACCTTTTTGTAAGTTCGCAAAATACCAATCCCAAGACATCCCTAGAGCATAGGTGAACGCAAATGCCCCAGCCGCTCCCACTGCCATTCCAACAAACGGAATGAACTTGGTTGCTTCCCGCACCGCCAATCGAATCGCAATTCTTGTCCCCGCAGCGCTGCTTAGCAACGCCCACCGTGCGGGAGTAATCTCCTGATCGTAAATGGCTGCGATTCGAGTTGCCATGTGAGCTTGAATACCAAGCACTGCTGGAATATCGACCCAAGGAACCGGGACCACTCCTGCCGTCGCCGCCAAGGCACTCGACGTCAACACTTGCCATCGCGACTTGCGTTGCAGCATTGAGAGTTCACGTCCGCCCGTCTGGTTCAGTGCCAACAAGGCTTGACGATAAGCATGCGGTAGCCTTTCAAGTATAGCTTGCTTCAACCGATCGCCACCAAACTCGGGATTCGCGTAGCCATCCTCCAGTGGAGTCAAATTGATTGGAATGAGCGCATCGAATAAGCCAGCGAATTGAGACGACTTTTCAGCGATTAGCCGCTGGAGCGCTTCCGGAACACTGGTCTTAACAACGGTGTCCGCTTGCACGCCGCTCGCAATGGCTACCGATGCTCGATCCCCCGTCGCTGAAAACGGATCTGGTCCGTCCGACAAGTCCTGGGTTCCTGTCGCTTCATGCAAGCACGTGAGTACCAACAGAACGGGCATCTCCGGCGAGGCGCGACGTATTGATCGCAAAGGAACCACCAAGTTCGATAATGCATGATCGGTAACGCGAACCGTCACGATCATCATTTGCGTGGACTGAGAGAATTGCCGAATATCCTCCGTCGGATCGTAGGTTGCTTCAGCCAAGCCACGTGTATCCAGAAATCGAAGCAGTGGATCGATTGAGTCCGGAAAATCAAAACGCCGCGACGTCCTGGTCTCGGGACGAAAACCCTCCCCGATAATCGCCTCCTCAGCGCCGGTTAGATAATGGATCACCGACGTCTTTCCGCTTCCGGTTTTGCCAAACAACCACAAACAAGGAATCGGAGCCGCTTGACGGACCTTGGCGATGTCTTTCTCTATCTGCCGCTCGTCCATGGGAAGTCTGCGTCGCCAAGGGAGCCATTGGAATGCCATAATTTTTGCCGTTCAGCGTACAGTGGCTAACGATTCTCAACCGCAGCTCATTATACCGCGGACCTGATTTACCGGTTTCATGAGTTTAAGCCTTCCATGTTGAATGTCGTTCAATCACCTTGCATCGCTACGGAGCACCTCGCGCGACAGCCTTGCAGCGATCAAACCCCAGTTGAATCGGGAAAGAACAAAAGACTGTGATCCATCGACTGAACACCCACTCTTCGGCGCCATGAAGAAGTAGGGCAATACAGTTGGCACATGACTTGCTTTGGAAACTCCCGGCAATACCAGCTCGAAGCGCACGCGAGTGAATCGTCGCAAGGCATCACTCGCGTGCGCTTCCGAGCTTGTACAGCGCAACCAAGTGTGCCTTGCATTTAACACTTAATCAAGTGCCTCAGGTTTTAGGTTCGATACCCATCCAAGGAGAAGAATTATGCGTCGTAAGTTGTTTGCATCCTCATTGTTCAGTGCGTTGGCTTGCTTGAGTTCGCAGGGATTTTCGCAAGTGGTTTCACCGCAGTCCGGCTTAGGTCAGGCTATTGACAATACTCGCAATGCCGTCGGCAATTCGCTACAGCAAGGTGTGGATCAAATTCGTGGCACCACGAATTCCAACGCCCAAGCCAATGTTCAAAGTCAAACAAACCTTCAAGGTCAATCTATCGGAGGTCAAACCACTACGCGATTGCAAGGAAACGCTGGTCAAAACGAAGTAAACAATCAGACCAATCTGAACGCACAAGCCGGCCTGAATTCTCCGTCAGGCCTTAATGGTCAGGCAGTGATCAATGGACAGACAGGACTGAATAGCCAGACCGGAGTAAATGGTCAGCTAGGACTGAACGGACAGGCTACAAACAGTCAACAAAATGCGAGAGGCAACTTTCAAGCGAATTCGGCCGTTCAAAATGGCCAATCCGGAGTCACAGGCCAAACTTTTCTCAACGGTGTTTTGCAACCAAACAGTTACACCCAGGGCCAGTATTTACAGGGCCAGTACCCACAAGGTCAGTACCCACAGGGCCAGAGCGTACAGAACTGGCAAGGCGGTTCAAGTTCACAAATGGCAGCTGGCAGTTCTATGGCACAAAACGCCGGATGGGCATCGAATGGCATGCAGCAATCGGGGCCGGTTTACGTGTTGTACCATGACGCTTCGGGACGCGAGTTCATTTGCATCAATGGAAATCGCGTTTACTTCGATAGCCCAAGCATGAATCAGCAGAACGGATTGATGAATCAAAATGCACAAAGCGCTGGAATGCAGCAAAGCCAACGGCGAGCCGGTTACGGATCGCAAGATCAGACGCAGCCCGCTCAAAGCCAAGCAAGTGGACAGGATGGCACTCGCCCGTCCTTGGAAAAATCTTCCAATGGCAATAATCCACCTGCACTTCCTAGCAATAATGCGACCAGCAGCAGTGACGTAAGCGCCAACCAGTCCAATGCGGATGCAGCAGTGAAGACCAATGTGGATGCCCCAGTCAAAACCAACACAGAGGCCTCAATTAAGACGAACGCCGATGCTGCGGTCAATGCAAACGCTGCTACCGGCTCGACCGAAGCTGCTAGCGGAAAGGTCCTCCCTGACGGTAAGTAAAGGTCGCTGTAATATTGTCGACAACGTAACTGAACGACGGTTACTAGACCTAAAAATACTCGCCAGCAGCGGCACCGACAATTTTCGGTTGCCCAACTGCTGGTGAGTTTTTTTGCGTAGGTCGAGCGATGTCCGCAGCAGAACCTGTTTCAAAATTGAGCCAGGCCAAATTGGTTACTGCCAAGTTGGATACTGAAGAAGACTGGACGCTAGAATGAACTGGACGATCACTTTAGTATTCCGAGGAGTTTGCAACTGAATCCGTCTCTTAATGTGGCGCTGTCCAACTAGTAATTAGCGTTTCTGTGCGGGGAGTTTGGCGGCCGACTTTTCCAGACTCTTGAGAGCGGTTTGCACCGCAACTTGATCTTGATCGTTGAGCGGTCGGCCGCCGCCAAAGCGTATGCGATAGTAACTTTGCGTCAAAAATTGTAACCATTCCTTGGATGACTCGACGCCTTTTTCATGAGCCAAGTAATCAGCCGCTTCGCGTGTTAATTCTTGAGGTGTCTGCGAGTCTTCGCGCTCAAATCCGAATTTGCGCAGGATACGAACGCAGCGTGAAAAGAACTCCTGATGGAAATCCGTACGGCGAGGGCTCATACCGATACGCTTTGCCAACTTGGGGGCAAACCTCGGCAAGTTTACGATCAATTGCCACAGCAAAGCGATACCCATACCAACGCCGGCGACCAATATCGCCAGTGGCCAAGCAAAACCAATGGCACCTGCTTCGGTTCCGAACTTGCCCGAAGCGAGATCTTCCTTTAGTTTTGCCCATTGTTCAGCCAGCTGCGCATACATGTTTTTGCTCTGCTCTGTGGCTGGCGCATAGATACTCTTTTCGCCCGTTAATTCGCGGCCTTCAAGCACATAGCCTTTCCAGAGTTTGTCCGCATAGTCAGTGAATTGGTTCGGTTGTGCGATAACTTCGTCGTCGGACACACTGGGCGTGGGATCGAACCGAATCCAATATTCAGAGTTGGGCGCAATCCACTGTTCGTAGTCAGTCCCCATGAGATCGCGCGACGAAAAGCGGGCTTCCACCCAAGCGTGGGCGTCCCTTTGACGAACATGAAAATACTGCCCGTAAGAGTTGAACTCGTGAGGTTTGTAACCAAGTACCAGGCGTGAAGGAATCGCACTTTGACGAAGCATTACCAGCATGGTCGACGCGAAGAACTGGCAGTGCCCCGCTCGTTGGTTAGCGACAAAGTCTTCTACAGGATCGAGTTTTGGATCTACAGCAGCGGTTAGGTCGAGCGTGTACTTGAATTCCCCCGCTTGGCTAAAGTACTTTTCAATGGCTTTCGCCTGTGCCAAGGATTCACCTTCAGCAACATTGGCTTCCCTGATAATGCGGTTACGCAGCAGCTCCACGCTGGGGAAATCTCGATGATTGATATCGACGAGATTCCCCATGTGTGCGCGCAAGAATCGCGATATGTCATCGGAGTCGTGAACAGGCAGAATGGGTAAGATGTCCAATTGACGACCATTTAAGTAATCCATACTGCCGAGAGTATAAGCTTGTAAGTGTCGTTCTTCGTCGTTTTGCTGATTGGGCTGAAGTAGTTGCGTGTAGGTGTTGATCGTAGCATTAGGTTTGCGGCCTCCACGCGGTAAGAACGTTGGTGGCAACGTAAAGGAATCGGTCTGGCAATTAGGCAACAAATCGAATTCGACACGCACTCGATCACGGTTCTTAGTCGCATCTGCACCTAGCCGAGCGTAATCAGGAATAGGCCCGTAAACGAATTTGGATGGGGCGAGATCCCAACGCGTCGTATCGCTCATACGCGTAAAGTGATCATAGACGCGGGCTCTGATATAGGGCCCTTCTAATATCGTGTAGGCCTCCGCTGAGGCATCGTGGGTAAGCTTGACGCGCATGACCGGAGTCGGATCCTGCAATGCGCGGCCAACCTGCCCAAGCGTCATGGTTTCGGGCAAGCCGACGCGAACTTGTTGATTCAGTTTTGGGCGATATCCGCCAGCGGTGGTGCGCGGCAAAAAGTAGAAAAACAGTGCCGAGAAAGCGATCGCGCCGATGCCTAACGGTATCGACTGAAGGATCCGACGATAGCTAGGTGTAGTCCGATTCTCGGGGCTCGATACCAATTTCGATTCGACGATGCCTTTTGGGCGTTCTGCACCCATGATCGATTTTACGAACTGCGCGACGAGGACTTCAAATAGCTTGGGCATCGGCACTTCGATATGCGGCGCGATCTGCACCAACGTCGCATAGCGGGAAAAGTGAAATAGCGACGAGACCCACAGCAAAACGATCGGCAGCAGCAGAATGCCGAATAGCAAGTTATCGTTAACCAGCGCCGCAACCATGATTTCCAGCAGCAGGAAAATCGCCAGTTGCTCGAACACACGCAAATTTTTGCGCTGCATGAACAGTACCGCTTCGGGAAATACCAGTAGCCCTGCAATCGCTTGCAACTGCCCGCTTTCTGAAGCGATCGAGAACGTATTATAGGCATAGCTGCCAACGGCAAAGGCCGTACCGGTGGTCATGCCAATAAAGACGCCGAAGCGATTGAGAGCGAACCATTCCAATGAATCGACTATCAAGAAGCCCACAACACAAACGATTAAGATGAACAGTGGCAGGAAAGCACTGCCACTACCGTACGACACCAGGGTAGCCGTGAGTACAGCGATTAAGGCGAAGTGAAGCGTGAGTATCGCTCTCAAATTCTTAACGGTGTTAGCATCCATGGATATCGCATTCTCTCTTCAAAACGTGCGGCTGGTTAAGTCGGCGGCTGCCATTGAAAGTAGGGCTCCAGTTCGCCGTTGGATGCATTTAGCCATCGAACTTGGAGGCGATTGAAATATGGTTGACTTAACCCGTGTTCCAATTCCTGACGCAGGGCGGCAAATTGATCTGGGCGTGTACTGATTACCAACAGGACGGGGGTGCGCATGAGGCTCAGCCTGAATTGGCTAACCGCATCCACCAAATTTGGCGCAGCACTTGGTCGGACCTCCGACAATCGATCGAGTAGATCATGAACCAAAACTACGCTTTGCACATTCGGCAGTACGTCTACTGATTCTCCCGCAATGGCAAAAGCAAGTCGGTCACGATCGCGACTGACTAACTCAGTCGCCAGGGTGGCCGCGAAGGCGATCGCCCGCTCAACCGCTTGACGTTCCGCTTCGCTTGGTTTGGTTTTCGGTTGATACAAGTCAAGCAGGATAGAGAGTTGTCGACGTTGAAGTTGTTCGAACTGTCGCACGGACAATTCACCTCGCTTGGCCGTCGTTCGCCAATGAATCCAACGTCGAGAATCTCCGGTCTGCCAATTGCGAAGCCCATAAAACTCGCCTTCATGAACGCTCGCGCGCGGAACCGCTTTCGCATTGCCTTCGAGTTCCACATGGAGCAGCGAACGGCAGGCGGGCAACAACTTTCCCAAATGGGGGTGCACCATCAAATCAACGGAGTTATCGAGCGCTCGCCAACCGCGTCCAAGCCCGATCGGAAACAGCGTAGAGATCGTCGTTGAACCGATGCGATAGCGGCCACGTTCAAGAAATCGCAATTCATAACGCGCCGAGGTTGATCGCTGCGGCTGGACTTCGTCGATTAATGCCACCCCTTTTTCCGTCAATCGCTTAACATTCGGTTCGACTTTCTGAAGTTGATCTTCGGCGAGTACCAACCATGATCCAAGCCAACGTCGAGAGTTGGTTATCTCTATCGAAACATCCGTAGGCACTCCGACCATCGTCCGCGTCGGAATACGCCGCCGAACTTTTAGACCTTGCAGCGTTCGCGTGTTGAATCGCCACTGCAGATTGAGCAGGCCGATCATGGTGCCCGCTAGCAGAATCAGTAGATTGATCTCGCGAATCACCGCCCCCACGAAGATGAATAGCAACACAAACAGAAAGTGCCAACCTTCGCGCGTCAATCGAAAACGAACAATTGCCAAATTCCGCGCGCGATCTCGTTTTCGTTTACGTCGCCATCGCTGCCAAAGCCACCCCGAGTAGCTCTGCGAAGCATTGCTAGCTTGCGAATCCATGTTGGCGACAGGGGAAGACGTGACTGACATTCGGCGACTTGAAAAAGAGTGACGCGATGATCCTACGTATTTATCCCGAACTTAGCAGAATGACAGCATTCCAACAATTGACTTGGATTGTGAAGTCGCGCCAAATTTGGTAGTCCTGCGTTCACTTAATTGGCCGATAACGGATTGGGGTCGCAGTATTTTCGCGAATGAGGGTTCCATGACATCGGTTCGCTGTGCGTTGTTGATGCTGATCGCGTCGTGTGTTCCACTCGGTTGTTCGGGGTGCCGTTCGCCGCTTCGACCGCAATCGATTACAGCTTGGCGGGTCTACGAATCACCGCAATTGTGCGAAAACGAACCGCAAATTCAACGTGGTGAACGTCGCAAAATTATCGATGCTGTCGGCTGGGTGGTTGGGATTCCCAGCAAGATTTTATTGTGGAATCGCCGGGTCGAAAACCATCGCATCGGGCCAGAGACTGAAGCTGCGATCGCGGAATACCTGCAGGTCAATGATTTGGATACGGTGCGTGTGCGGTTAAATCAGTATCGGCCCGGTGAAGATTGGAGTCGTTTGGTTCGGAATAAAAGTGTCGGCGCGGGTTGGCGCTACACATTCGGGGCCGTTAGCGTGCTGGGCGAGACAGTGATTCCTGGTCGTTTGTTTGGAGGCGATCATTTCAATCCCTACACCAACACGATCCATATTTACTCGGACGTACCCGCCATTGCGATGCACGAAGGCGGCCATGCAAAAGACTTTGCACGTCGCAAGTGGAAAGGCACTTACGCAGCCGTCTATATGCTGCCGATTGTACCCCTTTATCACGAATCGATCGCCAGTCGTGACGTCGTCGCGTACCTCCAAGCGATCGGTACCACAGAACAACGCGCGAGCGCCAGTCGCATCCTTTACCCCGCGTACGGCACGTATCTCGGCTCTGCGTTTGGGAGCGTCGTTCCCAAATACGCTAGCCCAATTTACTATACCGGGGTCATCGGCGGCCACCTAGCTGGCCGGCTTGAAGCACGCCACATCGAGCACTCAGCCATGTTGCCCGGGGCACGAGATCATGTGCCTACTTATACGCCACTACCCAGCGCTTCGGCAGACGAACTCTCGTTGATACCCTAAGAAATTCTAAGTTCGCGTTGACGAGGGGGCAATCAAACTGCTATAGCGATGAGCGTGTGCAATTTTGCACGAACGTAGTCTAGCCCAGAGGAATCGGGTCGTGTCATTTACAAGACAAGATCGATGGATCGATAGTGTGATTGTTCCCATGCTGAACTGCCTATTCTCCACCGCAACAAGACCGCTAGCTTTGTTGGCTATCGCGGCGAGCCTCATGGTGCCGACGCCCGCTGCTGCCCAAGAAGCGCAGTGGATTTGGTCGCCAGAGCACCCTCGCGGCCAAGCGATTCAAGGCGATTGCTATTTCCGAAAGTCGCTGCAAGTTTCGAGCGTCGAGGAAGCGACCATTACGATCACTGCCGATGATAAGTACGAATTGTTCGTTAACGGACGACTAATCGGTCAGGGATCCTCGATTCGGCAGATGGAAAAATATGATGTTACACGTTTACTTGGGCGCGGCCGCAATGTGATCGCCGTGCGTGCGACGAACGTTGCGCCCGGCGCAGCAGCCCTGGTCGCAAGAATTCTTGTTAAGCCGGTGGATGGCAGTTGGCTGAGCTTTTCCACAGATGAAACTTGGCGCACCGCGGTGGAAGTTGTACCAGGGTGGCAAAGTGCTACTTACAACGATGGAAACTGGAAAGTTGCCCAGGCGTTCGGACCCCTCGGTGAAACTCCACCCTGGGATCGTCGCGAGGAGGTGGAACAGAAACAAGTTTCTGAACACGCCCGCTTCCGAGTTAGCCCCGAGTTTTCGGTCGACGAGATTCTCGGTAACGCAGTTACCGGTTCCCTAATTTGTATGGCATTTAATGAGTTTGGGCATGTGGTCGCTTCGCAAGAAGGTGGACCACTGCTGTTGATCTACGATAGTGACAAGGACGGTGCGGTCGACAAAACGCGTGTCTACTGCGAAGCTGTGAAGAACATCCAGGGCATATTACCGCTCAATGGAGACGTGTTTGTGACCGGCGAGGGACCTGATGGCAGCGGCATTTACCGGTTGGTCGACAAGGATCGCAATGGAGCGTTGGAAGATGTGCGGAAGATCGTCGGCTTCAAGGGAACTCCTGGCGAGCACGGCGCGCACGCGTTGGTGCTGGGGCCGGACGGGTTGATTTACTGCGTTCTCGGCAACCATGTGAGTCTAGACAAACCCTACGCACCGTCGAGTCCGCTCAAGGCATTCTACGAAGGTGATATCAATCTACCGCGTTACGAAGACCCAGGTGGACACGCGAACGGTATCAAGGCGCCCGGTGGCGTAGTAATGCGGATGGACGTAGATGGTTCAAAGGTCGAGTTGGTTGCGGGCGGTCTGCGGAACGCATATGACATCGCCTTCAACTCGAAGGGGACCCTTTACGTTCATGATAGCGACATGGAATCCGATATCGGTTCCGTTTGGTACAGCCCAACCAGTCTCTTTCAGGTCACCGAAGGTGCCGAATTCGGATGGCGCAGTGGTTGGTCCAAGTGGCCAAGCTATTACATCGATCGATCACCCACGCTGTTGGAAACTGGACGCGGCTCGCCAACGGGAGCTGCGGTCTATGATCACGTGATGTTCCCGCAACGTTACCACGGAAGTCTATTTTTAGCCGACTGGTCCGAAGGCCGCATCTTGAGTGTTAAGCTGTCAGATGACGGCCAAGCGGCTCAGCCAGAGGTTTTCCTTCAAGGTCAACCGCTGAACGTTACCGACTTAGCGATCAGCCCCGACGGTGCACTCTATTTCTGTACCGGTGGTCGTGGGACAAAAGGGGGTATTTATCGTGTGAAATGGCGCGGCGAGGTCCCTGCAACCGTCAAGGATCTGGGGGAAGGAATATCCCAAGCCATCAAACAACCGCAAATCGATTCCGCCTGGGCTCGGCAAGCCATTGCAATGCTCAAGAAGGAGCTGGGTGCGAGCTGGGGTGACATGATCGCCGGTGTCGCTACCAGCGATGACAATCCCGCAAAGTACCGTGTGCGGGCTCTTGAACTGATGCAGTTGTTCGGACCGACACCGCAGCCCACACTGTTAGTAACTTTGTCCGATTCACCCAGTGAAGCGGTTCGCTTGCGCTCAGCCAAATTGTTGGGTTTGCACGGCGATTCAGAAACGGCCATGACGCGCCTCAAGGAATTGGTTCGCGATTCAGATCGAAATGTACAACTGGCGGCCCTCGAAGGGCTGCTACGTGCCGAAGCGGTGCCGGAGATTGCCGACCTGGTTCCTCTGCTTTCGGGCGATGATCGCTACATCTCGGTAACTGCCAGGCGATTGCTGGAACGCATTCCCTTAACTGACTGGCGCGATGAACTATTAAGTAGTGATAACCAGCGAGTTCAAATTCAAGCTGGGCTGGCGCTGATGATCGCCGAGCCGACACCGGCAAACGCCAAGCTGGTGCTAAGCGGTGTGTTGCGCATGCTGGACGGCTTTGTTAGCGATCGCAACTTTGTCGATCTGCTGCGGTTAACCCAAGTTGCAATTGCTCGCGGGGGTGTGAAAGCGGAAGAGTTGTCCGAATTGCGCACGAAGTTGGCAGCCGAGTTTCCAATCGGGGAACCCCTGCTGAATCGAGAGCTAATTCGCGTGTTGGCTTATTTGAACGCCGAAGACATTATCGATGAGGCAATCAGCTACCTGCAGACCGACGCCGAGTTGTCCGAAAGAATGAACATTGCGATGCACTTGCGATTCTTCAAACACAATTGGACGGCGGCGGAACGATTTTCGCTAGTCAAGTTCTTTGAAGAAACACAGTTGGTGGACTCTGGCAGCAGCGTGCCACTGTATGTAATGAACGTTACGAAAGATCTGTGCAAGGATTTGCCCTTGGAAGAGGCCCGGATTTTTGTTTCGGAAGGCGCCAAGTGGCCCAATGCCGCGCTCGTGTCGCTGTATCGCTTTCCGGAGAAACTTTCCGACACGGATCTAAAGACGCTGCGACGGCTGGATCAAGAAATCGATGTGCCCGGTTACGAGGCAGAGCAGTACAAGCGATTGAAGACGGGAATCGTCGCAATGCTGTCCCAAAGCGGTGACGCAGAATCGATGGCTTACCTGCGACAGGTTTGGTTGCGTTCTCCGGAGCGCCGCCAAGCGGTTGCCTTGGGTTTGGCACAGCAACCCAATGAAGAGAACTGGGATTACTTGATTCGAAGTCTGCCTGTGCTTGAATCGTTTGCCGTTGGCGAAGTGATGGGTGCGCTGCGAACCGTTCCCTTAGCAACCGATGACAGTGATGCTTACCGAGAAGTCATATTGCATGGCTTGCGAATGGAAGCACAGGGAGAAGATTCGCAACCTGCCGTCGAACTGCTTACCTACTGGGCAGGCAATACTGCTGTTGAAGAGTCGAGCGAAGGTGCCAGCAAATTAATGGCTTGGCAACGTTGGTTCGCGGCGAACTATCCCAATCGTCCGGAAGCGGTTTTGCCCAAAGCGGAGGAAAGCTCCGTGTGGAATATGGAAACCCTGACAGAATACTTCAACTCGACCGAAGGCCGCAAAGGCAACGTCACCGCCGGGCAGGTGGCATACACCAAAGCTCAGTGTGCCAAGTGTCATCGCATGGGCCAACTCGGCAAGGCGGTCGGTCCCGACTTGAGCAGTATCGCCAAACGCTTCACTCGTAAGGAAGCGCTCGAGTCGATCATGTTCCCATCGCATGTGATCAGCGATCAGTATGCTACGAAACGCCTGCTGACGACCGATGGCAAAGTACTGAGTGGGATCTTGTCAACGAACACTGATGGCAGCATCACAGTTCGCGATTCCAATTTGCGCGAGACCATTGTCGCTGAGCAGGATGTGGATCAAGTTCATCCCAGCAAAGTCTCTTTGATGCCGAGCGGCTTGTTCGACAACTTAAGTGCCGAAGAGATTCGCGACATGTTGGCCTACTTGGGCTTCGTGCCTCCCCAAGAGGTCGCCGAGGCTCCGCAAACGAAGGCCGCTCCCAAGCTGCGGTGAAGTCGTAAAGAGATCGTCCAGTTCATTTTTTAGGGCGGTGGGGAGGACGAGGCGAGCGACGCTGCTGCCGACTTTCGCAGAGACAACCGAAGGGGATAAAAAGAAGGGGATAAAAAGGGTCAGAGGGGGATAAAAAGGGTCAGAGGGGATAAAAAGGGTCAGGAGGCTTTTTTTGGTGGTTCAACTCGGGGATTCCGGTTGGGTGGAATCGAGAGCAAGGCAGTAAAACCTCGAGTCGACATTGCGAAAGCGCGGAGGACCACCAAGTTTACCCCACCTTCCGAATACGCTCCTGACACGTCGCTGACACCTTTTGACCTTTCCTCACGCCACAGTCTCACAGTCTACACGCCGCCAGCTACATTGGCGCAGGGCGGTCTGGGCATGGTGGTCCCACCAAGATGGATGAGCAAAACCACAGTCTTATGGGCATAATTGCTGCATCAAAGAGGCCTGACCGGCCTGACCCCTTTGAATTCTCTCAATCGTTTGACCTGGCACGGCGCGGGGGCAAACTAAACGCGGTTCAAATAGCACACTTGGGTAATTTGCTCGAGTCTCCGCAATTTGCAGCGCATTCGCTGAGCGATTTCATATTGCGCAAGAATTTTGGGGGCGGTCCACAGTTTGACCCAAGTTTAAGTCCACAAGCCAACACCCGAGGCGTGGGCTTGTGGAAGCGTTACATTAATGCGATTCGAAACAACAACCCATTATGATTCGCCCCTAACTAAGCTGCTGTGAGTTTACTTGACAATCGAAATCTATCGTTTTGCAGTACCCAAAAGTTGGGTGTTGGCTAAGTCAACGAAAATCTTCTTTACGAAATGAAGTGGGGAGACAAACTGGATGGCTGGTTCAACATCACGTTTTGCGGAGGCGTCCCAAAGCGAGCTCGATGGCATCTCGCAACATAGAAGAATCGTTGGAATAGACGATGAATCTCGCCCCTTGTAGTTTGGTGCGAAGCGCCTGTTCTGGCTTGCCAAACCAGCAGCCTGCCGCAATATGACAACGACAGTGCTTTCACTTCTGCAGCCTCGAAATGCAAAATCATTGGAATGCTCTAGCGCATTCATTCTGCAATGCGAGCAGATCGCATCGATCGCGGAAATCGAGCGGTTTAGCCGGCTTCCAAGCCACCGCGCGGGTGCGAGCTTTCTCGGCATCGTCATACTTTCCAAGCTGGCGGTAGGCCATTGCCAAAATATTCAGATCGAAGGCGTCGTAGTGGCCTTCGCCGCGCGACAGACAATCCTCGATCCACCTTGCGGCTTCTTCATATAGTTCGTTCTGATAAAACACGCGGCCGATTGTGTGTTCGATGGTTTCATCGAGTTCCAAGTCGAGAGACTGGAGCTTGCGGACGACTCGCAAGGCGATGATGGGATGACGGAGCGAGATATCGCGGCCGCTCATCGGTCCGGCGGCCATGTTTAAGGTACCAGCATCGACGTGGGTCAGCTCCCAGAACTTGGCCTGATCGGACTTAGCTAGTTCCGAATTGCCAATCGCTTCATAACAGGCCGATCGCAGGCCGTAGGCGTAACTCGTCCATTTCCCACCACCCCGGATTACGTGAGAACAATCAGCGATCGATGCGTCAAATTGCTTGGCGCGATAACACCATTCTGCCCGCAGCAGTCGAAAGTCCACATCGATCGGACGCTCCACGGTCTGTGGAGTCTTTTTCGAAGTGATATCGAGCGAGTTGGGAGTCTCTCTCGCGGAGGAAAACTCACTTGATGGAGGAAGAGCTCCCTCCGCAACAAACGCTCCCAAACCCTTCCGGTCTATCACCCAGTTAGCGTCCTCGATCGCGCGCGGGTAGTCCCGCATGGCTGCCAGCAGATAGGCTCGCCACAGCCGTGGAGTTATCGCCTCGGGCAACAATTGGCACGTGCGATTCAAGTGGCCAAGAGCCAAATCGAAATCACGCTGCTCGATTAACGCCATGGCTGCCGAAAACGCGGCGCTGGGATTGGTCGGCTCTTGATCGGCCTTGGCAAGGGCTCTTTGATCAACTAACTCGGCCAATTGGTCTATCGTTGCTATCGTTCGAAGTTCTGGCGCAAGGATGGCTGGGAGTGAATCTTTCATGCCCTGGCCCTCTCCGAACAAACTCTTCACGCTCTGGTGCAGCACTTCCGTAGAGTTCCGATCCCGTGTTCCAACACCCAACGTGCCGCCGCCGGAAGCTAGCGTTTTCGGCTCACTTTGCTTGTGGCTGCTTGCGAGCCGAGGCTGCGAAGACCCAGCCCCAGCCAACCAGTCCAAGCCCAGTCCCGCAAGGCTGGCTCGGACGAGCGGAATATCGATCTGGACGATGGCACCTTCCGAGGAAAATACTATATGCTCATCGCTAGGTGAGAAAAATGGATTTAAAGTTTTCTCCTTCCATTCGAAGCTCGCAAGCTGGTTACCCGATACGGCATCGACAAGATAGATCGTACCGTCCTGACGATGGGTTAAGACCAGCGACCCATCGGACGATAGGTCGACGGGCATACCCTCGCTAAAACAAACATCGGACCGCCACGTGTCCGTTGGCAATCGCTTGCCGCCTGCCAACAACCATTTTCCGTCACCGCTAAATTGGGGTCGAGGGAACCATGGAAGCATGTGAATCATTTTGATGCCGGCTTCACAGTCCCAGATCACCGTGCCGCCAGCTTCGTGGTTACCAACGACATATCTTCCGTTTGGGGATACAGCGCAATCCGTACCGTTCGCGTCTCCCAAGATCTTGCGTGCGGCGGGCTCTCCGGCGGGCTTAATCCAGCAGCCCGCATATTCCTGCGAGCCAAACCCGTCCCAAGCACCAGCCACTATTGTTTCTCCGTCGGCGCAGCACGCAAAACGACCGCTACCATACGGAATCTGGACTCGTTCCGGCACTCCAAGGGCGATGCGCAGTGGCTTGGAGTCTGAGAGTTCATAGGGCCATCGAAAACTACCTGTTTGCCCATTGAGATAAAAGTTTCCTCTGTGGTCGAATGCTCCTACGACAACGTCTTTCAAGGGGAATGTGAAAATTTGTCGTCCGGTCGCAAACTCGACGAAGATTAACCCATCAGGAACGACTCCTAAAAGCAAACGACCCGATGGATCGAGCACACTACCTGCGCCGACCTTGTGTTCCGCGGAAACTACAATGCAAGCCTCGCGTGCGTCCGCGATTGACATAGCTCCCAGGCTCTTTGGATTTTCGGGCGTCCCAGCAAAGTAACGGTACTCCGAGGCGGGATTATTGGGAGGCTTCCAATCAAATGACTTCCATTTGATGGGCTCGGATTGAATGATCAAGTCCAAGTTTTCTGAATCCTGGATACAGAAGCAATTGGCCCATCCTGTGCCGAGGATTCGGTCGCCAGAAGCATTGAACCGGACGCTGGGTCCACCTCCCACCTTGATGCCGGCCGGGCGTTTGGTCCCGCATGGTTGCAGCCGAAGGGTATCGGAATTCAGAGTATACCAATGCGCAGCGTCTTCATGCCCGTTAACGACAAGCAGCCGACGTCCGTCCGGTGACCAATCGGCCGTATAGTAACCCGGATAGTCATCGTGACCCTGCGCCGGTTCCCACTCTTGCAACGTCTCGCCGGTCTTCCAATTCCGCAATTGCACAATCGGTTGCAAATAGGAAAGCAGCACGACCAACGGTTCGGTCGGGTGTAGTGACAGACGGCCCTCGCGCGAAAAAGGGCTTACTGGCAGTTTCGCTAGGATCGCGCCAGTCGACACATCCACGACGCGAAGATGGTTCCTATCCATTGTCGCCAGAAGGCGACCGTCTCGCGTGAAATTGTTCATCAGGGAACCATCCTCAAGCCGCCAAAGTCGACGCAGGGTGGTTGGGGCCGAGATTTCCCATACTTCGCAAGTCGCCGTTTTCTGTCCCACGATGAATAGGCGATCGCTGCCAACAAAACACACTGTGGTAGATTTTTCGATTTTGGGAATCCGCCCAACTTCGACGTGATCGTTGAATCGCCGTACCAAGATTTCATCGATCCCGGTGCAGCTTAGCGCGTACAGACTTTCGTCCTCGCCCAAATCCGCGTATTCAACTGGATACGGTTCAGTCCACCAATGCTGGACGTAGGCGTCCGGCAGCAGCAATGCTGCGATGGCTTCGTCGCGAATCGGATCGTACCAGTTCTTCGGCTGATTTAGCTCTCGCCCGATCTGCACGGCTTGGCGGATTGCCGATAGCGCCGCGAAGCGCTGTCCCGGCCGTCGGCTAAGCCGGATGCCGTGCGCGTGGCCAACGAGCGCGTCGGCTTGCCCAAGCCGCGCCTCACGTTCGGCTTTTGTCTTGAGTTTCAACTCGATTTTCAATTGCCGAGCAAACGACCACGATCCAACGACCATTAGCAGCAACATGAAAACCGCCGTCGCGGCCAGCGAGCAGACCGCCGGATGGCGGCGAAAGATCCGCGCGGTGGCTTCAAACCCGGTCTCGCGCCGCGCCGCGATCGAATCGCCCCTTAGGAACCGCGTCAGGTCGTCAGCCAGATCGTCGGCCGCCATGTACCGTGCGCTCGGTTGTTTGCGCAAGCACTTGTGGACGATCGTTTCCAGATCGATGGGCACGCGCGGTTGCAGTTGCCGCACGCGAACCGGCTCGACTTGCCGAACTTGTTCCAGCGTGTCAGCGATCGTCGCGCCGCGGAATGGTGGGCGACCGGTCAAGCATTCGTAGAGTATTGCGCCGATCGCATAAACGTCCGCCGCCGGTCCGACGCGCTTGCTGCCGCCAAACGCTTGCTCGGGGGCCATATAAGCCGGCGTCCCGAGAATGTTGCCCGTGGCCGTCGCACCTCGATCGTCGTCGAGCTGCTTGGCCAGCCCAAAGTCCATGATCTTGAGCGTCCAGGTCGATTCATCGACCAGCAGAATATTGGCGGGCTTGAGATCGCGATGGATGACGCGATTGGCGTGAGCCTTGGCGATCCCCGCGGCGATTTGCGATGCGAGCATTGCGCTGGTGCGTGCATCGAGCGGAGTGCCGTTCAAACGATTGGCCAGACTGCCTCCCGGACAATACTCCATTGCGAAAAAGGGCTGGCCTTGAAAACTGCCGACGTCGAAGATCTGAATGAGCGACCGAGGGTCGACTCGCCTGTTCGACGATTCCATCGGGCGCGGCTCGATCGAGTATGCAGCCAGCACGGAAGGGAAGCGAACTCGCATCGATTGCGTTCTCATTCCGCTGGCCGAGCTTGGCAAAAAAACTGGCGAGTCGCTCCGCTTGGCCTATTGGGGACGGTCTCCCAAGCCAGACTTAATCGTCAATTCGATCGGCTTCGACAGCGAATCGCCATACTCTCCAACCGTACTGCCGATGGAAAAGTTCCATAACGTCAAGCTCGCAGACGGACCTGCATTTGATTCGACTCTCGTACCCGAAGGTCGCAAACCGAAGACCAGTGACTCGAACCAATCCACTCCACCGGCACCAACGCTTGCCATCGGCTCGCGGGCTCCAGCATTAGACATCGAGCATTGGGTTCAGAACGGCAAAGGCAAATTCGATAGAGTCACCGAGTTCGTGCCAGGCAAAGTATTCATGGTGGAATTCTGGGCGACTTGGTGTGGGCCCTGCATCGCCGCCATGCCACACATCATCGAGCTGCAAGAAAAATTCGCCGATCAGGATTTCCAAGTGGTCAGTATCAGCGACGAAAAGCTCGAAATCGTTGAAGAGTTTCTCAAGCGACCGGCACCGGGGAAAAAGGACAAAGAACCGAAGACGTACGGCGAGCTGACCAGTGCCTACTGCCTGACCACCGACCCCGATCGATCGAATCACGATAACTACATGAAGGCCGCTGGCCAAACCGGCATCCCTTGCACTTTCAACGTCGGCAAGGACGGATTCATCGAGTGGATTGGGCATCCAATGAGTGTTGACAAAGCGCTGACCAGCGTCTTCAAAGGAGACTGGAATCGAGAGGCTTTCGTTGCCGAGTACGAGGAGGGCGAGAAGATTGCGCGAATATCGAGGGAATTGATGGACTTGACGTACAAGGGCCGGTTTGAGGAAGCCCTCTCGATCGCCGCCAAAGCCCGCGATGAGGCCATTTCCGAAACGGCCAAACAGCGCGCCGAAGCGTTCGTCCGAAATGTTCTCGAGAGTGAAGTCAGGAATCTCATTTACAAGAGCAGCGGCAGCGCCGCCGCGAAATTGGAATCGCTGCTCAGTGGACAATCGCCCACAGAGGTCAATAACATTGTGTGGAGAAACGTCGTGCTAGTGCTCGAGTCGGGGCGCAAGGTCCAGTCCGATGTTCTTCAAGTTGCCGACAGTTTCACGCAAAAAGCCGTCGAGAGCGCACCCGAAGAAACTCACCTCCTCGATACGTATGCCCACTTGTTGAACCACCTTGGCCGCCCGGACAGGGCCGTCGAAATGCAGCAATTGGCGGAATGGTCGAAGCTTGTCGGCGTTTGGAAAGCGCCTCGCGGAGATGGCACTTACCGAATCAAGCGCATCACGAAAGGCAACGAAGTTCTTGAGAATTACAGCGCCCAGGGTGAATTGTTGAGTTCTCGTAAATCTGACATGAAGCTTGACCGTCATTACGGTCTCAATTTCTTCACCCTGCGGATCGGCACGCCTTACGAATGGACATCGATCTACAAAGTCTACAACGGAAAATGGTATGAACAGCTTCGTGGAATCTTCGCGGAAGATGACCAAAATGCTCCTGACGCGTTTCTGATTTACGAGCGAGTCAAAGATTAGTCGATGGGTCAGCTCTGAATCCTGCTCGCGATCTTGACGGTGACAAAAGACAAGTTGCTCTTCCTGACGCGGGCAGTGTGTCGAGGATGACCTCCGCTAGTAGTTTTGATGTTGCGCTATATTGGTTTTTGTGTGCCACTGGCTTTCCCAATTGCATCCGCGAATCCGGATGCAATTGGGAAAGGCCAGTGAACCGGAGTGAGTGAGTTTGCTTCGCGATAATGCGTCCCAACTCCAATACGCCTCACTAAGCATAGGTGTAGTTGGTATTGCCACTAAGGATACAGCTTGCAGTCCTGCGGTAGATTGCGATCCCCACGTTAGTAATTGACTTTCCAAGCCTACTGGACGCGTTAATCGAGGCGCAAACCAGTAGACTCGACGTTCCTATCGACAAGTCTGCTTCAAAGCATCGTCCTTAAGGTCAACTCAGTGTGAAAATGTCCGCTCCCGCTTGACAAAAGTTGACGGCGCGTCATAATCCGGATATGACGAGAATTAGCCGCAAGCAGCACGAAATTCACCAACGGGAAGCAGCTATTCTGCACATCGCCCGCCGAATCCTGCTGGATGACGGCTATGAAGCCCTCAGTATGGACAAGTTGGCGGTTGAATTGGGGACGGCTAAAGGGACGCTCTATAACCATTTTCCGAACAAGGAAGAAATCGTTTTGGCGTTGGTTTGCCAAGCCATGCAAGTTCGCTTGCAGCTGTTTGGAGTTGCCGCCATGGTCAGCCAGAAATCGCGCGAGCGAATGATGGCGATTGGACTTGCCAGCGAACATTACGTGCGGAAGCACAGCGAGCATTTCGCGATCGAGCAGTTCGTATCAAATTCGACAATTCGCGGAAAAGCCAAGCCAAAACGACAGGAATTGATCCGCCACTTCGAAATGCAATGCATGGGTTCAGTGACCATGATTGTGCGGGATGCGATCGCTGTGGGTGATCTGAAGCTGCCTACAAAACTGACTGCCGAGGAGCTGGTTTTTGGATTTTGGTCGATCACGTTTGGCAGTCATGTGCTGACCTTTGATCGCCCAGGATTACATGAATTGGGAATCAATGATGCTTGGCGGGCTGTGAGAAGTCACGGTTGCAGCATGCTCAATGGGTTCAATTGGCAGCCATACATGACGTTTGAGGAAAGCGAAAGTGTTTTTGCGGAACTTGACGCTCGCCTTAACATGCTCATAGGGTCAAGCTATTAAAAAAATTTGCCATCCAAGTGACGAGGCGTCACAAAACGACGTCGCGGATAGAAAAGGTCGAAATCGTGGGGAGTCCACTAAGAAAAATTGTTACACGGGCTATTTTACTGCTCGCCACACTGGGGTTGTTGGGCGGCATGGCTTGGCTCGTCCGTGGAAGGGTGGCGCTCGATCCCCTCGTTCAATCGGTAGAGTCCGCCCACTCGGTTCCGGCCAGGCTGTATACGATCCGGTCATTGCACCATGACACAGAGCGGACGATGACTGGCGTCGTACAAGCGAGATACGAAACCGATTTGGCGTTCCGGGTCAGTGGTAAAATCGCGGTTCGATTGGTCGATGTTGGTTCGAGGGTTGTGGCCGGCGACGCGCTATTTAAGTTGGAGTTGGACGACTATGAATTGGAACTCGAGTCAGCCGCTGCAGAACTAGCCAGCGCCGAGGCAACCTACAAACAATCTGTGGCTGACGAAGCGCGTATGCGAACACTGAAGGCGAGTCGCTCGGTCAGCGAGGACGAGTACGATCAGGCGTTGGCGAGGAGCGAAGTTGCGGTCGCGCGTCGGACGGCTGCCGCAAGATCGCTCGAACTGGCGCGCAATCGATTGAAGTACACCATTCTCCAAGCGCCTGCTGACGGTGTCGTTACCTCGATAATGGCAGAGCGTGGTCAGGTGGTCGCTGAAGGGCGCAGTGTGGTCAAACTGACTCAAGGCGATGAATTGGAAGTAGCGATTGGCGTGCCCGAACGATTGATTGAAGGCTTGGCTGAGTCCGCCGCACATATCACCTATTGGTCTCAGCCGGGCGTATCCACTCAAACCAAGTTGCGTGAGCTGTCACCGACCGCCGACCCGATCACACGCACTTACGAAGCTCGCTTTACGATTCTCGACGCGCCCCGTGAGCTGCAACTCGGAATGTCGGCCACATTGCATTTGAACAATCCAAATAGCTTTGATGGAATTACGGTGCCGCCCAGTGCCATTGCGGGTCGCAGTGAGGCGCTTGTAGGGGTTGGCGGTGTATCCAGCCAGTCACCCATCGTTTGGAAAGTACTGAATGATGAAGGGCAGATCGGCGCTGTACCAGTGGAGGTGGTTAGCTATGGTCAGAATGAAGTCATTGTGCGTGGAGATTTGAATGAGGGCGACCGTATTGTTTCAGCTGGCGTACACAGATTGGACTCGGGTGTGACGATTCGAAAATGGGAAGAGCTGAAGTGAGCGGTATCAATTTGTCGGAGTGGTCGGTCAAACACCCGGCGTTCGTCACTTTCTTAATGATTGCCAGTGCCATTGCTGGCATGGATGCCTATCGGCGTTTGGGTCGGGCGGAAGATCCTTCCTTTACGATCAAGACCGGGCTGGTAACCGCCCAGTGGCCGGGTGCGACCAGCGAAGAAATGCAGAGGCAGGTGGCTGATAGGTTGGAGGAAAAGCTGCAGGAGTTGGAGTACCTCGACTTTTTGAGGACGTACACAACTGCTGGCAATGTGGTCATGCTGGTTCAATTCAAAGACACCACTCCACGCGGAGACATGGATGAACTTTGGTATCAACTGCGCAAGAAACTGAGTGATGTTCAAGGCACATTGCCGAACGGAGTCGTCGGGCCTTTTGTCAATGACGAATACGGGGACGTTTTCTCAGCCATCTATGCGTTCAGCGGCGCGGACTACACGCCAACTGAGCTGAAGCATATTGCCGAATCCGCGCGCGATCGCTTATTGCGTATCAAAGATGTGGGCAAAGTACTGTTATACGGTGAGCAAGCGGAGAAGGTGTATGTCGAATTCTCACATCAACGTTTGGCAACGTTAGGTATTCGGCCGCAACAAATTTTCGATTCGCTCCAGAGACAGAACGTAGTCTCGCCGGCGGGGATGATTGATACTCCCACCGATCGAGTATTCGTTCGAGTCGAAGGTGCCTTTGATGCGTTGGAGACAATTCGTGAGGCACCGATTGAATCGGCAGGTGAACTCGTGCGGTTGGGCGACATTGCCGAAGTAAAACGCGGCTTCGTTGACCCCAAGTCGTTTACGATTCGACACAATGGTAAACCGAGTGTCGCGTTGGCAGTGGGAATCAAAGCAAATTGCAATGTCTTGCAGCTGGGATCGGAACTCGACGACGCCATGAAGGAAGTTAAGGCGAGCTTGCCACTCGGTTCCATGGTTGAGACCGTTGCGTTCCAGCCGCATGTAGTTGAAGAATCCGTCGGCGAGTTCTTGCGCTCCTTCGCAGAAGCTTTGGTGATCGTACTGGTTGTCAGCTTCATCAGTCTCGGTTGGCGCACAGGAATTGTGGTCGCGCTGAGCGTTCCGTTAGTGTTGGCGATATCGTTGATTGTCATGAATTTGATCGGCATGAATTTGGATCGGATCAGTTTAGGTGCTTTGATTCTTTCATTGGGTCTGTTGGTGGACGATGCAATCATTGCGGTTGAGATGATGGCGGTGAAGATGGCACAGGGGTGGGATCGCGTTGCAGCAGCGACGTTTGCATGGCGGTCGACGGCGTTTCCGATGCTATCGGGCACGATGATCACGGTGGCTGGTTTTTTACCCGTTGGATTCAATAATTCGGCGGCGGGCGAGTATGCAGGTGGCATTTTCTGGGTTGTCGGAATCTCACTGATTGCATCCTGGTTGGTGGCGGTAACGTTTACGCCGTTTCTGGGAGTTCGATTGTTGCCTGACGGGCATGCGCACGGGAATTCGGGGCAGGCCTATAACAGCCGCTTTCATCAATGGCTGCGCCGGGCGGTAACATTTTGTGTCGATCATCCGAAAAGCATTGTGGCGACAACAGCGCTCGCGTTCGGAATTGCACTCTTCGGCTTTACAACCGTTCAGCAACAGTTCTTCCCGCAGTCGGCACGACCGGAGTTGGTCATCAACGTACGCTTGGCGGAAGGCTCGTCATTTGAAGCGACTGCAGCCGAAG
>JANLQO010000331.1:0-5680 GCA_031367855.1 Planctomycetia bacterium | reverse complement strand
TGCTGGTACGGTAACCGAATTAGCCCAAAAACGGAACGGGGGAGCAGTTTCCACGGCGCCAGGATGCAAGCACTAGAACACGGTGCAAGAGTCTCTTAGAATATCGCTCGAAATACTGGGCTTTGTCTCAAAAGGGGTCTGACCCTTTGGAGGGCATGCAAAATCCTTGACAATAGAACCTGCCCGAAGAAGGTCAGCCCCTTTTGATACCAAGCCTAGCCATCAAACTCCCGCTAGCAGACTATATTCTCAAGGAAAACCATGTCCACTAACCAGCCTCCGGTGCATTTAGCCGTTGATCTTGGAGCATCGGGCGGTCGCGTGCTTGCGGGCTTTATTACGGATCAAGGAGTGCAATTGGATGTGCTGCACCGTTTTGCCAACGGAGGCGTACATCAGGGTAAACGACTTGTCTGGAATCTCCTGGGATTATGGGATGAGGTGCAGAACGGACTGAACGCAGCTGCGGCAAAATACGGATCTTGCGTCCGAAGTGTAGGGGTCGACACTTGGGGCGTCGACTACGTGTTGCTCGATCGGAACGATGACGTAGTTGGGCCCTGTTTTCATTACCGCGATACACGTACTCACGGGATGCTGGACGCTGCCTACTCTCGGCTGGGTCGCAATGAGATCTTTGAAGAGACCGGCTTGCAGTTCATGGAGATCAACACTGCCTACCAACTGCTGTCGATGCGTTTGGAGAATTCGCCGATTCTCGATATTGCAGAACGGTTCCTCATGGTGCCAGATTATTTTCACTGGCAATTGAGCGGCGAGAAGTGTAACGAATACACGAACGCATCTACGACGCAATTGCTACATGCTGAATCGGGCGACTGGAGCCGCACGGTGCTCGATGCCTTGGAACTGCCTAGGCACATTTTTTCAACTCCGGTGCAACCAGGGATTGTACTTGGCCAGGTGAGTGCCACGGTCGCGCAGCGCACACAACTTTCACGGGACGTCGATGTCATCGTTCCGGCTACGCACGACACCGGTTCAGCAGTGCTCGCAGTACCCGCCAAGTCGTTCGCTCAGTCGCAACCCGATTGGTGCTATATCAGTTGTGGCACCTGGTCGCTCATGGGTGTCGAAGTCGCTAGGCCCGTGATCAACGATAGCTGCAAGCTGTTCAACTTTACTAACGAAGGGGGAGTTCAAGGCAGCGTCCGGCTGCTAAAAAACATCTGCGGCTTGTGGGTCGTCCAGCAATGTAGGGCTCAATGGAAGCGGGAAGGACACGATTGGAGCTGGGATCGGTTGATTCAGTTGGCTGAGCAAGCGCCTAGCATGGTGTCGATTATCGACCCCGACGATCCTGCCTTTGCTGCACCGCCAGATATGCCGACCGCGATTCGCGATTACTGCCGCCGCTCTGGACAAGCATTGCCGGAGACAGAAGGAGCAATTGTTCGTTGCGCGCTCGAGAGCTTGGCGCTCAAATATCGTTTGGTACTAGATTATCTCGAACAACTTGTCGGCCAGCGACTTAACACAATCCACATGGTAGGCGGTGGTGTGCAAAACCGAATGCTGTGTCAATTCGCGGCCGACGCTTGTCAACGCGAAGTGGTAGCTGGTCCAGTCGAAGCCACCGCGCTTGGCAATGTGCTCATGCAAGCCATCGGCTCGGGTCAGTTCGGGTCGATCGACGAAGCCCGTCGCCTCGTGCGTTCCGCTAGCGACATCCGCAACTACGCCCCGCGTCCGCACGGTCGCTGGGATGAAGGTTTTGGCCGCCTGCGCCAATTAGTGATGGCCGGCCAATAAGCCGAGGGGCCTCAACCAGTTGGCTCACAAAGTGGCGCCGCGCAACCTATCCTGGCGTTACCGCGGACTAGGCAACGTCTTCGTCAGGCAATTCTAAGGCGCGCTCAATGCCACCGTTGAAGACTTTGCCTGCAGTGGGCAGTCGTTCTTGCCAGGCATGTTCGGGCTTACTTTTGGGCAGCGTACCGTGAAGCACCTCCAATTCATGCCCTTCCCGAGCCAAGCGGCCTGCGTGTCGCGCGGGTAGACGCACATGAACCTCCAAGTGATCATCGTTGTACTGCTTACTTAACACATCGCCCACTTTCGTCAGCCAAGCTTGAGTGCGACCATCCGATAGCGGCAACTTAAGGCTGACCGTTACGAAATCTTCGCTCAACATGGAACTGACATGCGCAGTGAGTTCGGCCAGTCCTTTGCCGGATTTGGCACTGATGGCAAGCGCATGAGGATAGCGGTTTTGAACAACTTGCAGACGTTCTTCTGCGCCGGGTGCGTCAATTTTATTGACTACCAACACAGCTTGCTTTTCGTCAATCTCCAAATCGTGAAGCACTTTGTACACCGCAGAAATTTGGTCAAGCACGGACGGATTGCTGGCGTCGCAAATGTGTAACAGTAAATCGGCTTGGCGACTCTCCTCCAACGTAGCGCGGAAGCTGGCAACCAAATGGTGAGGTAAATCGCGAATGAATCCTACTGTATCACTCAGCAGCACTGGGCCCCAACTCGGCAGATTCCAGCGTCGAGTTCGCGTATCGAGTGTCGCGAACAGCTTATCCACCGCTTCCACATCGGCCGCTGTCAAGGTGTTCATCAAGGTGCTCTTGCCAGAGTTGGTGTAGCCAACCAGCGAGACCTTCAAGTAATCGCGACGTCCAGCGACTTCGCGTTCTTTGCGACGTTCGACCTTTTGCAAATCCATTTTCAATTCATGGATTCGCCGCAGCGCCAACCGGCGGTCGACTTCCAGTTGTTTTTCACCGGGGCCGCGCATACCAACGCCCATGCTCTGCCGCGACAAGTGAGTCCACATGCGCTTCAGCCGTGGCAGCGAGTACTCCAGCTGCGCGAGCTCAACCGCCAACCGCGCTTCATGAGTTCGCGCGTTGGAAGCAAAGATATCCAAGATCAACTCGGTGCGATCGATGACTTTCGTGCCGACCTCTTTTTCGATGTTCCGAGTCTGTCCCGGCGAGAGGTCGTTATCAAAAATCACCACGTCTGCTGAGTGCATTTCGACCAAGCTGCGAAGTTCCTCGATCTTGCCTTTGCCGAGATACGTTTTGGGATCGGGTTTCTCGCGTCGTTGAAGAACTCCAGCTACCACGTGAGTGCCAGCGGATTCGGCAAGACCAGTGAGTTCGTCGAGTGGGTTTTCGGTGAAGGTGTCGTTGGGCGCGATTAATCTCGCTAATACACACCCTTCTGCCGCAACGCTTTGTAATCGGTTGTGTTCGTGCACCGTAGATTGAGGTCTCCATGCAACAGGAGGCAAATTGCTGGGTAATATTTCAATTATAGTACGATCCAATCTTGGAACAGTGGCTAGCATTGCCTTTTTGACCGCATTTGCCGATAGTTCACATTTTTACAGTGAAACTTGACGAAATTGGCGATTAAGTCGACAAATTACTCAGCAACTTGGACAGTACTTTTTTGCTCCAGGTTCAGTGATTTCCAAACTTCGGAAAACGCAAATCCGCTTTATTCGAATCTGTAGGCTGCCGACCGCTGCATTTTCTCTGCACTGCGACTTTAAGACTGCGAACGATTTGCAAACAGTCGATGATAGCATTGCAATGGTAGTCGTGCCGCCAGGCAAACGGGCTAGCGATGGATGCTTGCCCTTCCTACTATTCTTGAAAGTAAGTGGTCGACAAATTTGTCTCCACTTTTATTGATGCGGGCAGGGCGCCCGGAAAGGACTCCGAATGTCACGAATTTTGGCAGGTTTGGCCATCATGGTTTCGCTTTCCGGCTGCGCAAGTCGACCGGGTTGGGGGCAGGCGTGGGGGCAGGGGACATCGGATCGTCAAAAGGCGCGAGCTGTCGTGCATGATCCTTACACCCTGAATGATATTGGCCCCGAAGTGGTCGGTGGACGCCCTCGCGAATTCATGAATCCTCAATCCGAAGCCAAACGTCAACACGCCACGGATCAGTTTCCAAAAGGTTGGTCATTTGCGCCACCCAATTAAAGCGGATCCTGCGAGGCCGTTTCAAAGTCGCGAATGGACAAACGATTTCGCTGGATCGACGATGAAGCGATGAGCCATGGCGCGTCGACCAAGCAACATGCGAAATCCCATCTGATCACGGTTGGTCAAGGTGATTTCGATGGGCCAAGTCGTTTCACCGAAACTCGCATGGGTGCGAATCACCGGGCGAAGTTCTTCGTGGCCCGACGAGGAACGGATAGTTCGGTACTCAACGAGCGGCGAAGAAACGCGAACAGTCTTGTTGATCGAATTCTGAATCGGATGAATGTCGAAATAGACGATCTGCTGGCCATTCTCTTGAATGACTTCAACGTTGAAAGCGTGTAGGCAGCTTGAACGTGCGCCGGTGTCAACTTTGACTTTAATTCGCGTCGCGCAAAGATCCGGCAGACGTAACCATTCGCGCCAACCCACTACCATAGCCGGCTTGAGTACGCGTCTTCCTTTCTTCTCTTTCACTCTTCGCTCCACGTCACAATCATTTATGCCTCGATCGACACGCCCAACTCCAGCAGGTAATCAAACGTGAATATCCCTGAATCGTGACCGTCGGAGAACCCGATATTATAAGCATAGTTGCCAACGGGCCGCATATGCTCAATAGTGGTCGGCCTCGCTTCTTGCACGGACAAAACAGGCAACAAAGCGCTCTTAATCTTGCTTCCAGCCGGAGGCTTGCTCGCCTCGGCGGATTTCTTTTCTCTGCACGTCGCACACGGGCAAGCGGTTCGAAGCGCGGCAGCTGTGTAGCGCCGACGCGTTCCATCACTCCAGCCAATAACCAGGCCCGCTGGACCTTCGCGTTCAAGTGTTTCCGGTCGAGTTTCTGTCAAAATCATCGGTTCCTACAAAGCTGCGATCTGCGGCACTTGGGTTACTCACCAGCTATAGTGGCGACCACGCGGCGCGGCCCGCCATGATTGCGATGTTCGCAAAGATATATGCCTTGCCACGTCCCGAGCGCCAATTTTCCCAACGCAATCGGTATGCTCACCGATGCGCCCAGCAATGATGACTTCACATGCGCAGGCATGTCGTCAAGGCCTTCAATGGTATGTACTAACGGCAAACCCCTCTCCGGCACCAAGTGATTGAAAACCGTTTCCATATCCGTTCGAACATCGGGATCGGCATTCTCATTGATCGTCAGACTCGCGGAAGTATGCTGGATGAACAAATGCACCAAGCCGACGCGCAACTGCCCGATTTCTGGTATGCGTTCGAGTATCTCGTGCGTAATCAAGTGAAAGCCGCGTGGCCTCTCGGATAGAGAAAACTGTTTTTGAATCCACATCGCGAATTCGTCGATCAATTCTAGGCTTTGTTTGAAAAGGGCTTGCCCCTGACCGAACCGGCCAATTTACCCATGCAACTGACGCGTCGATTATAACGCAATTCGCTTCGTTTGCGCATTACTCAGCGTGATAACCGCGCCACATCCAAACCAGTGTATCAGCCAGTGTTTGCTCAAAGACTTTACCGTCACAGTGGCGGGTAGCGCGACTGTAAATGAAGCGGTAATCATAGCCTTTGGCCTTCAAAGCTTCGGCGGTTCGCTCGTTCGCCATAACCCAATTGTGATAAGTCTCTTCAGCGTCTTTGGCGCGGTTGTCGTTCTCTGAGACATGCGTGAAGATTCTAAGCGGTTTCTTATCCGCGGCCGCGATCAGTTTCTTGCTCGAGTG
>JANLQO010000187.1:0-25082 GCA_031367855.1 Planctomycetia bacterium | reverse complement strand
CCACCAAAAATAAGCGGCAACCGCGGAAACCATGTTGCTACGCAACGAATTCTCGACGAAAGTAGGACGTAATGCTGGCTTGAAAGGGCTCGGCTAACGCCTTCCGGCTGATAAAACACTTGTAAATCAGTGTTTTCATTTGATTCCTAAGCGGGACGCACTCGTTAGCGTCCGGTTTTTCCTGGGAAAGATTAAGAAACCGGACGCTAACGCGTTCCGGCTGATTAACCCAACAAACCAAAGGATTTCGTTCCGAAGTGGCGCTGTCCAACTAGTTTCGCAGTGCATTCGCTTGCCGAAAACAGTCATGCATGCGATCGCTAAGCACCTTTAGCACTTCTTCATCACTCAGACGCGCAACCATATCCGCTTCGATTATTTGTCCGATGGCCAAGTGAATTGGAAAACGTCGGGGGATCCTCGAATTCCGCGGCAGCGCCTCATAAGCACCTGTGATCGCCATAGGCACTAGCGGAACTTTGCTGCGCCGCGCGACTGCCAAGAAACCCGGCTTCAGCGGTGCGATCTTACCATCACTTGAACGCGTGCCCTCAGGAAAGACTAGGACTTTCTTGCCACCCTTGAGGCGTTTCAGCGTCTCCTTCAACCCCGCGATCCCGCTGCGATCACGATCCAATTCAATCGCATCCAACAGATAAATCACCGCTCCTAGCAAGCGATTATTAAACAACGAGCGCCGCGCCAAATAATTCATACGGCCATTGAAGGACAGTCCAATTAAGACGGGGTCGAAGTGGCTTTGATGTGTGCTCAATACCAACGCACCACCCTCAAATTCCATATTGGATCGGCCAATGCAACGGACATCGAACAACATAACTGCAGCGATCCGCGCCGAATTCCTGACAAAGCGATAGAAGAGACTCTGCAGCCAGGATTGTGCAACGCCACCGACCTTTCCCCCGAAACCTGTCATTCTAAGGGCTTTACTCGATTGGTTTCGCGGGACCTTCCATGTAGTCCAGCAAGCGTTGCAGGGCCAAGCCGCTCGGCGACGATCTGCCGTAGTTGCTGTACGACTTCGTCAAACGTCAAGCCATCGGTACTTACTTCAATTGCATCGTCCGCCTTGCGCAGCGCACCAACAGGTCGCGATGCATCGCCCGCGTCGCGTCGCTCTTGCAACTCAAGAATTTCTTCATAGCTGACGTCGATCTGCTTCTCAGCTAATTCCCTCATGCGGCGCTTCGCACGTTCTTCAGGACTAGCCACTAAATAAATCTTACATTGCGATTCAGGGAATACCACGGTTCCTTGGTCCCGACCTTCCGTTACCATGCAACGACCCGCTGCGCACTTGCGCTGAATCGAGGTCAACAACGCGCGCACCGCTTGATTGTCGGCGATCGCAGAAATGTTCTTCGCGATCTCGGGCTCGCGAATCTGCTCGGAAACATTTTCGCCATTCATCAACACCCGCGAACCGTCAAGCTGAATCACCAACCGCTCCGCGACTTGTAGAACCGCAGCCTCGTCGCTGAGCCTTACGTTCTCTCGCAAGCAGGCCAAAGTCACACAACGATAAAGTGCACCGGTGTCCAAGAAGTCAAATCCCAACGACTTCGCAAGCTTGCCTGCCACGGTGCTTTTGCCAGCACCAGCGGGGCCATCGATCGTAATAACAACGCACTGCACCTGATCACACCGAGTATTCTTCACGTTTCAATCGCTACTTTTTTTCCGAGGCATAGGCCACCGCTATGCCAACCAACAAGCCACCTAAATGACAAAGGTTTGCCAAATTCCAACCCCGTCCAGCCTCCGACATGCTTGCCGCAAAACCTAGCACAATCAGGCCAATAAAGATCGCGACCATCGGCATGGGGATCATAATTCCCATTTCAGGATGAAGTGACGACCGAATCCAAATATAGCCAAACAATCCGTAAACCACGCCAGAAATCCCCACGAAATTCGGCCAGCCTCCCAGCCACTGCGGCGACAATCCCTGTAACAGATTCGGAAAGACAGCCAGCATCAAGACGAAAACCGCGAATTTTGGTGTCCCCTGAATCCGCTCGGTCAAGCGTCCGAGAGACACCAATAAGAACAAATTGAAAGCCAAGTGGAGCATGTCGCGATGCATAAAAATGGGGGTCACCACACGCCAGATCTCGCCGCGTTTTAAACTGGCCGCGGGATCGTTGCTTTCTTTCCACTTCGCTGGCTCAACAAAACTAAGCTCGTTGACTACCGCCTCGCCCCATTTGTTGTTCGGGCTGGGTCTCGTAAGTTCGCTCAGCAATGAGACGACTACCGCCAAAATAGTCAGCGTCAATGTCAAGGGCGGAATCGGCCCGCGATTCATTCGCGGAGTTCCGGACGTGTCCATGCGACGAATGTTGCGCGCCGCTGCTTGCTTCGCTTTCTGCTCCGTTTCCAACAGGCGCGTGGCTTCCTTCATCGCGGATTCGTAGCGGCTGTCCGCGGGATCTTGCTTGAAGGCGTGCAAGTGCTTGGTTGCCTCGGGCAATTGATCTTCATTGCGAACCCAGACTTCCCAGCTATCCGGTCGCCCTTCGATTCCCTCAATGTGCGTCTTAATTTTTTGCGTAAGGAGAAAAGCCACAAATTGCTCAGTTGGCTTGCGTCCGTCGATTTGGCCCAGTGATCGCATCAGTGCTCAGTAGTTGACAAGGTGCAGTTGGTCAAAAGGTGTAAATATAGACACTCCTCGCCGAACGCCACCTCGAACACGCTCGTTCCCAGGCTCCTGCCTGGGAACGAGCTGTCTTGGAGGCTCTGCCTCCGGAAGACGTCGATCAAACCACAATTCGGCAGGCAGAGCGTGCAATT
This sequence comes from Planctomycetia bacterium, assembly GCA_031367855.1. GTDB lineage: Bacteria > Planctomycetota > Planctomycetia > Pirellulales > Pirellulaceae > Aureliella. The sequence goes on along the minus strand of JANLQO010000187.1, from coordinate 22,265 downwards.
CATTGGGTGCCCAGGCGGAGCCTGGGAACCCAATGGTGGTGTTCAGCGAGGAGTGCCTAAATATAGCCGATTTTGATTCTCAAGATCAGTCGAAATTAAGCTTGGGGCCTCGTATCTCATCCAAAAGCATCGCAAATCATTGCTCAGCCTCCGTCCGGCAACATTGAGGCGGGTGTACTTTTCGATAGTCCGAACCTAGCCCGTGACATCGAGACCCATTTTCAATCATTGATTGATCTCGGCTTGCTGGAAAAGCTAAGATGTAATCCATGAGCGAGATTTCCGTATTGCGAGCGATTTTCGGCTGAGCGGCACGGAACTTGTTACCCATGGTTTCTTCGCATGTACGACGCGAACTCTAATTTCACCGGGACACAATGCAATTCTCAATTAAACACCTCCCTATCACGACTCTATTATTCGCAGCCATCTTCACACCGTTCGCAGCTCGATCCACCTGGGCACAAGATGAACCACCCTCGCAACTGGTCGTGGCCACCTGGAATGTCGAGTGGATGTACGATGATGACCTTTCGGACAATCGCAGCGACCTTTCGAAAGAGCAATCTGCCCCAACCCAAGCGTTTTGGCGCACCAAGCTGACCGGTGTTGCCTCAGCCCTGGCTGCCATGGGCGCAGATATCATCGCCCTGCAAGAAATTGAAGGTGATCAAACTCTGACGGCGATTGCCGCTGAATTGCGGCAGAAACACCACTTGAACTACCGTTACGCTTTCATTCCTGGATCCGATCGCTTCACGGAACAGGATGTGGGATTGCTGTTTCGCAGTGGCCTGACTCAGTATCGTCGGCACGAACAGAGCCGCGAGATGTTTGACAGTAACCACTATTACAATATTTCAAAGCACTTGGTTGGCGAATTCAGTTGGAAGTCCATTGCCAGCCGTCTGACCGTGATGACGGTTCACCTGCGCGCTACCGCAGAAGCCGAGGATTTTCGAATTCGTCAAGCGCGCCTGGCACGCAATTGGCTCGAGCCGCAAATTGACAAAGGTGAAGATGTTATTTTGCTGGGTGATTTCAATTCCGAGCACCCCGTCGGGGATAACACCGGCGATATGCTGGAACTCGCCGGAACTGGCAGTCCAACAGCTAACGGAACCGGCCATGTAAGGCCACCGCTGGTCGATTTGCTCGTATACGCTCCCGCAGCTCAGCGCAAAACGCATTTAATACTGCCGCGAGCCTTCGATCGAATACTAGTTAGCCAAAGCCTGATTGATGATGGTCCTGGCACAGATTGGGTGTTCAAGCAGATTGAAATACGCAGTGATCTGGTCGTCCGCGGCAAGCCGGATGGTCAAGAGCATTGGGACAATCGCTTGACGATGTCGCTTGACGAACTCGACACCAGCGACCACTTTCCGCTCGTCGCCACCTTCGAATTGAAGTGATTGGAGTCGCTGATCCGCCTGAATCACCAATGGATCCGGTCTCGCTCGGCAAGTTGATCCCGCGGGGGGGATTGGATGGGGACGAGTCGCTCCGCGACTCGACTAGGCTCACGAAATAGAAGTCCGATAATCAGACAAAGGCACCGAGTTGCGGAGCAACTCGGCCACGTAGAAAAAATTCACAATGCCCGGTCGCTACTGGCTTTCAGCTGGTTTGAAGTGAGGGTTCTCGATCACACCCAACACATTCCCAAACGGATCGAGAACCGTAGCAACCACGATTCCCCCTCCCACCTCTTGCGGTTCGGCATGTTTGGTTGCGCCTTTCTCGAGGAGCCGCGCGTAGGCACTTCGGCAGTTGTCAACTCCCCAATACGCCGCAACATTGCTTCCAAGCGTCGACGCTTGAACATCCGGATCCAACCCCAGTTCGAAGCCGCCCACATTAAAGCCCACATAAAAGGGTTCGTCAAAGTACGGTGCAAACCCGAGCACATCTGCATACCACTGTTTGGCTTTCGGCAGTTCTTTGACCTTGTAAATAACCGTTCTCAGTCCGTGCAACATCTGATTCACTCCAGGCGCCTTCGTCAGCGCAACTTTGATTTCAGCCCTATCCCACTTCCAATCCATCGATTTCAGTTTGCCATTTACCGTTCCCTCGATCCTGGCAATTAACTGCGCTCCGGCAAGTCGATATACAATGCGTTGCGGGAAATCATGCTTCGGATTCTCAAAGACGACTTCGTTTGCGTCGCACTTCTTGAGCGCAAAGGCCGTCGGTTCCTTCCCACTAGGACTGGCCAGGTAGACTAGCGTGCCACCTGTCTCGACAATCCGCATGTATTCAAAAGAAGCTTTTCCCGTGGCCAAAACCGAGCGATTGAGGCCGAGCATCATGCCGCCTTTGGGCGCCATCCAAGTTTCTTCAGTCAATCGCCCATCCACCTCACTACGCCAGTCACCCGTTAACCATTTCAGCGATTCGAGCGACACGCATTCTAGTTTCGAGTTTGAATCCTGCGCATCGGATCGCGGTGATAAGTTGGCGATGAGCAACAAGCCAACCGATATGCGGAGCAAGATCACCATGTTTTTACCCATTTTTTTCAACGAAAAGCCTAACGTCCGGTCATGCCCCAGCGATTGCGCAGCAGTGTGGCAACGACTGCAAACATGATGGCAATCATCAACAGCGTGCATCCAAAATACAGCAGTACCAGCCCCCATTCGCCGCTCGTCGCACCAGGATCTTGTGAAACGAGGATGTTCGCGTCCAGCGGAACCCAAAACGCAGCCATCATTGGACTCGTAACGCCAACGAGTTTCAGAAATTCAATAGTTGCCGTGTTACCCGATACACTCGTGCCTATGTACCAGGCCGCGACGGGCAAAAAGTAAAGCACAATCAGTACCGTATAGCTCATCAACATTGCGACTGAGGTGCGCTTGCAAATCGCTGAACAGAACAGCGCACTGACCGAGTTGAAAACCGCCGCTACAAACACGATCAAAAAGAACGTTACGACTGACAACCAATTGCTGCCGTACATCTGAATGCCCAAAACGAAAGCCAAAATCATCGGCCACATCAAGAACATCGTAAGCACATAGGAAACGCGAAAGCCCGCCAAGAGCTTGCCCCACATTATCTGCCACGGCTGCAAAATGGTTGTCAGTAATAATTCCAAAGTTTGCCGCTCGCGCTCGCTAGTGAGCGCCCCAGCCGAAAACACGGGTGCCACCAAAATATTAAAGACCAACACATACGAGATGTACCAAGGGCAATGACGCGGCACGATAAACAAAAATGCCGCCATCAGCGGAATAGCTAATAGCATGCTGATCTGAATCACCAGCCGCAACATGAGCGTTCCTTGGCTGAACAATTCGGCGTGAATTTCTTTGTCATAAACGGGATTGGCCTCGTCCTTCATCAAAGATGTTCGACGCGGCGGTGCAAACAAACGGTCTGGAAACTGATCGCGCTGAATGATCATGCCGATTGCATTTTTGGACTCTTCTTCCAAGTCCACTACGTCCTTGCCTTCGCTACCCACGTCTGGCGGATAGAGCAATCGGCGCGCAGTCCACGCGCACAGCATCCAACTAATCGCAAAGTAGATGGGCGGCAACACCACCGTCGCAATGAGCAATCGCAAGTCACCGTTGCTTGCCAGCCCACGCCAAACGATCGCCCCTACAATTACCAGGGGCAAAATGATCAAGTAAGAAACGACCAGCGACGAAGCGGTCCGCGGAAATGCACAACTGCACGCCAATCCAATCGAACCGAACAATAACACCGAAATCATCAGCCACAAATAAGCTGCCAGAACTTCATAGATACTCACCCCTCCCTGCGGCAATGCAAGCATAATGATCGGCAACGATGCCACAATGAGCACCGTCAAATGCGTCAGCGACGCAACCATTTTACCCACGACGATCGCCCACGGCTCAAGCGGGCTCGCCAACAACATCTCATAAGTCTTGCGTTCCTTTTCACCGCTAATGGCGCCGGCGGCGAACGTGGGAGCCATCAACGAAGCGAGAACATACTGACCCAGAAAAAAGAAATCGACCAACTGTCGAGCTGCCGAAGTATCGCTCGTCAAATCAACGCGTTGATTACTAGGATAGGTAAAAAGCAAGACGGCAGCCAACGCAAGCTCATAGACGAGCATCAACATGAACGCTTTATTGGCTCGCAGATTCGTCAACAGCTCACGCTGCAGCACGGGATTTTCAACTAACAACATGCGCGACCGACTCTCTACTTGTCAGGAAATTTTGATTCGCAAGTAGAATGTAGCCGCAACGTTCTCCGCAATCCACTCCCAGCAAAAAACGTGCAGCCACTCTGGGCAAGAATGTCCCATCGTGAATCGCTTCCGCTGGATGTGCTCTGTGAGCACCAAGTTACGAAAAGCAGCGAGTTTTCTGAAGAAAATGCTGTGCAACGTTGCCCAAACGGGATTTCGTCCTAGATAGTTCGAGGCAACCCAAGGCGGCTGGCGCTATGCCGGCGTAGCCTCAGATTCAAATCGCAGGGTATAGCCGCTGCCGCGAACTGTGAAAATCATTTGTGAATCCGTGCCATTATTGATCTTGCTACGCAACCGATTGATGTGAACCTCGATGACGTTGGTGACACCTTCCCAATCAGGATCCCATAAGTGCTCGCACAGCATTCGCCGAGTGACCACTTTGCCCTGATTTCGCATAAGTATCTCAAGCACACGGAATTCCGTCGGAGTCAACTGTATCTCGCGTTCGCCGCGCATGACCTTGCGGCTCGCCAAATCCATGGCCAGCGGACCAACGTCCAGCATCGTCGACTGGCGCGTCCGCGACTTGATCCAGGCAGCATCAACGCGTGCGCGAACTTCTGCCATGGAAAAGGGTTTAATTACAAAATCGTCCGCACCATGACTTAGCGCCGCCAGCCGCTCCTGCCGAAACTCCAAGGGAGTTAGGACAATAATGTTCGCGTTGTCATCCGCTTCTCGCAAACAACGCAGCACTCCCAACCCCGTTTCATCGGTCAACGCCAAGTCCAACAAGATCACCGGGAACGGTCTCGCGCGCACACGCGCCAAAGCGTCCTTTCCGCTTTCAACCGACTCGCATTCGTAACCTTGATCCGACAAAGCCTGATGTAAGGCCTTGCTCAATATTGGATCATCTTCGACTACGAGGATTGGTCCGGAAAATTCTGGAGAGTTAATAGAGGTGATCATGTCATTCCCTGAGTGTGTATCCAACTCAACTAATAACACGCTCACCTGCGTAGAGTGTCGCAAGTTTGTCCCGTTTTCGCTTTTTTTTGTCCAGTCCGTTAACAATTGACCGTTTTTACGAACGAAAAGGGGCATGTGCGCACCTTCGCTCATGGCAGATTTTCGCCGAAACCCTGCGAACAGCCTCTTATTCGCTCCTGGCGCTACGCAGTAGATCGCGAATCGTTTCCAATCGCTGTCGTATGCTCCCCTCCCAACCTCGCTCAGTCGGCTCATAAAACCGGCGATCTACCCCCAAATAGTCTTGAGCGACCACCCCTGAAGCTGCATCGTGTGCGTATTGATATCCTTTGCCATGCCCCAGTTTCTCAGCGCCGGCATAATGCTTGTCGCGTAAGTGTACTGGAACTGGAATCAGTTTTCCTTCGCTCACTTCGCGTCGAGCGCTAGAAATCGCCGTTGTGGCAGAATTGCTTTTTTCCGTACACGCCAAGTAGATGACCGTTTGCGACAACGTCAACTGGCACTCCGGCAAACCGATAAACTCGCATGCCTGCGTTGCAGCCATCGCTAATGGCAAAGCCTGGGGGTCGGCGTTGCCAATGTCCTCGCTCGCCAAAATTACCAAACGCCGGCAAATAAAGCGCACATCTTCGCCCGCTTCCAACATCCGCGCCAGCCAATAAAGGGCTGCGTCCGGATCGCTTCCACGAATGCTTTTTATCAACGCACTCGAAATGTCATAATGCTCATCCCCCGTGCCATCGTACTGAATCGTTTTCTGCTGTACCGACTCGTTGATCAATTCAATGGTCAGTCGCACCGGCCGCTCTGGAGTTGAAAGCACGGCGATTTCCAGTGCACTCAGCGCCCGCCTGGCATCTCCTTCGCTAATCCGCGCCAGCGTCTCCAACGCCTGCCCCTCAATTTCCGTTGCAATGTTGCCGAGACCGCGTTCTTGATCCGCAAGCGCACGCTTCAGCAACGCAACAATTTCTTCTTCCGACAGAGGTTGCAAATGAAAGATCTGACTGCGACTCAGCAGTGCCCCGTTGACCGCAAAGTAGGGATTGCTGGTCGTTGCACCCACCAGCGAAACGATCCCTTCTTCAACATCTGGCAACAAGGCATCTTGCTGCGAGCGGTTGAAGCGATGAATCTCGTCGACGAATAATAATGGCCGAGGCTGACCCGTTGCAATTTCATCCCGCGCCCACTGTAGAGCTTCGCGCAACTCCTTCACACCACTGGAAACCGCGCTGAGTTGCCGCAGCCGACCGCCGGTTTCCGATGCGAGCAAATAAGCCAATGTCGTCTTGCCTGTTCCAGGCGGTCCATACAGCAGAATGCTGCCCATCCGCCGCGAATCAATCAATCGCCGCAGCAGTTTTCCAGGCCCCAAAAAATGTTGTTGACCAACATACTCGCTCAGCGATCGGGGACGCATCCGTGCGGCGAGCGGTAAGTTATTGCGACGGTTGTCCGCTTCAGCCTGGGCAAATAAGTCCATCTAGTTCATGACCTCTCTCGCAACTGAATCTGTTCCGCAGCCCAGGGAGCAATCTGCTCCCGAAAGATCTTGGAGTTGTGGCGAATATCAGTGGGTAGGCGCTTGGGATAAATCAAAACACGCTCGATCGATTTCGTCAACTCATGCGATTCTCCCACCCTGCGCAGTTGAGATTCCAATTCCGCTCGCTTGGCAGGATTTCTCGGCAGATGTTCTGGCCACGGCTCCGCGACGATCACGGGCTGCTGCCTGCCTGCTTCGCCGATACCCACCAGCGCCGATCGATGCACTGCGGTATGGGAATTGAAGATCGCTTCACAAGGTTCGGTGAACATCGTTCCACGAGCCGTTAGCACTCGATGTGATTTGCGACCGCAGCACCAAAATCGGCCTTGATCATCCAAGTACCCGACGTCGCCCATGCGGTGCCAAACTCGATCACCATCTTGTACCTTGTGCAGGGCGTTCTGATCGACTCGCGTTACGTATCGCTGCGTGACCACATTGCCAGTTACCATCAGTTCACCGATTTCGCCCGCGCGAAGCGGCCGCACTTTTTCAATTCGATCAAGCGGCCCGTCGTCGATCGCAATTACTTGCCATTCGATGCCCGAGAATTTTCGTCCCACGCACGTGCCAGCTCCCTGACGGCACTTTGCAGCCGTCTCGCCGAGTACTTCGCGCGACTCAATCGACGCAATCGGCAGCGCTTCGGTGGCTCCGTAGGGTGTGTACATACAGCCATCTTCCGCAATCGCGCTGCGCACCAACTCCAGCACGTGTGGCGGAACGGGCGCGCCTGCAGAAAAGACTCGGTTCAAACTCGGCACGCTCCGACGGCACTGATGAGCATAGCGGCCAACGGTGGTCCACAGCGCCGGCGAACCGAAGGCTTGATTGATTTGCCATTGATCAATGGCGTCAAGTAAACGTGGTGGATCGACATCTGCAGGCCGCGTGGGGTCCATATCCGGAATCACGGTCGTCGTGCCCATCACGGCATTGAACAAACCGAACAACGGAAAGCCCGACAAATCCTTACCGCCAGGTTCAATTTGATAGCGCTCGACCAGTTGATCGATCTGACTGTTGAAGGTCCGATGCGTATACTGAACTCCCTTCGGCGGCCCAGTACTCCCAGTGGTAAAGATTACCGCCGCCGGAGAATCCAGGCTCACTGGCGGTGTTATGTAGCGAGAGGCAGCAGTGCCTACCAATTGCTCCAAAGTCGGTTTGGGCAGAAATCCAAATCGCTTACCAACGGTAACATTCAATTTCGCTTTGGGAAATCGACTTCCCAGCGCCATGCGCACGAAATGCGCCATGGGTATCGCCACGAATCCATCAGGCTCGCTTTCTTCCAGGCACTTGACCAGATTTTTGCGTCCCATGCCCGGGTCCACCAGCACGACCACCGCCCCAGCCTTTAGCAGCGCAAACACCAACGCAATAAAGTCCGCTCCAAAACGCACTAATAAAACGATCCGCATGCCCGCCACGAGTCCATGTTGCTGCAAACCTGCAGCAATTGATGACGTCAGATCTTCCAGTTGCTGAAAACTAATACGATCGTATTCGCGATGTTGCCCTGCGCGGTAGCGACCTATCGCGCTCGCCAGAGCAACTTGCGAAGGCGATCGCAAGGCGGCGCTCCGCAATCGGCCCGCAACGTTGACTTCAGGTGCATCAATGTGTTCCGTAGATGACTTCATCCCGCATATCCAATTCCCGCATCGACCTCGCTTGAGTCGATTAACTGCGTTGCGTGCACAAGAACCTCTCGAGCAATATCGACATTCAAAGTCGCCGCGAGCCCCTTCCAGCCGGGAACCGCATTCACCTCCAGCACCATCAGCCTACCATCCCGCAGCGGCAACAAGTCAACGCCCAGCACGCTTCCGCCGACCGCCATCGCCGATCGCTGAGCAAAGTTCCGCTGATGATCGTCCAGCACATGCGGCTCGGCGCGACTACCCTGCGACAAATTGGTTCGCCAAGCTCCGTGGCAGGCAATTCGTTTGATGCTAAACATTTTTGAGCCTACAAAAAGTACCCGAATATCGTACCCGAGGTGATCCAAAAACTGTTGTACGTACATTACTTGGCCAAGTTGCTGGAGCGTTCCACAAGCGCGCCAGGCCATATCCTTATCTTGAATGCGTAGAATTCCGCGACCTTCGCCACCGAACAATGGCTTGATCAAGACGTCTCCGCCCAGTTGCTCGAAGGCCGCCAGCGCAGCTTCGCGACTCTGACAAACAATCGTCGGTGGAGTTAGAATGTCGGCCGCGTGAAGTCGGTGCTGCGTGAGCCACTTGTCGATCGCAACCTCTAAACTGCGCGGCGGGTTGATCACCGCGACACCCGCCCGGGTCAGCGCTTGCAAGCAGTCCATCCGAAAGATCACTTGCTCTAGCGAACCCAAAGGCATCGTGCGAACGAGAATCGCATCCAGCTCCAGTAGGCATTCCATGCGTGAGGGTGTTTGCACCGAAGCAGCATTCTCTTCCAACGCGACCGAATTCGTTTGTATGCCAACAACATTTTGTTGGCCCAAGGAAACTTGCAACTCGCCGAAGTTCAGCCAGTGCAAACCGGTCGCCCGCGGTAACTTCGCAGCGGCGCGCATCAAGTCGCGAGTGTACCAGCTATCGCGCGAACCCAGAACTCCAATACGTGCCATCGAAACTCACTTAAAACCGATCTTCCGCGAAGGCGAACTGATACTTTCAGTTCCAAACGACTTGGCAATTAAATCCGGCCGCGTCGCGCCACACCGCCAACTGTTGCCAGACGCTTGATTGACCATCACCACTTCCGCTGGACTGAATAAACCGGGATCGACTTTATAAAAATCATAGTCATATTGCTTAAAGATCTCTGCAAAAGGCGACCCGAAATCCTTCGAGGCGCTACTGGGCAAGCCTTCGCACACGGAAGCAATTTGGTCATCTTCGCCAGAAACCCATAAGGTAACATGCGCGCCGTAAAGAATCGCGTCGTTGGTCCGACCGATGCCTTTGGCAAAATTCGGCGTAGAAGGTGGCAGCGGAGCGATACCATAGGCAGCGTTCACTTGCTCAAGCGGGAATCCAAGCTCGTGCAGCTTATGGAGCGCCGTTTCAACGCTGCGTGCGACTACTTGAACACAGCCGGCGACACTTCGCGTCGGTGCCACAGCTAACCACACTTCCGACGGCGCAACCGAACACTCAGCCGCCATGAACTCAACCAGATCGCCAGTCGGTATTTGATCGCATTCAAGCGTTCCTACCGCAATCTCGCTCGTATCCTTCGCACCCAGCGATTCAAGCAACGGTTCACGTCCCCGACGAACGCGCATCGAACCTGAACCCATTGCAAAAAAATCACCCTGCTTCACAGGCCATCCCGCGTACTGAGACAGCATGCAGGCTTCGATCGGATGTTCCGTGGATACTTGAACCCATGGTCCCGACCAAACTGCGCGATCGCCCGGTACAATGTTGATATCCGCTTGACCCGCCATGCAAATCGAAGCCAGTCGCACTCCCGCTTCGAGTCCGCCCGCCGTAGCCACACCGAAATCAATCAGTGTCGCGCCACAATCTAAGGTCAATGACTGGATGCGTAGTGACGATTCGTCAGCGATCGCTTGCTGGAATATCGACAATGCCCTCTGATTTAGTCCCGTACCAAGTCCCATCCGCGTAACCTTGTCCCTGCTGAGTTCAACCTTGCCGATGATTTGAGAAGCGTATCATCGACGCAAGTTAGCCAGCATACAAGCCCCGCCAATCTCGGGAAAAGCCGAAAGGGTCGCTGTCGCTGCTGAGGAACATTTCCAATGCAATGGTAGCGTGGGTTGAGGAACGAAAACCCACGATGATTACTAGTGGTTTGGATCTTATCGCAGCCGTAAAACATCACCTCTGGTCTACTGAATCGCTCGTAAAGACCATCTCAACTGCTTGCTGCTGCATTGCCAGGTCTGGTGAATTGAGAAGAGTGTAAAAGCCTTGCAGCTGCTCGGGTGTTGCTGACATGACAAACTTTCTCTGCTGATCTGGGCTAATCTGCCAAATCGGGTGCCTCTTGCCACAGCCGCGTGCCTGCGCCAGCGGGTAGAAAACCTTTACGGTACCGCACCAAGCCCATTGATGGCGGTGAATAGAATGAGACTGCGCATACCACTGCGAGAATTCTGTTTTCTCAATACGATCGTACTCATACCGGAAAAAACTATCCGAGTGTTTGATGGCTCGGCACTGAACACAAGTATAACTCGTGGTGGATTGATGGCCGCGCGTCGACGCATCCCACACCAGAACCGCAGCCAAGGCGATGAGCACGAACCAGATAATGTGTGAACGTATGATCATAGCACACGCGCCGACGTCAAAAAAAAGAATAGCCATCTATCCCAACTATTGCGTAGCGGAACGCTGCGATAAACTGGGCGTTGAACTGAGACGCTTCGCGGAGCGGCTTGTGCTGAAGCAATCGAGCGGAGAGCTATCAAACGATTTACCTTAACGTGACGGGTGGGTATAAGTCAAGCGTTTTGGGAATGCGCTGCTTTTTGGCTGTTTTGTAGCGGGCGGTGGCGGTGGTTGTTGTTATTAACCGAGCATCGGGCTGAGATTACGCCCACAGCGAGCTGTGACGCGGGGTAGTCACGCGTTCGCGATGGATGGTGACTCACCAAAGCTCACTCGCCCAGGATCCACTATGTCATTCGGTTTTAGTGCCGTCGAGGAATACGTTGCCAGCGGAATTTTGCTGGCTGCGATTTTCTACGTCCTGCGTAGTGCCATCGACCGCCGAAAAGGCGCGATGGTCGAAGTGGCCGCAGTTACTTTGCCAATCGCCGGTGCCGCTGCCATTCTAAAAATTGCCCTGCCGGACCGATCCACTATTGAGTTCGGCGATTTGTTGTCGCTGGTTGTCCAAGCAGTATTCGTAGCCTTGCCAGTATTTGTCGCCGTGCGCTTGATGGAACGTCGCCGCATGGGTGAGCAATTGCAATTGGCGGACCTGTTCCGCATCACGACCGTTACTTCGTTGGTGGCATTCGTCTTCTCGTCACTCGCGGTCTCGAACAGTGGATTCTTACTTGTCATCTGCCTTTGTACATTCATTTTGAGCGAATGGGTCGGAGAATCTCGAACCCGATACTCGAAACTTGCTCTCGTCTTCGTCAGTGGCTTCCTCGCCACGACGTTCTTGTGTATTGCATCGGGAGTTCGCTTGACGCAGGTGGAACGGCCAAGCACGTGGAGCTTTGTCAGCCCATCAGCCGTTCGCGAAAGTGCAGCCATGATTGCTTTGGTGCTGCCTCAAGCTCTGATATCCAGCATCATGGAATCTATCCTGCAACGTTCGACGTGGTTTCCCGCATTAGCCTTACGAATAGCTCGTTGGCGTCTATCGATTGGACGCGCTGAAGATCTGATCTACGTGCGGACCGTGTTCGACCTCTGGCGATTCCGCAAGAACGTCATTTACTTGAACCACGGTTCATTTGGTGCCGTGCCCGTAGTGCTACAAAATCAACAAAGTCAAATTCGCGCAGCATGCCAACGCGAACCGATGGATTTTCTCTCCCGAAAACTCGAACCGCTGTGGTTCGACGCGCGCTTTAAACTGGCAGTATGGCTCGGGACTCAGCCCGAAAATATTGCCTTTTGTGAGAATGCCACCGCCGGGATGAACGAAATCGCCAATTGGTTTCCGTTAGCTGCCGGGGACGAAGTGCTGATGAACGACCATGAATATGGGGCTGTTCGCAGGATCTGGAAACGCCGCTGCGAAGCGACCAGTGCGAAGCTCGTCGAAGTCACGCTGCCATCGCCGCTGACCGATCCGCAACGGATTGTCGATGCCATCGTTGCGGGCTGTAACCAGCGCACGCGGCTGGTGGTACTGAGCCATATCACTTCTCCGACCGCCATTATTTTGCCCGTGCAAAAGATCTGCAACTTGTTGCGCGAGCGCGGTATTGCAAGTTGCATCGATGGCCCCCATGCCCTACTGCAAGAGACCTTCAAGCTCTACAGCCTACAATGCGATTTCTACACAGCTAGCTGTCACAAATGGCTATGCGCGCCGCTGGGAAGTGGATTTATTTATGTTGATCCACGCTGGCACAGCCAATTCAAACCTACGCGTTTGAGCTGGGGGCGATTAAATCCAGCCAAGCCTGAGAAATGGTTTGACGAATTGCTTTGGACAGGTACCCGAGATCACTCTGCTTACTTAATGGTTCCGCTTGCGATCGAATTTTTTACCCGATTGGATCGCGAGAAAATCGATGTGCGCAATCACGAACTGGCCTGCTATGCGCGCCGTCGTTTGAGCGAATTGCCAGGCGCACAGCCCGTGACGCCAGAAGGCCGTGAGTGGTTCGGCTGGATGGTCGGTGTGTGGTTGCCAAGCGACTATACTAACGGTGGAATGCTGCAGAAACGCTTGTGGGACCGCTACCAAATCGAAGTTCCAATTGTGCCATTTGCGGGACGGTATCTAGTGCGAGTCTCATGCCATCTCTACGTTTCCACGCACGATATCGATACACTCGTTCACTGCTTGCAACAAGAGCTGCAGAGAAGTTCTTGATTCAATCTCGGCTGGCCCTAGTACATTTCCTCGCTGCGTGCAACCGCATTAAGAAGATTCAGTTAACTTAAATCGGCACGAGTTTTGCATCGGTATTAATGTGTGGCCGATTGTATTTGTAGTTACGAATTTTTTGAGAAATTCACCGATGAAGTGCTTGAAGATGCGTCGATTAACCTTGCTGTAAGTTCCTCATCACCTATGATTGAGATGTGGGTTTTGATGAACCCGCGAAAAGAACTTCCGGCCGTCATTCCGGCAGAGGGACCAATTTTTGCGTTGGCCTAGGTCATAAAGTTGCATGTGCAGTAGCACGCACGATCTACGCCAGTCTCGCAGCGGCTCCGCTTTTTGCCGCCAGCGGTCGGAGGATTCGAATAGGCCGTCAAGGATTCATTTCCTTGCCGGCTTTTTTCGTTTCTTGAGCGAATAGTGGAGGAGTTGCTTTGCAACTCCTCGCAGAGTCGCGGAGCGACTCCGCCACAAAGCACATCATTCAAGTTCTGGCGGAGCTTACTACAAGTGTTGTGGCAACTTCGCCCTAATACCGCTTTGGGCTATAATCAAGCTGTGACAACTCACCTCCACTCTCTCCATCCCGCCTTGAGAGATTTTTGCCGATGAATTGCTGTTTGCAAGCGTACTTGTTAGCTGTGCTCATTTGCGGTTTCTGCGTGGCTGACGAACCATCCAAAGCAGGTGATGCACCAGCGCCCGAAGCGATTGAGTTCTTCGAGTCCAAGGTTCGGCCACTGCTCCACGATCGATGTGTCGAGTGTCATAGCGATGCGAATCCGGAAAGCGGTCTGAGCCTTGAATCGAAAGTGGGTTTGCTGCGGGGCGGGAAATTGGGAGCAGCAATTTCACCAGGCAAGCCGAAAGAGAGTTTGCTAATTAGTGCCGTGAACCACGATGAATTCTTGAAGATGCCCCCCAAGGATAAACTCGCAACCAGCGAATTGGCTCTGCTCACGCAATGGGTCGCGATGGGAGCGCCGTGGCCGGAAGTGTCCAGCGACAAGCAGCCAACTGAACCATCAGCCGAAGCCGACACAGACTCTGGTCAAGTTGTTCAGTTTACTTCCGAGCAGAAAGGGTTCTGGGCCTATCAGCCGCTGCGTCGACCGACTTTGCCTGCGACCGCGAGTGACGAACGTCGCTCGCCCATCGACCAGTTCATCTACGAAAAACTGCAAGCCAAGGGGTTGAGTCCGTCACCGGTCGCTTCGAAGCGAGATTTGATTCGGCGCGCGACGTATGATCTCATTGGTCTGCCGCCGAGCGAGATAGAGATCGAGCAATTTGTGGCTGATGATTCGCCGGATGCATATGCCAACCTGTTGGATCGATTGCTCGCTTCGCCGCGCTATGGTGAGAAGTGGGGACGACATTGGTTGGACGTCGCCCGATTTGCAGACTCTAACGGACTCGATGAGAACATTGCGTATGCCAACGCGTTCCGATACCGCGATTACGTTGTCGATAGTTTAAATTGCGACAAACCCTATGATCGCTTCGTGCAGGAACAAATTGCCGGTGATTTACTTCCGCCGGTCGATGAGCACTTTGCCGCCCGCGGCAATCCACTCGATCGCTTTGTGGCAACCGGCTTTCTGGCGATCGGCGCCAAAATGCTAGCTGAAGATGATCCGATGAAAATGCAAATGGACATCATTGACGAACAACTGAGTACGCTCTGTCAAGCGTTTATGGGTATGACCATAGGCTGCGCGCGATGCCACGATCACAAATTCGATCCATTGCCAACGGCTGACTACTACTCGTTGGCTGGCATTTTCAAGAGCACGCAAACGATGGAGAATCACAACGTCGTTGCCCGATGGTTCGAGCGACCGCTTGGAACCGAAACCGAACTCGAACGGGTACAAGTTCTTGACAGCGAGATCGCGGCCGTCAAAGCGTCGATCGAAAAACTGAACCAAGTCACTCAACAGCGAGCTACCGATGAGATTCGCAAATTGGCAGGGAGCGCGTTGCTAGCGACCTCACAAGCAAACGACTTCGCGCGTCGATCCAACGAACGGCTCGCCCATGGCCTCAATCAGACCACTGAACCGTATGGGGTCAATGCTGGATATGCACTGATCGAGGCCGAAGGTTTTCATCGCGGAGATGTGCTTCGCGAAACGGAGAATTATGGCAAAAACATCGGAGTCATCATCAGCGGTCCTGGCGCGAACGCTGAATACGATCTTAACGTCGAGCACGCTGGGCGGTACGCGATCGAACTGCGATACGCGGCCCAGGAACGTCGACCGATTCGAATCCGCTTGGATGGCAAAGAGATTCAGCGTTCCGCCGCGAATGAAGTCACTGGATCTTGGCAGCCGGAATCGCAGGCTTGGTTCGTGAGCACTACGACTCAATTGAGCGTCGGCCACCACGTATTGCGATTCGAATCGAAACGAGCGTTTCCTCACATCGACAAGTTCGCAATCGTTTACCAAACGAACGATCCCTGGCCATTCGGACCCGAGCCAATCGCTCTTTCGCGCTCGGGAATGGATTTAGGTATTAGCTATGCGATCTTAACTTTGTGGCAAGATTACTTTGGCAAGAAACCGGAGGAAAAAACGCCGGTTGCACCCTTTTTCGCTTGGTGGACAAAATTCAGTTCCATCGAAGCGAACTTTGAAACTGAGGCAGCCCAGTTGCTTTCGCAGCTGGACAACGATACGCCGCTACGAAAAGAGACTCCGGATGTATTGCGCGACGCATTACTGGCTGAGAAACCAACCAAGTTAAATCGAGTTGCCGCTGCGTACCAAACCGCAATCGACAGGGTATTGGTAATGGAAACCGCAGGTGACGCCGAGCTCGAAAAGCTGCGTGAAGAAGTGCTCGGGGAGAATTCACCTTTGGCTGGGCCTAAGAAAGACTTCGAACGTTTTTATTCTGTTGACGAAAAATCGAAAGCCGATGAACTTGCAGCACAGTTAGCCGAAATTGAGAGTCGTCGCCCGAAGTTACCCATGGCCATGGGAGTCACCGAGTCCAAACCCGAGGACCTGCGCATACACCTGCGTGGCAGCCATGTCGTGTTGGGCAAATTGGTGAGCCGAAGATTTCCGCAAGTGCTCGCTGGCACCGAGCAGCCAGCGATCAGCCCATCGGGCAGCGGTCGCTTGGAATTCGCCGAGTGGCTGACGCGACCCGAACATCCGCTGACCAGCCGCGTGATCGCGAATCGTCTTTGGTATTGGCACTTTGGACGCGGAATCGTGCCGAGCGTTGATAATTTTGGCATGCTTGGTCAGAAACCCACGCACCCCGAGCTGCTCGATTGGCTTGCCTGCGAGTTGGTTGAAAATGAATGGTCGCTCATGCACTTGCATCGCACCATCATGCTTTCGCAAACCTACCAAAGGAGCACTCGGTTTCAGGCATCGGGGTACGAGGTTGACCCTGAGAACGAAATGCTGTGGCGATTCCGCCGCCGTCGCCTAACCGGTGAAGAGATCCGCGATTCGATCGTGGCCGTTGGGACTGGTTTAGATCAAACGATGTACGGCACGTTGATGAATGTCGAGAACCACGCTTATGTTAATTCGACCGGCTCAGCCGGCACCCTGAATTACGACAACGCGCGACGCAGCATCTATTTGCCAGTCATTCGCAGCGGGGTGTTTGATGTTTTGCAGACACTCGATTTTCCCGACCCGTCGATGTTGAGCGGCGAGCGTCAGACATCCACCGTCGCGCCGCAGGCGCTGTTGATGATGAATAGCGATTTGGTGCACGAGCATTCGCTGGCGGTCGCGGAACAACTGCTGAAATCACCGCTCGACAACGCACAGCGAATCAAGCTCACGTATCAGAGGATATTGAAACGGCAACCGACGGTCGAAGAAGTTGCCGCCGCGTCGAGCTTCATTCGCGATTCCGGCTTGAGCGCTGCAAGCAACCCTGCAACCGTTTGGCAAAGTTTGTGTCGTGTCTTGATATCTTCCAACGAATTCAGCTACATCGAGTAATGAATTATGAACGGATTTCAACAACATTGGCACTCCGCGCATCGGCGCCCGCTCTGCCGTCGAGACCTGCTGCTGCAAAGTGGCGTGGGCTTCGGCAGCCTCGCGCTCGCAAGTCTGCTCTCGCAGCACGCTGCCAGTGCCGAACCGGCGGATGTACGTACGAGTCCGCTGGCCGTTCGGCCACCCCACTACACCGCTAAGGCCAAGCGAATCATTTTCCTATTCATGCACGGTGGCCCGTCGCAGGTTGACACCTTTGACTACAAACCGCAACTTGAGAAAGACGATGGAAAACCCGTTCCTTTCGACAAGCCGCGCGTAGTCTCAGGCGAAACTGGCAACTTGCTCAAATCGCCCTGGCAGTTTCGGCCCTACGGCGAAAGCGGTTATCATGTTAGCGATCTGTTTCCCGAAGTCGCCAAGCATGTCGATGATATCTGTTTCATCAACTCGGTTCACGGTTCTAACTCGCGCCACGGGGCCGCCTTGCTCGAACTGAGCACGGGCAGCGATACGTTTATCCGACCGAGCATCGGTAGCTGGTTGACTTATGGCTTAGGTACGGAAAATCAAGATTTGCCGGGCTTTATCACGATCTGCCCTTCGCTCTCGCATGGTGGCGCCAACAACTGGGGTTCGGCATTCTTGCCAGCCGCTTATCAGGGAACGCGAATCGGCTACGCGGGCTTGGAATCTGAAAAAGCAAAAATACCTTTCATCAGCCGGCGTTCGACGGAAGATATCCAGCGACGCGAACTCGATCTGCTGAAACAGTTTAATCAGCAACGCATGATGGAGACCGGACCCGATCAGGAAATGGAGAGCCGCATTGAGTCGTTCGAGTTAGCGTTTCGCATGCAGAACGAAGCACCAGAGATTCAGGACATCACCGACGAATCTGCCGAAACACTGAACATGTACGGTGTGAACAATCCTGAAACCAAGAATTTTGCTATCCAGTGCTTGATGGCTCGACGATATGCCGAAAGCGGAGTGCGGTTCGTGCAGATCTCCCACAGTTACAAATGGGACCAACACGGTGACTTGCAGAAAGGTCATGCGCAGAACGCAAAAGAGGTCGACCAGCCGATTGCCGCGCTACTGACAGATCTCGGTCGCCGAGGATTGCTCGATGACACGATCGTATGGTGGGGCGGAGAATTCGGTCGTACACCTGTTAGCCAAGGTGGTCGTGATGGACGCGATCACAACCCCCACGCAATGACTCAATGGTTCTGCGGCGGCGGTTTCAAGCCCGGCATCAAGTACGGCGAGTCGGACGAGTACGGCTATTATGCAATCAAGGACAAAGTCCATTTTCATGATCTGCATGCCACGATCTTGCACCTCATGGGTCTCGATCACACGCGACTAACTTACCGCTACGCAGGCCGCGATTTCCGCCTGACCGACGTCCACGGCGAGATCATCAAAGGCATCTTGTAGGGTGCGTTGAGGCACGAAACCCACCGTCGTGTGAGAGCTACTTGGTTGGGTTTCGCTCCTCAACGTTCTCAACTACGACTTACTATTCAAAGACCTCGTTGAGTACTAGCTGCAAAACAGAGTCGCCAATACTGAGGGCGACCGATTTAGAAGCCTGGATAATTTGTGGTTCTGCGGCCAGTACGAATCGCTCAAGTACCTTTTCACCCACATTGATAATCCAGTATTCCTGTACTCCTGCGTCACGATAGATTCTCGCCTTTGCGCGATCTTTTTCGATCGACATATCCGCGATTTCGATCACCAGCCGACAATCGGATCCGGACGGGTGCTTGTGACGAAAATCCGAATGCGTACCTTTCAATATCGCCAAATCAGGCTCCGGCTCGCTGCGATCCGTGGTGATAGGCAGCTGACACTGGCAAATCCATCCATCCGGTAGCTCGCGCATGAAGAATTCATTGAGCAACCGAATGATAAAACCGTGAACTGGCCGCTGATTCATTTTCCTGACGATCCATCCTTCAAGCAATTCCACTCGATCCTCAGGCGTAAGTAATCCTAGGTCTCCCATCCGGTGATACTGCTCAATCGTAAATCGATGAATCGGTAGCGGTGGAGCCAGCGAGTCGTCCAGTGAAATTGCAGATGACATTGCTTGTTGACCAAGTGGTGACGGATTCTTTGCTATTTCCTTTATTGTATCCTCTCGCATCACTCTCAGCTTATCGTGCGACAAAATCGCTACAGCTTTGCAACTTCAAGCGCGCGATAGAAAATCACCGGTGCGCGTGTCGACTTTGATCTTCTCACCTTCCTTGATGTATTCTGGGACGTGAACGGTGATTCCGGTTTCCATCGTAGCCGGCTTGGTGCGCGCGGTTGCCGAATTGCCACGGATGGCTGGATCGCATTGCGTGACGGTCAATTCGACAGAAGTCGGCAGCGTCAAACCTACGCATTCGTCTTGATAGATCAGTGCAAACGTGCCTTCCAGCGTTTCGGTCAAATAGTTCATCGCGTCGCCGGCGTCAGCCAAGCTCAGCGAATACTGGTTGTAATCCTCTTCGTCCATTAGGAAAACTGATTCGGCATCTTTGTACATCATTTTCACGACCCGCTTGCGGAAGTCGGCCTCAGGCATGTTATCGGTGCCCTTGAGGGTGATGTCGATTTTTTGCTTGGTAATCAAATTGCGGCCGCGAAATTTGTAAAGCGTGGCTGCGCCGCGTGCACTCGGTGATTGCACATACAGATTTTCGATAATGATTGGTTCGCCATTTTCAACGATGACTGTACCCGTCTTGATATCTTTCGCCAGCATTTTCAGATTTCCAAGAGATTTTGATACCGGAGCCGATGTGCTCCAGGCCGACATTTTTCCAAAGCACATTTTGCCCAGTTGTCAGCTTTTCGGCAAGGCGTTGCTAGGGTTTGCAACGATTACTTCGCGGCCGGTTCCACCGTAGCTTATGCGAACTTGCGGTCGGCTTGAAAATACGGGTGCAAAGTTGTAGCTTCGTCTCTATAATTTACGCATCAAATCGAACTTTCTGAAAAGTTCAGGCAATAATATTTTTTGGAAAGCAAACGAACGAGCTCTCATGTTGCAGAATCAAAACGCGCGAAAACTGCTACTTGGCGAAGAAGCTCGTGACCACATGCGCGCCGCTGGGAAGTTCAACGCGCAGTTGATGGACCAATTGCGAGAGATCATCCAGCCGGGAACTACCACCGAAGCCATCGATAAACTTGTTCATTCCTACACGTTGGATCACGGTCACACACCCGCCACGCTCGGTTACTTGGGATATCCCAAGAGTTGCTGCACCAGCATCAATGACGTCATCTGTCACGGCATACCCGACAAAACGCGACTGCAAGAAGGCGACATCATCAACGTCGACATTACATCCGTGGTAAATGGTTGGCACGGCGACCAATCCGAGACCTTTATCATCGGCGAAGCCAGCGACGAGGCTCGCGAAGTGACGCAATGCGCTTTCGATTGCCTTTACTTGGCCATCGACGCTCTGCGACCCAATTGCACGGTCAGTGTGATTGGTGATGCGGTCGTCAACGAGGCCCATCGCCGCGGTTTTTCAGTCGTCCGCGAGTACGTTGGACACGGGCTAGGGGAAGTGTTTCATCAGCCGCCGAACATTCCACACTTTCCGGACCGCAAATCGAAACAGCAACGCCTGCTGCCCGGTATGTGCTTTACCATCGAACCGATGGTAAATGCTGGCACACGTTACACCCGATTGGATAAGAAAGATGGCTGGACAGTCCGCACCCGCGACATGCGATTGTCCGCTCAGTTTGAACACACGATCCTAATGACCGAGCTAGGTCCTGAGATCCTTACGCTCACAGAACATGGCCCCCGACGAGGCCACCGATTTTAGTGGTAGTGGTAGGGTGGGTTGAAACCCACCATGGTCACTGCTCGGTAGGGTGGGTTGAGAAACGAAACCACCATGGTCACCTCAACTTCGTGGCAGTTCGTCAGTTGTTAATCGGTGGGTCTCCTGCCTCGACCCACCCTACACCCGTGCCTAAAACCTAATCTGCATATTGCACCACCCGCTGAGTATCCATCATGCTGAACCAATCTCCTTTTTTCGCGCTGCTCAGCCTTGCATTTGTCACACAAGTAGACGGCCAAGCAATCGACTGTAGCCACGAAGTCGTTCCGATCCTGCGCAAGCATTGCGTTGAGTGTCACGGAGGCCGCGAAGCCAAGGGGAGTTTTTCGCTAAATACTCGAGCGCTGCTCGTCGAGTCGGGGCACGTCGATATGGAAAACGCCGCCGACTCGCGGTTGATTGAATTGGTGCAATCAACCGACGAAGACGATCAAATGCCGCCGAAAGAAAAGCCACGGCTTAAGCCGGAGGAAATTAAGATCCTGGAAAAATGGATCGCGAATGATTTGTCTTGGGAGTCCGGTTTTTCCTTTGCGCCGCAGGCCTATGAACCGCCGCTCAAGCCCCGACGACCTGAGCTGCCGCCGACGGTGAATGGTCATGAAAATCCGATCGATCGAATCCTGGATAACTGGATGGCCTCCCATGATGTAACACCCCCGTCGCGAGTCGATGACGCCACTTTCCTGCGGCGAGCGCGTTTGGATCTGACGGGTTTGCTGCCCGAGCCGGCGGAACTGGCTGAGTTTCTAGCGGAATCTGCGGTCGACAAACGCGATCGAAAAGTCCACACGTTACTCGAAGACCGGATCACCTATGCCGATCATTGGCTGAGCTTCTACAACGATCTGCTACGCAACGACTATAGCGGTACCGGTTTCATTACCGGAGGCCGCAAACAGATCAGCGGCTGGTTGTACAAAGCGTTGGTCGACAACAAGTCGTTTGATTCGCTCGCTCGCGAGTTGATCGCGCCGACTACTCCCGAGAGTCAGGGCTATATCGACGGCATTCGTTGGCGTGGCGAAGTCAGCGCAGGGCAAACCGTTGAAATTCAATTTGCGCAGAGTGTTTCGCAATCATTTTTGGGGATCAATCTCAAGTGTGCTTCCTGCCACGACAGCTTCATC
>JANLQO010000310.1:0-12066 GCA_031367855.1 Planctomycetia bacterium | reverse complement strand
GCTGGCGACCCAGAATCCCATAGAGCAAGAGGGTGTTTACCGGCTGCCAGAAGCTCAGCTCGATCGGTTTCTGTTCCGGGTGCAGGTGGGTTACCCTGAGCGTCAGCAAGAGATCAACATGCTGGACATTCATAGCCGACCGCCCGTTAACCTGAGCGCGATCAGCAGCGCGGAGGAGATCATAGGTATTCAAAGCCAGATCGATGAAGTTTACTGTACTCCGGAATTGAATGGTTACATCATCGATCTAGTGCGACAGAGTCGGTTGCACGGGGATTTGATTTTAGGCGCAAGTCCCCGGGCAGCCATCAATCTGATGAAGGCGGGCAGAGCACACGCTTTACTGCAAGGCCGTTCATTTTTGACGCACGAAGATATTCAAGCGATCGCCTGGCTCGTTCTTGGACATCGGCTGATACTAAAGCCGGAATCAGAGATGGACGGTAAGACGGTAGAAACCGTGGTTCAACAGTTGGTTCAGTCAGTGCCCGTGCTGAAAGATCCGCCCTTGAAGGCGTCGGTGCTATGACCAACCGCGCTCGATGGCTGCTGTTCGTCGGGCTGCTTGGGCTGTTCAGCGGCGTCCTGCGTGGGCAGGCAATGCTGTCCTTGCTCTCGCTCGCGATGTTCGTTTGGGTGCTTGTGGAGTGGTTCCGATTCCAAGCTCGCATTCATTTCGAATTGCCTCGACTAAAATTCGAGCGGAAGGTGAATGGCCGTAGCGAAGCCAACGGAACGCTTTGGGTAGGGCGCATCGTTCACATTGAATTGCGAATTTTCAGTTCAACGACGATTCAACCTGCTTTCCAGATTCGCGATATCGTTCCCGAGATTCTAGAATTATACGCGCCGTCGCTGCGATTGCCGTCTGTGCCGAGTGCAGCCAGCATGGTGTGCCGGTCGCTAATTCAAACGCTACCGACTTGGATTGTAAAACGATTTCCGAAAGCAGATGAAATTGCACATCCACCCAATCAATGGACTTTCGATCAGCCATGTAGTGAAGCGAACTTTGCGTATACAGTCGGTGTGCGCGCCGCTGGACAATTAAAGCTACCGGGAGTTCGGTTGACTTTGCAGGATCGTTATGGCTTTTTCCAGCTTCATCGTTTTTTTCCGGTCGAGCAAACATTTCGATTGCTACCCGATTACTTTCAGTCGGCTGAGGTGCGACCGACCGTCAAGCGACATAATTCTCTACCGCAGCACGGCATTCATCGCTTGCAGCGATCAGGTACGGGCGCAGAGTTGCTCGAGCTGCGTGAGTATGTGCCGGGCGATCCACCCAAGTCGATAGCCTGGAAAGTATCTGCGCGGCGCGACAAATTGATGACTCGCAAGTACGAATCTGAAGTGCCGGTTCGAGTTCATCTGTTTGTCGATGGATCGTTTTCGACTCGGATCGGTGGTTATGGTCTGCGGCTCATGGATCAAATCAACTTTGTCGCTGCCAGTGTTGCACAAGCGGCGATTTCAGTGGGCGATCCAGTGAGTGCGATGTTGGTCGACGAAACCTCGGTGAAGCGGCTTCCGTGGCTGGCGGGAGATCGTGGGTTTTTGCAACTGCTCAAAGCGTTATCGGAGTTCTCGCAATCGGCGCCTCCCGCAGCGCGGACGATAACACCCTACCTGATGCAATGTTCGCTGCGACTATGTCACGAGCGTTTCCCCGAATTGCTGGAGCGGCACTACCATCCGATTCCATTTAGTTTTTTGGCCTCGACGCGCGAGCGGTTTCGCATGGCAGGTGTTCTCGCTCAAGTCTTTGACTTGAGCCCCAACGAACATGTCGAGTGCATGCATGATAGCGATAAATTAGCGTATTATTTGCACTTGTTTTTGCAAGACGCTGGTATGCCCTGGATGGCACCGATGATCGTGGCCCCTCCCGATCCCGCCGCTGGAGGCATGCATCGGATGCAAGTCTTGGGCGAGGCGATGGCAAAGGCGATAGCGCACGCCAGGGACAATGAAGTGTTCGTGGTCCTCGCGGACCTGTTAGGCTGTGCACCGAATTTGAGTCAATTGCTGCGGGTCGTGAAGTTGGCTTTGGCCAAGCATCATCGCGTGGCCTTCGTTTGTCCGACAACTACCTTTTTGCGTCCCGACTCAGCGATCATCGAACCGAAATCGGAAAGCATCCAAGATCTCATGTTGGCTGCGGAACAGGCGCGTGTACGCGATCTTGCCGCACACATGAAACGCGAGTTGGCGCGGCTGGGCGTGGCGGTTTCATTTGCAGGCCAGCGGAACGCGATTCAGATGATCATTGCGGAAATAGGGCTGGCGCGCGATGGAAGAACGCTCGTTCAAGGAGGCAGATCATAGCCGATCAAGTAACTTATTCGAGCGACAACGGTGCCGGACCAACTCCCGTGCAATCGCCGGTTAAGACCGAATTCTTCGAGGTCATTGCGGACTGTGGCCAATTACTGGGTTTAGGACTACTGCTCGATATGCTGTTGTTCGAGGGAACACAGGTAATGGGACTGGTCCGGATGAGCGCGATTGCTGCGTTACTGTTTGCGGTTCTCAATTCGCAGGGTTGGTTGGTGCTGCTCGCGTTGCAGGCGAGCCTCTTTTTGCGCGAGCCACATCGGCCTGAAATGATGTTTGGTTTCGTACCTGGACTATATAGTCTCACTTCAATTGGCATAGTTGCTTATACATACCTGGGGCAATCCTTTCGCAATCGAGTAAGCAAGTGGTTGGTCATGCAGATCCTAATAGCAACAGGCGGCGCCGAGCCGATTGCGGTGCAATCGAGCCAGCCTCAAAATCCTCGGTTAGAAGGGTTAAGGTTGGCAGCGATTCAGTTTGGCGTTTGGATGACGATAATTGTAGTCGCGATGCTGGCCCTGATGCGGCTGCCTATTTCGGCAGGGGCCAGGTCTGAGTGGTTGCGCAGCGCGATTGAAAATGACTTTACGATTTGGCCTGGCGCGACCTTATTGGTACTTTCACTGCTGTTGGTTATCGTGTTTGCGGAAGCTGGCTGGCGGCAGATGACCGTGGCGCAAGCCAGTCTTTACTTGCGTTCCGCGATTGTCCTGGATCACTACTGGGACTTGAGGATGATCGTCCTACGACGGCTAAAGAAGAAGAGAGCGTTAGTAGACGCTAATACCCCAAAGAAACAATTGCTAGAGCGGGTAGTGGACGTTCCGCCGAAATTGTGAGTGAACAATTACAAAAAGGATCTGAAATGTTCTTGGCACGCGAAATTGCAGGCTGGGTTTTGGTATTGTTCGCTATCTACTTGCTGCGAACCGGTTTATTGTTTGTTTTGGATTTAGAAACTCCGCGAATTGTTGAGGCGGCGGTGGTCATGTTCGCTGGACTGGGCGTACTGCGAGCTGGCATAATGCTCGTTCGGATCTCGACGGCCGCGAAAATTTGCCAATTGGAAAGCAAGTAACTTCACAGCGACCGGGCAGCGCGCGCTGTGAGAGGCTTCGTTTCAGTTATCACGTGGGCGAGTCTCTCCGAGACTCGCAATAACCGCGATAAAATAGCGGTATCCGTCTCG
Organism: Planctomycetia bacterium; assembly: GCA_031367855.1. GTDB lineage: Bacteria > Planctomycetota > Planctomycetia > Pirellulales > Pirellulaceae > Aureliella. Next base: position 8,537 of record JANLQO010000310.1, on the reverse strand, counting down.
GAGAGACGGAACTACGTGCCTAAAGTGAGTGCCATTTGGCCAACGCCAGTGGCTTACAAAGCCCCAGTGCCAAATGCAACGGTGCTTCCCGAATAAAGAGTCTGCGGAGTGTGACCGATTTCACGTTTCAAGTAAATTCATTCAATAAGGCCTACGGCATGAAAATCGTTAGAATCTTTGCGCATCGTGTTGAGTTGCCACTGCGCGAAGGAACCTATAAGTGGTCGGGCGGTAAATCAGTCTCAGTGTTCGACAGCACGATTGTGGGCGTTGAAACCGACTCGGGTTTGATGGGTTATGGCGAAGTTTGTCCATTGGGGCCGTTCTATTTGCCAGCTTACGCGGAGGGCGTTCGCTCAGGCTTGCGCGAGTTGGGAAAACATTTGATTGGCTTTGATCCCCGCGAGTTGAGCAAGTTGAATCATCGCATGGACGCCGCGCTGAAAGGACACCCCTACGTCAAGTCGGGGATCGATATTGCCTGCTGGGACATCCTTGGTCAAGCGACTGGTTTGCCAGTTTGCGTATTGATGGGCGGGCGTTTCGGTGAAAGCGTACGACTGTATCGCGCGATCTCTCAGGAATCGGCCGACGAAATGGCTCGCAAAGTTGCCGGTTATAAGGCGGACGGTTATACGCGTTTTCAGCTCAAGGTCGGCGGCGATCCGGATACCGATATTGAGCGCATTCACGCCGTGCGCGCAATGCTTGATCCAAGCGATCGTTTGGTAGCTGATGCCAATACCGGCTGGACTCAGCATGAAGCGATGCGGGTTGTGCGCGCCGTTCGCGAAGTGGATGTCTACATCGAACAACCTTGCCTCACTTATGAAGAATGCCTAGCCATTCGTCGACATACTGATCATCCGTTTGTACTGGATGAGAACATTGACAATTTGGACATGCTGCTGCGCGGTAAAGCCGATTTGGCAATGGACGTCGTGAACCTCAAGATCAGCAAGCTCGGTGGACTAAGCAAGACCAAGCAGGCTCGCGATTTGTGCGTTTCGATGGGGATTGCTATGACGCTGGAGGATAGCTGGGGTGGTGATATAACCACCGCGGCGATTGCGCATTTGGCGCATAGCACGCCCGAGGAATATCGGTTTACGAGCACCGATTTCAATAGCTACGTGACCGTAAGCACGGCCAGCGGCGCGCCGCAGCGGAAAAATGGTTTTATGGCGGCAAGCGTTGAGCCAGGGCTGGGGATCCGACCTCGTTTTGAAGTACTTGGTCCACGCGTTGTCGACGTGTTGTGAATATTTGCAGCTGGAGAAACGACCATGAAGACGGACAACGTAAACAAAGGCAGTCGCGGATTTGCTGTAACCGAGGAGAAATACGAACCAATTCGAAAAGCCATTCTCGCGTCCTTGCCATGGAACGATAAAGGGATGGCGTTTAAGGAACTCGTTGCGGCCGTTGCAGCTAGAGTTCCGCAAGAGCTCTACCCTAAAGCGGGTTCGGTGTCCTGGTACACAAAAGTCGTTCAGTTGGATCTGGAAGCCAAGGGAATGATTGAACGGGTTCCCGGTGTCACACCGCAACGTGTGCGCAAGCAATCACTCTACAGCATGCACCCCGGCTTCGAGCGGATGGGCTCGCTGGCAAGCAAAGAAGCACAGGAATACGATCCTGAGGCACTCGTTGAAGCTATGTTCACCGGATCCAGGGCGGCGTTACGACCACTCTATGAAGCGATTCTCAAGATCGGCATCGCAATTGGGAAAGACGTCAAGGCATGTCCCTGCAAGACAATCGTTCCGCTTTACCGCCGTCATGTTTTTGCCCAGATCAAACCGGCAACCAACAAACGTCTCGATCTGGGCTTGGCGCTCAAGAATACTAAAACACCAGAGCGTTTGATCGACACCGGAGGACTTTTGAAAGGTGACCGGATTACTCATCGAATTCCGATTGAAAAAGCCGCGGACATTGATGCCGAAGTCAGACATTGGCTCAAGATTGCCTACAAAATGGACGTCACGTGACGCACGCCGGAGAAGCATCTGCAGATCGGGTCACAGAGGCGCTGGCAGGTCGCGGCGGCTGAATGCAACCAAGGCGATGCCGTAAAACATAGTGCCGAGCGCAAGCAATACGCCGGTGATTCCCAGTGGACCAAGGCCCAGTGGCAGGACGTTAGCTGCGCTCAAAATCGCCCATCCCGAGTTGGGTTCGATCCTTTGCAATTGCACAATAGCGTCCGGCTGATAACAACTGAAGAAAGTCAAGGCCGCGCAAAATCCCGTTGACGCGGAAGATTTACTTAGCAAGAACAGCAGCAGCTGAATGACGTACAAACTGATGACGATGCCGATGGTACGCCAGCGAAAACGATCGAAGGCACTGCACATGACACTGAACGAAAGCACGACAAATCCGAATCCGAATAAATTGAGAATTGCTGGCAGGTACAAGCTCGCATCGATTCGGTCGCGAAGTGGGATGAGGACCGTCTTTGAATTGCCAACTTGCAGCGGGAATTTCATGGGCACGAATGGAATGGATAACTCAATCTTGGGCGTAATCGTCTCTTTCACCGAATTGGTTTGGATGCCGAGAAACAGCCCCAGCCACACGCAAGCGCACAGCCCTAGGAGGCCGGCGACGCATACCGCTGCATGCAGGCTCATCAATCGCACGCGACCTATGGGCAGCGAAAGCAGCAACTCCAAAGTGCCACGATTAATTTCACCGCTAACGACATCGGATCCCCGAGCGATGGACCATACCAGCACACATAAAATCAATACAGGTTCGTCGAAGGTCATCGCGATGCTACCCGCGTAGGTTAACAACTGGGAAAGCGGCACAGGCGAGAATTTTTCGAATGGCTTGAGTTGGTCCAAGAAAACTTCGAAACGCTGCAATTCGAACTGGCAGACTATCCACACACGAACCCAACCAAACAGAATCAGCATCGCGGCGCAGGCGCTCCATAGCAGAAGCGATTCGTTGATGTACTTCTTCAGTAGTAAGCGGATCATGCTGGCGATCCACTCATTAACGGAATACTCTGCGGTCGGCTAGGCGCATGAAAGCGTTCGTACAGCGCGCGCACGCCTGCGTTGTCGATAGTCAGATCTTCCAGGCCGGTGCTCGCTAGCCAGCCGAGCCACTGTGTCGGCGGGCCGCTGAGTTGCAATTCGAGGTGTGTTCCATGGAAGCGGGAGAATTCGACAAAGCTCAGCGACGTCAAATCCGTGGTAAGAATCGATGCATCACGTACAGTTCGCCCGCGAACAATGTGCAATTGCCTTAACTTGTGTAGATCCGTCGTTCCCACAACTCGGCCTTGTTTGAGAATGGCTACTTCATCGCAGGTGCCTTCAATGTCACTAAATATGTGCGACGAAAGTAGGATGGTGCGCTGGCCATTGTGGATCTCACGGATAAGCATCACCACCTCGCTACGAATGGTTGGATCCAAATTCGCAGTGGGCTCGTCGAGTATGACAACGGGTGCATCGGATCCAAGCACAATGGAGATCGCTAGTTTTTGGCGCATGCCAGTGGACATAAACATGACTCGACGTGACAAATCCAATTCAAGCCGTTTCGCAATTTTGAAGGAGTTTGCCAGCGATCCGTAATACTGAAGCCCGCTGAAAAGCTCGAGTGCATCGCGGCCTCGCATGGTGCGATAGAGTCTCGCTTCACCGGGCAAATACGAGACCTGTTGACGAACTTGAACACTCTCAGTCGCACAGTCAAAACCCATTATTTTTGCACTGCCGCTGGTTGGACGCAGAAAGCCGAGGAGCGTGCGCAGTAAAGTCGTCTTGCCTGCACCGTTAGGACCCAGCAAGCCGAACACGGTGCCTGGCTCGATGGTCAAATCGCACTCGACCAATGCATCGACTGAGCGATAAATTTTAGAAAGCCTTTGGGCTTCAATTGCCAGTACCGTCAATTTGCACCTTATATCGCGGGGCGGCACCAAAATCGCCGTGTGCGATTAGTGTAGCTTCGCGACAACCCGCATTGATGCGCGAACCACTGTGGTAAAGGGTAGAGCAATTGTCCCAATTGCTCCCCCAAAACGATTTCAGCAATCGCTCTACACTCAAAGCGTTCCACGCCAAAAGCTAATCTGGGCAAAGCCTCAGGACATGAGTTTAGCAGATTTGCGGCGTTGCAGAGTTTTAGACGTCTAAGCTAAACGAACTGCCAGACGAGAAATCGTCGGAATCGCCGTAGTTAGAACTGATGGGTGCGGGCAAGTGGGTGCGCAGAGGCGTAATCATCGGAATAGCGGGGGCGCAATCCTCGGAAACAGGCTTTTGCAGCAGCAGCTGCCAAGTTTCCGCCTCGTAGGCTAACAAGTCTTTGAGGCAAGCGAGTCGATCGAGATCGCGTGTCTGTTCAACTTCGGATAGCATTTTCAGTAGGAAAAGATAGAAATCTGCAACTTTGTCGCTTGCGGGGTTGCCATTGGCGACACCTGATAGCAATTCACCCAGTATGTCGCGTATGCGAATGGACCATTGATCGCCCAGGGCAATTTGACCGTCGCGCCACAGCGTCTCAACACCTTCGCAGAGCTCTTTCGCGCGGGTAATCAACATCCATCGCAAGCGAATGGGCGAGGCGGCAAGCACTTCTTGTTGCAGATACGGATTGTTATCGCGATCTTCATCCAGCATGCCGGGATTCCAATGACGCCAAGAATGAAACTGCAAGCGCAGATTTCTGTTATCGTACTTTGGATCGCGAAATCCAAAGCGCAATGGATTAAAGTAGAGGTTGTTGGCCAATGCGGTTCCTTTTGTATGGGTTAGGCAAAATAATCCGGCGCGGGGGCATGGCTTTCTATACCCCACCTCTTTTTGGACCCCGCGATCTCGCATGAAGCCATCCATACAAAGTCCTCAGAATCCGCAGATCAAGCAGGTCATGAAATTGCGGGACGCGAGCGCGCGTCGCGAAACCGGGTACTTCATCATTGACGGAGCTCGGGAAATTGAACGAGCGTTGGCGGACGATTATCCCATTGTTTGCCTTTATTTTTCTGGCGAAGATACTTCGCTATTTGAAGGATTGCTTGACCGTCTGCAGCCCGAGCAACTGCAACCGGTGTCGTCTGCCGTGATGCGGAAGCTTGCCTATGGCGACCGCGAATCGGGATTGGTGGCTGTGGCCAAGGCACCCACGCTGGAGATAGGACGACTGCAGTTTGCAAGTAAAAGGCCGCTTATTCTTGTACTTGACGGGATTGAAAAACCAGGCAATCTCGGAGCTTGTTTACGTACTGCGGCGGCAACGGGCGCGGACGCGGTGGTTCTGACGAATCCCATTTGCGATGTTTTCAATCCGAATGCGATTCGGGCCAGTCGCGGGTGTTTGTTTAGCGTTCCGCTAGCAGTCGCGACCAGCGACGAAGTGCTGCAATTGTGTGCGCGGTTGAAAATTCCTGTTTACACGGCTCGAGTTGACGGTGAAATGGATTTTTGGAAAGCCGATTTTCGCAGCGGGGGGGCGATAGTGCTCGGCAATGAGGCGGCGGGATTGCAGCATGGCTGGAGTACTTCGATGTGCGCGTCGATTGTGATCCCGATGCGTGACGATACAGACAGCCTAAACGTTTCGATCAGCGCAGCAGTGACTTTGTACGAAGCGGTAAGACAACGGCGCAGGGTGTGAATCGCACGAAGTAGGCCAAGGCTAACTCCAAAGTTTGACCGCACGCATTGTTGCGTGTAGATTTTAGACACGGAGCAACTCGATGAGTCTTACTTACTTTAAACGGTACCGGATGGAATTGCGGCTGGATCGCGTGCAGCTGGACAGTATTGCGGTACCGGAAGGGTTTGCGATGCTGCCCTGGTCCCCTTCACTGATCAATCATCATGCCGCGGTTAAATTTGCGAGCTTCAATCGCGAAATTGACACGCATGTTTTTCCTTGTTTGGGTGAGAAAGATGGCTGCAAGCATCTTATGCGAGAGATCGTCAATCGGGGAAATTTCATCGCCGAAGCAACTTGGCTGGCGGTTCGGCAGAACGATTTCAACCACGAGCTTCAGGCTTGCGGGACGGTGCAGGGTCTGTTAGCGTCGCCACGCGAAGGAGCTATTCAGAATTTGGGGGTCCACCCAGACTGTCGCAACCTCGGCATCGGTAAGACTTTGCTTTTGCATTCGTTACGAGGATTCAAGGAAGCGGGTTGTATGTTTGCGAACTTGGAAGTAACGGTTCAAAATTCCGCAGCTATTCGGCTGTATGAACGTTACGGATTTCAGAAAGTGGAAACGTTATTCAAAGTATCCGAAGTTCAGTACGCGTAACCAGCTCTACTCCGAGCCGGTATCAACATCTAGCCGTGCGTTATCGGTAGGTTCTTCGATTTCGCGGATCAGTTCACTGATTTCTCCTTGCAGTACCAAAAAGCTCTGCCAAGACTTTGCATCTAAAATGACTTTACGCGTGTCCTCTTGTTCCACACCGCTTTCGAGCAGGGCGCGCAAACCCGTATGCAGGTGATCGAGCAACTCGCGCAGCTCAGCCGCTTGACCGGGTGAAAGCCCCCTAGGAATTGCGATTTCATGATGCGAGCTGCTTGAGGAACGAGAGGCAATTAAGCCAGTGCTATACTCGATATCAAGCGATTCAACGTCGCCCTTATCGCCATGGAAGACATCGCTGCGAACACTGGTGGTTGGATTGTCGCTATACCACTCGGCGATCTGTTCGCGGGTACCGACCAAAATCACACTGCGTCCAATCGCTATCGTGTCGCCGTAGCGCAAGATCTTTAAATTGCAGGGATGGCCGTTAACACGAGTACCATTGGTACTTTCGAGATCCGTGACCACCAGGCGCCCGTCATCTTCTTGAATTTTCACATGAAAGCGACTGACGCGTTCATCGTTCAATTGGATCGTATTACCCTCTTCACGACCGATGGTCATCGGGGTTTTTAATTCGCGAAAAATACGGCCTCGATCCGCTCCAGAAATTACTCGCAACGTCAACTTGTGCATCGAGGTATAAATCCTGTAGCTTGCAAGGCATTGGGCGGAAGAGTTTTCTGTTACTCAATTGAAAAGGCTGGGCAGAACCAACTCAATCGCATTTGCAGTCATTGGGCTCGCCACGGCAGAATGACTAGATTCCCCTCCATTGTGAAACAAAGCTGGATGAATGGCAACTGCTAAGCATAGCGCTAGATCGAAAAACAACGTGCCGGATCGAATACCGATGCGTTTTTAGTGGGTCGTTCCTGCCGGGTGCGTTTTTAGTGGGTCGCTCCTGCCGGGTGCGACGTCTTGCGCCCAACATGGCCCAGTCCAACTGGATTGTGCGTACCGCAGCGATGGTCGCACCCGGCAGGTGCGCCCCACCAATTCAAAGCGAGTCTCGTAGGCGCACGTTATTCCCGGATGAACCGAAAAAAGTCTACCTGCCATCCTTAAGTCGGTCGCCGAGGAAGCGATCGAGTTCCGGGATGTCGTAGATCCGCTGCGCTGTCTTGTCGACATCGTATTCAACCCGTCGAAATGTCACGTAGGGCTCTTCCAGGATCACATAACAGCTTCGCCAATCGCCATCACGGGGTTGCCCCACAGAGCCGACGTTGACCATGACTTTGTCGTCGGTTAGTCGAAAGCGGTAGCTAATTTCGTCGGGTCGGAGGAATTTCATCTCTGACGTAAAAACGCCGGGAACGTGCGTATGACCTTGAAAGCAAGTGCGTTGAATCATCGAAAACAGTTTTTCCATTTTGCGACGATTGTACACGTCCTCAGGAAAAACGTATTCGTTGATTGGGTTGCGCACTGAGCCATGAACAAACATGATTGGGCCTTCACGACGCGTCCGTGGGAGGTGAGCCAGGAATTCAAGGCGACGGAAACATTTTTCCGGCGTGTCGCCGACTTCCATTTGCTGACGCGTCCAGAGGATGGCCTGTTCGGCGGCATTGCTAAAGCCTTCAGGTTCGAAGAGCGCGGCTAAGTCATGATTGCCGAGAATACAAGCGTCAAAACCTGTCACGATATCAAGGCAGGCTTGCGGGTCAGGGCCGTAGCCGATGATATCCCCCAAACAGACGATCTGCTCGCATTCTTGCTGCTTGATATCTGTCAGCACGCTTTGCAACGCTTCCAGGTTGCCGTGAATATCGCTTAGAATTGCCCGTCGCACCAATTTACTCCACAAGCTTCTAGGAGGCGGTTCGAACCCGCAGAATTCAAATGTCGTGGTGCTCGGCCACTGCGTGTGCGCGACTTACCTGCCACTGCGCAGTCGATCTCCCAGCATGTTGTCGATCTCTGGAATCGAATATATCTTCTTGATCGTCGACTCAAGGTCGTATTCGAGACGACGAAATTCGATTTCAGATTTTTTGTCGTCCATAATCACATAGCAGGCTCGTGGGTCCTCGTCGCGTGGCTGGCCAACGGAGCCGACGTTGATCATCAGTTTTTCGCCCTCCAGACCAAAGTGGTAATTACACTCGTCGGGTGTAATGAACTCCGCGTCCATTGTAAACACTCCGGGCATGTGCGTATGGCCTTGAAAGCACAGCAA
>JANLQO010000309.1:0-1834 GCA_031367855.1 Planctomycetia bacterium | reverse complement strand
TTGCTGTGCTTTCAAGGCCATACGCACATGCCCGGAGTGTTTACAATGGACGCGGAGTTCATTACACCCGACGAGTGTAATTACCACTTTGGTCTGGAGGGCGAAAAACTGATGATCAACGTCGGCTCCGTTGGCCAGCCATGCGACGGGGACCCTCGAGCCTGCTATGTGATTATGGACGACAAAAAATCTGAAATCGAATTTCGTCGTCTCGAATACGACTTTGCGACGACGATCAGAACGCTATAGTTCCCCAGAAAATTCCGGGCTCGGGAGAGCGACGCTCGTGCAGTTCACCAGCACTGGGAGCCAATCTCGCTGCCGAAAAAAGCTCGGCAGGAGCCTCGTCCGCCTCGTCCCCGATCTGCGCAGTTTATTGCAGTTAAGTCAGCAATCTCCCCAAAGTATCACCCCACAATCTCAAGTTTGACGCCCCACTGGTTCAACTCCGAGGGCTTTTAACCTTCTCCTCGGCAGCGCTGGCGCGGATGTAGTTCGGTTCCAGAATAAATGCGTTTTGTGCGCGACCTGCCTCAAAGCCCAGTTGTCCTAGCCTAGCCACTTCAACCGCGGTCGGATTCCAAACTTCTGGCGAGGCGATTTTGTACGAACCTCCCGCCACCGACTCGTCGCACAACGGGTAGTTTTTCAGTCCTGGGCCGGAAACCAGAAACCGCTCTGCGTTCGCTTTGCCTCCCAATGCAGCCTGCGGATCCACACGCCACAGCGCTGCATCAACAGCGCAGGAAGGAACCAAGACGGTGGGATTGCCCCATTCAATGAACTGTACCGCAGTTACAAAAACTTGGCCGCGAAATGCGTTGATGACTGCCAAAACGGGAACTGCAGCCTGAGATTGGGGTTCTGCTTCGTGAGCCCGCAAAGCGATCGCTTGAAGGGTATCTACCGGCACAATCGGAATATTCCATGCCAGCCCCAGCATTTTCGCGGTCGTCAGGCCAACCCGTAGACCTGTGAATGAACCAGGACCGTTCGTAATGGAGATCAGGCTGGGTTTGGCTCGCCCCCGGGTTATTCGCTCAATCTCACTTGCCAACGTACGGACACTACTGAAACTGGCATCCAAAGGGGCATAAGCGATAGGGGTTTCACACTGAAATAGGGCAACACTTCCCGCCGTTCCGGAGCATTCGATCGCCAGATTTGTCATCAATAAGCTACAATTTCTAAATCGTGGGAAGATTCCAGCGGAAAGCGACGAAACTCCCTCATGGCAAAGTTCGCCGTTTGACACGTCCTTGAAACTCAACAACGGTACAACCTACAATATCCGCACCTTTGACAGCGGATGGTAGCCCAGCGTACGCGCGTTAAATAATTGTGGAAATAGCTCCGTCGGAGAGGTTTTGTGCGGCAAGCATTGATCAGTGACATTCACGGCAACCTCGAAGCGTTGACCACCGTACTCGCCGACATTCGCGAACAGAAGGTCGAGCGCATCGTCTGCTTGGGCGATGTGGTGGGTTACGGTCCGAATCCTTGCGAATGCTTGGACCTAGTCATGCACAAATGCGCCTTCACGATTCTTGGAAACCATGACCAAGCGGCGCTTTTCGACCCGGACTCGTTCAACCCCGTAGCTTTGCGTGCAATTTATTGGACACGCGACGAACTGGATCGTGGCCCAGGCGGCCCGTCAGGCATCAATCGACGCTGGGATTTTCTAAGTGAATTGCCCAAGGCTCAGCGTGAAGACGACATTATGTATGTCCATGGATCGCCTCGCGATACGACGAATGAATATGTTTTTCCGGAAACCGTCTACGACTCTGGTCGTTTGAAGATGCTGTTCGATCGAGTCGGTTTGCTGTGC
>JANLQO010000274.1:0-14100 GCA_031367855.1 Planctomycetia bacterium | reverse complement strand
GGTGCTCCGCAGGCAGACGAACTCTCTACCGCCAATCTTGTGTTCAGCGCCAGTTCGACCCCGGTGCCAGCCCATGAACATTTGGGACAAATGTTCTACAATAGATCCTATGACCACCGACAACCGCATCGTATTTAATTCACTCGATCCAGAAGCTGAAATCAATATCAGCGAACGCAAACGCCCATTGTAGAACATTTGTCTCAAATGTTCATGGCGTCACAGCACGCTCAATTCTCGGCCGCGAATCTGCGTGCCTGGGTATATACGAACTCTCTGCCGCCAATCTTTTGTTCGGCGCCCGCTCGACCCTGGTGCCCGCCCATGAACATTTGGGACAAATGTTCTACAATCGGCCCACGTGGGTGAGTGATTCCGGTGCGTCAACAATTGAGATTCCTAAGAAATATCGCAATTCCACGAGTTTTGCGGCGATTCGATCGTCGATGGCTAACATAAACCGTAAGCCTGTAGCGTCGCACGCAATTGCTGGAGTTGCTTTTCATCCAACTGCGTCATCGGTAAACGCAACTCGCCCGCATCGCGACCGAGAATTCGCATGGCTGTCTTGACTGGAATCGGATTGGTTGACAAGCCTAACATGTCGCGGAAAAGGGGGAACATGCGGTGATGAAATTCGCGGGCACGGGCATAATCACCCGCCAACGCAGCATTCACCATCGAGATAATGTCGCGAGGAATGATGTTTCCAGCGACCGAAATCACTCCCTCAGCTCCGACGCTCATCATCGGCAACGTCAGACTGTCGTCGCCGCTGAGAACCGTCAAATTAGTCGTGTTCAAAATCTGACTGCATTGATCGAGTGACCCGGTGGCTTCTTTGACCATCGTTATGTTCGGGATCTCCGCCAAACGCGCGATCGTTTCGGGCTCGATATTCTTACCGGTACGTCCGGGAATATTATAAACGCAAATCGGCAACGATACGTCTTCCGCGATCGCTTTGAAGTGCTGATAAAATCCTTCCTGCGTGGGCTTGTTGTAGTAGGGTGCGACTTGCAAAGACGCATCGGCCCCTTCATTGGCGGCCCAGCGGGTCAGGTGCAGCGCTTCAGCGGTTGAATTGCTGCCGGTACCAGCCATGACCTTTACTCGTCCAGCGGCGATCTGAACGACTTCGCTGATCACGCGCTCGTGCTCTTCGTGCGAAAGCGTTGGCGACTCACCGGTCGTACCTACCGGCACAATACAAGTCGTTCCTGATGCAATTTGAAACTCCACTTGCTCACGCAACCGAGGCACATCCAATACATTGTCACGAAGCGGAGTAATGATTGCCACCGAGAGTCCAGCGTAATCAGAGCCTTTGCGTTGTAGCATGTTGTCTATTTCGGGTAGTCGAAGAAACGGCTGTGCGCCTTACAATTGCGCTCGCCCGGAGCTCCAATTCTAGTCAACAAGATACGTTTCTCGCAGCCCCCAGTTTGTCGCCATCGCGATTGCCGTGACAGCGACGCTCCGCCGTCGCGATTCAATCCTCAAAATGGATCACAACTAGCTTCCGCAAACGCTTCGTCCGTCTCCCAGATCCGCACACGCGTCGCCCGAGCTCCTGTGCCAGCCAGGGCCTCAGGGCACATCACTTCCAATAAGTAGCGGGCCATATTCTCGGCAGTGGGGTTGTATGGCAGCACAAACATGCGGCTAGGCTGGACCAGGCTGAGCGCCTGTTTGGCATTCTCGTCACCTTCATAGACCAAAAAACTGTGGTCCCAATGCTGATCTATCCAGCCCTTCACACGGGTCTTGAGATCCGCAAAATCGATTACGCGGCCAACCGAATCTACCTCATCACCCGTGACGAAAACGTCGGCCACGTAGTTGTGCCCGTGGAAATGCTCACACTTGCCACCATGTTTGTACAAGCGATGACCCGCACAAAACTTGATGCGGCGCATAATCGTTAAACTCATTTTCGACTCCCAATTCTGATCCAGCTTAGTCCGCTGGGCGATTGTTTTCAGTGTTGCTTACGTTTCCGCCGGGCGTTTGCAGTTTTGCGTTGTGGTGATGCCGATCCGCATCACGCTCGGTTTTCTTAGCCAAGTTGGCTCGCAGCGCGGTGTTCAAGTCCACGCCTGTCTGATTGGCCAAACAAATCAGCACAAACAGGACATCCGCCAGTTCATCGCTTAGCGTACCCCGCTTGTCCGATTCTTTGAAGCTCTGTTCGCCGTGGGTCCTCGATACGATGCGAGCCAATTCGCCGACCTCTTCCATCAGTTGAGCCAAATTGGTCAATTCCGAAAAGTAACGCACGCCGATGCTGCGAATCCACGCATCGACTGTTTCCTGCGCTCCTCTCAGCGTTAGCTCAGTGTCCTCTGACATCATAGTCCTCGATCAATAAGTGGCGTAAGCTTCCAGCTTGCGTTTGCAGCGGAAACCGTAATTGGCAGCGGAAACAGTAAAATGACAAGCGGAATGCTTACCCCACTTCCCGCGCGAAATCGCCAATTTCGCTGAGAGCTAGATGCTGTGTGATGTTCGTAGAATAGTAGGCCCGAGCGATCTTCTGGTCGGGTGTGACCAAAAAGTCTGCAGGCAAGGAGCGGACTTCACCGTCAACTTTGCCAGGAAAAAACCCCTTCAACGTCGCGTACACGCCACGTGGGTGAATGAACGAAACGAGCATCCCCAGCCACGATTGCTCGATTCCGTAGGCTCGGTAGGCACTCAGCTTCGGGTCGGCGGCGATTTGAAAGGGTACCTCGCGAGAGCCGTATTGCTCCAGAGTCCGTTCAGGCCCAGACCGGAACAGCGCCAGTACTTTCAAACCTTGCTTCTCGAACTCAGCATAACTCTTGCTTAGTTCATGGACATGCAAGTTACAAAACGGACACGCCGCATAACGATGAAACGAAAGCAGCAGTTTGTGCCCACGAAAATCAGCAAGCGTGAGCGGCTTGCCGGTGCAAATATCCGTTACTTCAAAATCCGGCGCAGCTTGGCCAGCAGATAATCGCATGGATGATTCTTACTTTTTTGCAAAATGTTCCACTCGGACTCGTCTTAACTTCGGGATACGTACAAGATAACGCAACTTCCAAAATGATGCAGGTCCTTGAGATGGACTATACAGCTTGAACCCGCCGGTTTGTGCCATCTAATCGCGCCGATCAAGGAACGGTAGAATGACAAAATTCCGCACTAAAAAGTCATCTTATTCGGGAACTACGAATGAACAGTCATGCCGAACTTCGAAGTCTTTTGCCAGATGGGTTGTGGAGCAATTTTGCAGATGTGAATGCGATCCCTCGGCCATCGAAAAACGAAGCCGCGATCAGCAAATTCATTGTCGAACGAGGAAACCGACTGGGTTTGGAGACGGTCGTCGATGCTCTCGGCAACGTATTAATTCGCAAACCTGCCACGGCGGGCTATGAAAATCATCCGCCGATCGTACTGCAATCACACTTGGATATGGTGTGGCAAAAAAACGCCGATTGCGCGTTTGAATTCGAGACGCAGGGCATTCAGATGGTCGTTGCGGACGACTGGGTCCGTGCAGAAGGGACAACTTTAGGTGCTGACAATGGCATTGGAGTTGCAAGTATTTTGACCGTACTAGCGTCAAAATCGCTGAAGCATCCGCCGCTGGAGTGCCTGTTTACGATCGACGAAGAGACGGGAATGTCGGGCGCAAAGGCCATCGATGCGACGTGGTTAAAAGGCCGCGTACTATTGAACTTGGACACTGAGCAAGACAATGAACTGACGATCGGTTGTGCCGGTGGAGCCGATGTGACGGCTAACGCCACGTACACGCCTGAAAAGAGCCAGTCGTCTTGCGAATTTTTTCAGTGGAATGTGCGTGGGCTTGCCGGTGGTCACTCCGGCATGGAGATTCACCTCGGTCGCGGTAATGCAAACAAGATTATGAATCGCCTGTTGTGGCAAGCAGCGCGGAAGTTTGGTTTGCGGGTTTCGCGGATTGAAGGAGGGAGCTTGCGCAACGCGATCCCGCGTGAATCGACGGCTGTCGTGTGTGTGCCGGCGGATCAGGTGGATGCCTGCTTGCAATGGCTGGCGAGCGAAACGAAGACCTTGCAACACGAAAACAGTGTTACTGATCCCCAATTGCAGATCGCGTCGTCGTCTAGCAATGGTACGCACGTCCTCCTGCCGCTCGACATGCAACGTAATTTGCTGGCTGTCACAAACGGTGTGCTAAGCGGCATCTATCGCATGAGCCCATCGATCGCTGCATTGGTTCAAACCAGCAACAATCTGGCGCGGGTGGTGGCTAGCGAGGGACGCATCACGGTTATGTGTTTGGCGCGGAGTTCCGTAGACAGCGAGCGCGACGAATTGACTCGAAATCTGACCTCCGTACTCGAGCTACTGGGTGGTACAGTTGAAGTGGCGGGCGACTATCCAGGTTGGCAACCGGATCCGACAAGCCAATTGGTGCAATCGATGACTGCACTCTACAAAGAGATGTTTCAAGAAGATCCGCACGTTGCCGCCTGCCACGCGGGTCTCGAATGCGGCATCATCGGCGGCAAATTTCCGGGAATGGAAATGATCAGCTTCGGACCCAATATTCTCGGCGCCCATTCGCCTGACGAACGCGTGCAGATCAGCAGCGTTCAAAAATTCTGGCGGTACTTCACTGAAGCACTCGCACGGCTGTAATGCGATCAAGTGGGTTGCCGTGGTAAAACTCCGGGTGCCGATCGCCTAAATTTCCGCGATGGGTGTCCAGTTCGCCCTCACACACAGGGTGAGGGCTTCCCGGGTGATGGTTACAGCAAGCCTTTACGAACTGCCCAAACTGCCGCCTGAGTTCGGTCAGAGACGCCGATTTTGCGAAGGATGTGCTGCACATGCTCCTTGACGGTTTCGTAACTGATATTGAGCGTGTTGGCGATTTCTTTGTTCGTCAACCCATTCGCCAATTGCCGCAGCACTTCGCTCTCGCGCTGAGTCAGTGGAACCTCGACATCGGAGATGACTCGCGGAGTTGCTAGAGCACCAGTGACCCGGCGAAGTTCTTCGCGCGTCCACAGGGATTCACCCTTTACAGCTAATTCGATACACTCGATTAAGCGCGCTCGAGTGTCGCTCTTGAGAACATAAGCGGATGCACCTAAAGCCACAGCGCGAGCAACATACGTAGGGTTGTCGTAAGTGGAAAAGATGAGTACCGGAAGTTCGGGATAGTCCAGTTTGAGGCGTCCGAGTATATGTAGCCCGTCGCCACCAGGCATACGAACATCCAGCAAAACCACATTCGGTTTGTGGCTCGCAACTTTACTCAGCACCTCGTCCCCGGTGTTCGCTTCGGCCACTACCGCAATGCTCGTCC
The DNA here is from genome assembly GCA_031367855.1 of Planctomycetia bacterium. GTDB lineage: Bacteria > Planctomycetota > Planctomycetia > Pirellulales > Pirellulaceae > Aureliella. The sequence continues at coordinate 8,768 of JANLQO010000274.1, read as the reverse complement.
CCTCAAGTAGATTTTTCAAGCCCAGTCGTACAACTTGATGGTCGTCAGCGATTAGCAAGGAAATGCTTGCCATGGATAAACCTCAACTTTTCTTTCTTCAAGTACCAAGCGGCGGTGCGTTTGGATTTCTACTCAACCTTTTTCGATTGCGTTGCGAGCAATGAACTGGGCAACTTTCTAAGCATCCGCTCGAACGAAATTGCCAACAGGCACCTAACTGCGGCAACTTTTTTGCTTCTATTGGCGATCTCTACAGAGGGAGTGTCGCGGACCCTCAATAGGTATCTTTCCGACCGAAAGCCCTCCTATTGTAAGCTGGTTGCTGGACGCTTGTAAGCCTCGGTCGCTGAAATAAAGCCATCATTGTCGGCGTCGTAGGCCAGAAAATCATCACTTGAGCCCAGAAATTCAGCTTTACTGATAAGTCCGTCATTATTGCTGTCGCTGGCAGCGAACCAACCGACTTCCACAGGAGGGGTATCGCTTTGACTGGGTACGATACTGACCGCCAATCGGTCGTCGGTACGCGCGATTTCCAGTCGGACAGCGAGTGGCATTTCGATGGGCGAAATCGAGCCATCCTTGTCATGATCCAGTCCGGCAAGGAAACTGGCAAACTTCTTCAGCTCGATCTCCGTGAGGCGACCGTCGGCGTCCACGTCGGCCATGCGAAACCAGGCTGATTCTGCGAACATCCAGCGGGCTAGGATTCGGCTGCCACGAATCGCGGTTAACCATTCCCAAGCGTTATCGATTTCCTCATCGCTCAGTTTGTCATCGTTGTCGGCGTCGAGCACCTCGAAGGCGCCTTCGCTCAACTTCAACTGATTACGAAGGAACGTGGCAATTTGTGGATTGGAAAGCGCGGAGGCTAACTGTGCACGAAGGCTTGCTCGATTGGCCGAGGTATAACTGTCGGTTATCCCGACAGCCAACGCCGCTGAATTGCTGCTTGCTTGTCCGGCCGTTTTGAGCCGTGAGGTCCAAATTAATTCGCTTTCAGCACCGACTGTGGCCGACATCGCGCAGCCCGCCTCAGCATTGATTTGAAACCGCGTCCTGACATCCAAATCAGGTTTGACAGTTGTAATTCGCTCTAGTTCTTTGCTCGTAATCTGCTGGTCGCCATCCACATCGAATGCGTTCCATTTCGCGTCGTTCCAACCGGGCCATTGCTCACGTGATAGCGATCCTAGAACCGTGTAGTGCTCGAGTAACTTACGGGCGACTTGCTGCGGTTTTTGATCAGCCCCCACTTCCATTGCCGACTTCGTATCTAGCATGCTTGACGATCCCATCATTTCAGTTGACTGCGTCGAACGGTTCGACTGCATTTCCGCGATCGTGATAGTTTGGTCCGCGTTCAAATCAAATCGCGCGATAACGGTCGATAGGTTCGCGATTTCCGATTTGTCCAAGGATAAATCCCGATTCGTATCCAGCTGTTCCCACGGGGAACGACTGGCGGTCGCGCCGGGTGCGAAACCGATATCGGTGAAGCGAAACGCCGTTTGACGCGCCAGCCCACGCGTGAGGAATGCGGGCAGTTCGTCATCGTCCGCTTCCTCATCTCCATCCTTGTCATACATGCCGATCAGCTGCCCGCGTTGTTCGCCTTCCGGCACGAGGTTTCCCAGCCAACCCGAACTGATCAGCGGGTGATCGAGTAGTTTTGCCCAAGTCCATGGCTTATCCAAGTCTTTCGCGATCTGTGCCACGGCTCGTCCAGTTGCAGCTGCCGCGGCTTCGTCGAGCGATTTACCGCCAATGTTGGCCGAAACATCGATCACTATTGGGCCAGTGGACGCGAGCGCTAAGATGCGGTGGGTGGACCATGTCTGCGGCGGTTCATCCGGCAAATCGGGTTCTATGCTAGCTGCCGGAGACTGGAGTGGATCCACGGCGACTTTTGCAATGGTTTCCGGCGCAGCGAGAGTCGCGGGATTAACAATCGCGGGATCAATTGAATCTTGGGCCGGCGGGACTGTTTCAACTGTGGGTTTATCAACCTGGGGGGTGGTATTTTTATCGATCCCGGTAACAGGCTTGCGGGGACCGCATCCCCAAGTGGCTAGTCCACAACCAAGGACCAAAATTGCACACCGGGGTAAATTGAGGTTGTTATGTTTCGTCTTCATATTAGATCCAGATATTAGACCCAGTAGTTCTCTCTCTCATTGTAGCGAAAGAATCGCCGGGTTCGCGACATACTAATGTGGAGCTACAATTCTGTGACAGTTGACGGCGGACACACCGAGGTAATTTGATGGAAAATGCGTTTGGCAATTGGATTGCCACAAAATTAGATCGCTGGCGAACGATTTTGCTATTGATTGGCGTGGTGATCGGGGCCTTCAGTCTGCCCTTGTCGCGAACTTTGCGTTTGGATTGGCAATTGGATCGGATGTTTTCTCCGGGCGATCCGCTAGTTAGTTCTTATCATAGGCTGGAAGATCGATTCGGGGGCAACGAAGTTGTAATCGCTGTTTATCGCGACCCGCAGCTTTGGAGTCCTGCGGGGGAAGGACTGGAGCGGTTGGAGGTAATCTCTGAGCAATTGGCAAAGGTCGAAGGCGTGGCAGCAGTCTTAAGCCTAGCGGAGCTGCATCGCATTCTGGAGCGTTTGCGCGATCCGCTGAAGATGTTGCGATTCGGCGTTTCGAAAGAGAACTCGACGGCGCCGCTGTTGAACAAAAGCGATGCATTGGCGCAAGCGTTACTTGATGTGTTCGCGGGCTATACGCATCAACGCGACAGTGACTTCGTGGCCGTGGCTTGTTTGCTCGCCCCTTCTACGGCGAAGTCGTCCGAGTCTCATCATGCAACGATCGATAATTTGAAAAGGATCATCACTTCGGTGGCCGCGCCCGCTGAGTTAGGCTTGATAGCAGGCGAGCCGGTGATGGTTGTCGAAGGGTTTCAGTTGGTGCAGAGAGACGGGCTGCGCCTGGGCATTACGTCTACGCTTTTGTTGACAATTGTGCTTTTTGTTTGCTTTCGGTCCGTTCGATGGACATTGATTCCGTTGGCGATTGTGCACTGGTCCGTAATGGTGACGCAAGCGATTTTGGTGTTACTCGATCTCGAGCTCACGATGGTTAGTTCGATGCTGACAGCGATCGTCACGGTGATAGGGGTGGCGACGACCATGCACTTGTTGTTGCGATATCAAGATACGCGGAGACGCGGTGCGGCGCGGCGCGACGCGTTGCGAGAATCGCTGGCGGCGCTGGTTGTGCCCATAGCCTTGGCGTGCGTGACCGATGCGATCGGTTTTATTTCGCTGATGGCCGCGAATGTTGGCCCAGTTCGGGACTTTGGCTTGATGATGGCCATCGGATCGCTGGTGGTGTTGTTGTCGATCTTGTTGTTGGTTCCCGGTCTAGCGCTGATAGGTAAGTGGGATTCGGATCCGCATGTGCCGAAGTCCGACTTGGCGGTGCGTTTGGCGCTGCGCAAGTTGCTGGACTGGGTGCTCAGCCACCGCCGTCTGGGGATCGTGGGATTAATTCTGGTCGCGTCCGTCAGTTTGGTGGGAGGGGTTCGCATGTTGGTTGAAACGGACTTCACGAAGAACTTCTATTCCTCAAACCCGCTTGTACAGGGTTACCAAGTTGTCGAAAGCGAATTGGGTGGGGCAGGCGTTTGGGATGTAATGCTGCCCGCCCCAAAAACGATCTCGCAAGAGTATTTGACTCAAGTCTTGCAGTTGGAAACACAATTACGCGCACTGTCAGCCATGGACGATAGCGGTAACAAATTCAGTCTAACGAAGGTTCTCAGTATGGCGGATGCAGACCTGGCGGCCAGGGTCGAGCCACTGATTGGCGCTCTGCCTGTCACCGCGAGACTAGAAGGGATGCGCCGGGCAATGCCGGAGTTTAGCCAAGCCTTGTTGACGTACAATGTCGACACTTCAGGCTTGCGTTGGTTGCGAATCATGCTGCGTAGCCGAGAACAAACAACTGCATCAGTTAAATCGCAGCTTATTCAACAAGTCAACATGACCGTCGCTCAATTCACGGAACAGTTGCGGTGGCGAGAACTGTTTGACGACAAGGTGCAGTCCGCGAATCTGAGTGGCGAAGTGACCGGCTATCATGTCATGCTCAGTCGCTTAGTCTCGAGCGTGCTCGAAGATCAATGGAAGTGCTTTGCATTCGCGACACTCGGCATCTTTGGTATCATGTTGATCGCCACGCGTTCGATGTTGTTTTCCTTAGCCGCTTTGGTACCCAACGCGCTGCCGATTATTGTCGTTCTTGGGGCGATGGGTTGGTTGGGAATCAGGGTGAATATGGGCGCAGCTATGATCGCAGCAGTCTCGATGGGCTTGTCGATCGACAGCTCAATTCACTACCTTTTGCATTACCAACGGCGCTTGCAGGCCGGTGATCGGCCGCTCAAAGCGCTGCGTTCGGCCCAAGAGAATGTTGGCTTTGCTGTCGTGCTGGCTACCGTCGCGCTGATCGCGGGATTTCTAGCATTGGCAGTGAGCGAGTTTGTACCGACGGTCGTGTTTGGAACGTTAACCAGCCTAACGATGTTGGGAGGACTGTTTGGCAATCTCATCGTCTTGCCACTGCTAGTCGCGCCCCGCAAATAGAGTTGTGTAGTTTACTTCGTTAAATCCCTGGGCTGATAAAAAGTATAGAACGGTTGTCCCCAACCGTTTTGCCGAAGGGCAAGTGACCAAAGCCAATTCGCATTTTTCCAACGGATGAAACCGTACAAGTGAGCCAGCGAGCTCTACGGAACATTTGAGGACAATCGTTCTACAATAGTTTTTATCAACCCAGCCCCGCTCTACTTGGTATCTACCAAACCTTGCATCGTGAATGTTGAGACTAGCAAGGCGTCGCTCTGTACGCCTGGAGCCTTGTCTTCAGCGGAAGGCTTTTGAAGCATTTTTGGAAATTTGGTCTGTTCAAAAACGCTTAAGTTGGGAGTTTTCCCGAGTTCGTTGAGTTTGTCTTGGATGGATTCATCGCGCGAGGTCTGAATCATGCCGGGTAAGTTGCTACCGCCCGTAGTCCATAAATCCTTCCCTTGCCACGTGAGCTTGATTGTCGATTGGTAAACACTGGCGATATAGGAACCCGATGCGATGTACGAAACCGCTTCCTGTTTGGGGCCGCTGATCGAGGCGACGACTTTGATGGGTGCATTTGCGACAACTTTGTATCCGGAAGCGGTAGCGGCCTTGGAAAGCAGCTTCATCGCTTGGCCGGCCCATTGCCCTGCGCCTGAGGTCTCGATCGAAACTGCAACACCGGGATGAATCAAGAAAACGCTGGGATCCTTTTGGGCTTGTGCGAGAAGCTTTTCAGCCGCAGGATGCGGTATTTTGGCAGGGACAACGAGTCCGCCATCGCCATTTTGCATCCCAATGAACGACATGCCACCGACCGTCGTGATGCGCGTCGCGCTGCGGTAGTCACAGACTTTAATTTGCGACGGGATGTGAACGAGCAAATGATCGTCGAGCAAAGCATAATCATCGTCCGGATAACTCAAGCTGTTGGCGGCGATTGGGCCGCCAGTGAACGCGCACTGATGCGTCCAAGTACCGTTGGTTAAGTCCAGAACTCGCATTTCATTGACGAAAGTGAACAGCAACTTCGTGCCGCTGGGGCTCCAGCGCAATCGCGGCCAACCAATGTGCGGTTTGCCTTCCACAAACACGCTCGACTTGACGGTCCCCGTTTGCGGATCGACGATCATGATCGAGTGACCATCGGCGACGGCCAATAGGCTGCGATCGACCGACGCATCAACGGCGAACTGGTCAGACAGCTTTGCGTGCCAATAGGGTTTGCGCGTCGCGACATCAATGCACGCCAAGTGACCGTTGCCAGAAAGCAGTACCAATTTGTTGTTTGGAATTGCCACCGCATAAACGAGCGCTCCGTTTGTTTTCTTACCCCAACTCTCCGCTTCGTCGGGAAACGGGATCCAAGATTTAGTCTGCATCACTTTCTTACCATTAATACGCCAGAGTTGAATCTGGTCCGCCGTCTCGAATCCTTTCCGTTCATCGCTGGTACCGTACATCAGCGTGGTGCTACCGTCATTCAACAGGCATAACGGGCACATATCCGCTTCGACCGACGCGGAATGGATCGCTTTTCCAGAAACCAAGTCAATCAGTGCCAAACGGCTTTGCGGTTTTGGCACACTGAAGCTAACCGTATAGCCGACGACGGCGCGTTGGGCGAGCGGATTGACTTCCAGGCGGCGAATATCTTCATGGAAGTTGTTCTTCTTGTTCAGCGTGGTACGTTTGGCGGTGAAACCCAAATCAGATTGTTTGGGCAGTTTCAAATTCCATTGGCCATCAAAGCCACGATCCAATTCTTCAACTTCTTCCCAATCAATCTTTAGTGGGGCGTTCCAACCGCTGCTTGTACCGTCAGGCGTGCTGGGATCCTCGGCGGCAGGTTTGTTGGCTGACGACACCTTGGCTGCATCCCCATCAACCTCTTGAAACGGATTGTCGCCGCCTTTGATCAGTTCCTGATCCGCCGGACTCAACCTCGCCAACGGGATCTTGAGCGTCTTTCCCTGAGGGCTTTTTAGGAACACATTGCCATCTTTGACTTCCATAAAGGTGGCCGTGATTTTGTGGCCACCTGTGGCATCGCTCCATTCACGAGATTCCAATAGCTGTGCGCAACAAGTGCGAGCGGTCGCGCTAACCAACAAAAACAAGATAGCGAACGAGAACTTATTCATTTAGCAAACCTCTCGGGCTGGGGTTTTCAGCGGAAGAAATGGATGCAACTGCCTTGCAAATGTCTGTGGATGATCACGTCTTAGCACAGTCCCCAATTGTACCTGACGTCCGTTCTTTCGCGAGAGTCGTTCATAAAGTTGCGATGGCGACTTGTAAAGCACCGCACCGATCGGCAATGATATGCCCAGCCATTCCGCTTCGACCTCAAAATACTTACTTTTCCGGTGCAACATGAGCCAAGATCGGGCGGTGATCGTCGAAGACACTTACGCTGAAGCCTTCCGCAGTATTTATGCTGAATTCCTAATTACGGCACGGGATCGTACTTGGCTCGACCATTGCACTCATGCAGCAACTGGGCATGCGAGCAGCACAATCTTGTGCGATTCGGAAGCTGGTGTTTCAAGGATCTTGGATGGTGCCAGCCCTGGACAGGAGACTCCCGACGGGCGGATAGGGGCGGTAGTTCAGGTCCATGTGCCCAGGTTTCGGAAGGACCGCGAAGCGCACTTGGAGAAGGTCCTGTTGGCCCGAATCAGCCAAAATGTGTTGACCTGTCCGACGGCTCGTTGTTTCAATCGGCTTGACACCGAATCGTATTTCAAATTGGGGCGCAAAGTCGCGTTGTTCGGCGACGGGCATCAGTTCCGCGAGCAGCGCTTTGGTACCAAGGGTTGGGTTGTGCCGACGATGGGTGGTGAATTTTATATGACCAGGCGGATCGGATTCGCGGATGGGATCATGGGAGGAAACCTATGGTTCCTGTCGTCCACTGAGGATGCGTCAATCGATGCGGCCGAACGTTCCGTGAAAGCCGTGAACGAAGTTGACGATTGCGTTTTGACTTTCCCAGGCGGAGTGGCCGCCAGCGCATCGAAGGCGGGTAGCCGCTATAGTTTTCTGATCGCCAGCACGTTTGCGGAGTTCTGTCCAACGCTCAAGGAGAAGCTCGGTGCGCAATCGCGCGTGCCGGACGGGGTCCAATCGATAATGGAGATCGTGATCAACGGAAGCAGTCTAGCGGCTGTAGCAAAAGCGACCTACGCTGCCATCGATGCAGCTTTGAGCGCGCCCGGTTTGGTTAAAATCACAGCCGGTAACTACGGCGGACGACTAGGAAAGAGTTTCATTTACTTGCATCCAGAACGACAAGGGACGTAACGAATGGCCATCGAGACAACATGCGGCGGATGTGGAAAACAGTTGTCGGTAGGCGATGAACACGCCGGACGCCGCGCACGCTGCCCAGCTTGCGGCCAGATCTACACGATCCCTACGCTCAATGTTGCTCCACCCGACTTGCCGGCGATTTCCCTTCCGACCGCGGCTCAAGCCGCGGCAAGCGATTTATTATCAGAAACCACCGCAGGCTTGGGTTCTAGCACGGCAACTCCGGAGATTCCCGTTACAACTGCTGCGAACATGGATCTATTCTGGATGCGCTCGACCGAGGGCGCTGAGTATGGGCCAGTGGATCGCGCGACTCTCAATCGATGGTTCAGCGAAGGCCGCGTTGGCCCCGGCTACTTGATTCGTCAAGCAGAAACTGGAATGTGGCAGGGGGCCGAGATATTCCAGCCGGTAGCGCAGCCTGCGGGAATCCCTTTTGCCTCCACCGCCTCCAACCCGTACGCGGCCACAGCCAGTAGTTCAGCCGCCCCTTCTTTTGGTCAAATGTACCCCAAGGCTGACCAAAGTGCATTGGTGCTGGCGTTCGGCATTCTGTCGTGGTTCATCTGCCCTATATTCGGCGTTGTTGCCTGGATCATGGGCCACTCCGGCCTGAATGATATCCGTCTCGGGTTAGTCGACCCCGCCAATAAAGGCTTGATGCAAGCTGGCTATTATCTGGGCATGATCAATGTGATCATTTATCTCCTCTGCGGAGGTGGCTACTTCGTTTTCATCGCCTTCATGATCCTGATCGGTGCAATGAACTAGGCGCCTCGTTGGGCGTCAAAATCGGAAGACTGGTTAAAATCCTCATTCTAAGCTCACTGTTACCGCAACACGACATTGTGGATCAGTCATG
>JANLQO010000182.1:0-13872 GCA_031367855.1 Planctomycetia bacterium | reverse complement strand
TGCTGAGCACATCAAAGGTGGCTTCGTGCCCGGAACTGTTGAGGATACGCCCGACGGCTTCGGCGGTGCGAACGGGCAACGTGCTTTTCTCGACGATGATCTTATGTCCACGCGAAACGTGCGCGATTTGCCGAGCACATTTTTCGATGAACTCCAAGTTGGCCGCGCGACCCGCTCCCATGCCGAAGGTCTTGGTGGGGGTATTCACCGAAATGAAAATAATGTCGGCGGCAGCGATCGCTTCATCGACCGAGGTTGAGAATTTCAAATTGCGGCCGCGAGCCTCGCGGACAACTTCATCCAGTCCTGGTTCATATACAGGCAAATGATCGGAATTCCAAGCCGCAATGCGATTGGCGTTCAAATCAACGACGTGGACTTGAATATCCGGACACTGTTTGGCGATCATCGCCATCGTCGGGCCACCCACGTAACCAGCACCGATGCAGCAGATTTTCATATTCGAACAACCAACACTATTTGCGAAGGGCCAGAAATATCGCGGTAAACCAGAAATGTCTCGGTAAAGCTACCTACGTGTAGCTTAATTTATAAAAACCTGGGTTGGTGGGTCAGCGCGGCAATGTTGACAGCGAATTCGTGGAGCACTCTGCAGGTTCGCTACAATCAGCACAACGCTACCGGATGCGGAGTACAAGCCTACTTCCACCATGCATCCAGTTTTGCCTGCAGCGCCTGAACCGTGTGGCTTTTTAGCCGGGCCAAATTTACCTCTTCCCAGGGATCGTCGGCTAAATCGTAAAGCTCAACCTCGGCCATTGGCACCCTCGTTAGCTCAGGAACGATCAGCTTACTGTGACCATCAATCACCCAGCGGTACATCAAACTGCTGCGCGGGTTGTCCATGTCGACGATATCGTGCTCAAAGATTTCGCCAAAGAGTGTTCCGCGCGCGGCAACCTGGGAAGGCTTACTTAAGTCGACACCCGGCAAAGCAGCATCCGCCGGCAACCCAACGAGGCTCATCACTGTGGGAACCAAATCGATCGTACTAGCTAAGTCCTGTTCATTGCGTTGAGGCTTTATTTTGGCAGGCCAATGGAACATGATCGGTGTGCGTGTGCCGCCGTCATATTGGCTGCGTTTGCTTTTGGGTGCGTACGCGCTTTGATCGGGCAAGTTGATCCAACCGTTGTCGCAAGCAAATACGATCAGCGTATTGTCAGGGCGGCCTTGCTGCTGGATGATCTTCAGCAGTTCGCCGATGCTGTTATCAAATCGTTCGCACATCGCCCAGTATTTGGCGATCGATTCGGTGGGTGCGAGTGGTTTGTATTTTTCAAGCAAGTCGGCAGGTGGGTCATGCGGAGTATGCGGCAACATCGGGACATACCACAGGAAATAGGGTTTATTCGATTGCCGCGCACTGACCACAAATTCTTCGATCGGCTTCATGGTTGTGCGACCTATCTCAAGCCCTTTGTCGCCATGCCTTGCGCCGCGATTGTGGTCGCCGTGGGTCATACCAGCCTCAAATCCACCGCGCGCGAAGTTACCTTCCCACCACTTGCCCGATTGGAAACTGGTATAGCCAAGTGTCTGGAGACGGTCAGGCAGCGTGGCGATCTTGTCGATATGCAGCTTAAGATAGTTTTCGATATCCTGTTGATAGCCTGCGTCGCGATACAAACCGCCGCGGCCACGTTTCCCACGATCACTTGGGGGTGGATCGTTGCCGACGATACCATGTTGATGCGGATACATTCCGCTGATCATCGTTGCCAGCGAGGGCCGACAGAGACTGTCAGGCACATAGCCCCGAGTGTACAGCAGGCTTTCGCGCGCGAGTCGGTCAAGGTTCGGCGTTTTAATGTGCGGATGCCCCATAAAGCCATAATCGCTCCAGGCTTGATCGTCGCCGAGCACATAAACCACATCAGGTAGGGTCGCTAGTTGTGACCAACTACTCGCTGCGACTAAGTTCAGTACAAGTAACCCAGTGAATAACTCAGCGAAAAATTGTGTCCCGTTGAAGCAACTCGCGCTGCTGGTGTACGATTGGCGCATTGAGATCTCCGAGTTGTCGGATTATTTGGATTGGTTGGCAGTCACACTGTAAACGATCGCATTCGTTTTCGCGAGCATAGATGATGATCAAAGTAAAAGTGAATGGACCTACCGGGACCATAATTCTCGACCGTGCCGAGCGCTGTAACGCGCTCAGTCGCGAAATGGTGGAACAACTGGCGCAAGCCCTTGACGACTTGCGTCAGGAGAAGCGCGTACGCGGAATTGTACTGACGGGTGCCGGTCCTCACTTTTGCTCTGGCATCGACTTGAAGGAGCTGCAGGAATCGGGTGCGAGTGACGCGCCCGAGACGCTCAGCCAATGGTTTTCAGACGCTAGCCAATTGCAAACACTCTTTGAACAAATGCTTCAGTTACCGAAGCCCATCATTGCAGCCGTAGACGGCGCGGCCTGGGGCTCTGGTTTTGGTTTGGTGCTGGCAAGCGATTTAGTGGTCGCCAGTCAGCGCGCAACGTTTGCCGTTCCGGCGCCACGCATGGGTTTGGTGGCTGGCTTGCTGGCACCGTTGTTATACTTTCGCATCGGCGCCAGCCTGGCTAGCAATGTACTGCTTGGCGGTAGCGAATTATCAGCCCCAGAAGCGAAGGATCTCGGTTTCGTGCATCATGTTGTTTCTTCGGACCATATCTGGGTGCGCGCCAGCGGTTGGGTCGAATCACTAGCCGAAGGCGCAGCAGAATCGATTCAGTTGACGAAGAAAGTGCTCAACGAAACAGTCGGCGAGCAAATGTCGACTTGGATGGCAAGCGGCGCCGCAGCCACGGCAACTTCACTGACCACCGAAGCGGCCGCTGAAGGTCTGAAGGCGTTTGTCGAAAAACGCTCACCCAAGTTCCCATGAGATTTTGGCAATTCTACAATAGTTTCCCCATCGCAATCCAACATGTGAGGTCTGAGTGAATTCGCACGATGCAAAGTCAAAAGTGGACAGTGATCTACCATTGCAACCAAAGCTCGCAGTAGTGACCGGAGCGAGTTCCGGAATTGGACGCCAGATCTCGAAAAAACTAGCGAGTGTCGGTTACCAAGTTGTGATAGATCATTTTCGTGATCCCGCAGGCGCAAACGAAACTCTGCGATTGGTGCGCGAGTCAGGCGGCGATGGATGGATCTTTGATGCGGATGTGGGATCTGCAGCCGAGCTTGACCGATTGTTCTCGGCGATTCAAGCGACCAATTTACCGTTGGATGTGCTGGTGAATAATGCCGCCGTGCAGACCTTCAAGCCTCTACTGGAGTTATCCGAGGAAGAATGGACGCGGACGATTCAGACGAATCTAACCGGAGCATTTCTGTGCACCCAGCGTGCGGCGAGATTGATGCAAACCGGCGGTGGAACCATTATCAACATCGGCTCTGGGGCCAATCGCGTTCCGTTTCCCAGTCTTGGCGATTACTGTGCGAGCAAAGGCGGCATTGAGATGCTCACCAAAGTTGCCGCTATCGAACTAGGTAAGTTCAAGATTCGTGTCAACTGCGTCGCGCCGGGTGCGATTGAGAACGAACGAACTCGGCGTGAGAGCCCTGATTACGGACGGACGTGGGGATCGATTACTCCGCTAGGTCGAGTCGGTCAGGAGAGCGACGTTGCGGACGCGGTCGCATTTTTGGTCGGCCCAACCGCAGAGTTTATAACTGGTAACACCCTGTACGTAGATGGCGGATTATGGACTCGCGGCCAATGGCCCTACGAGAACTAACTCAAGTCTGGCGGTCGGTACGCCACTTCGTTCGCTCGGCGGTCATACTGGTTAACAACTAGGCGCTCGATTGGATATGCCTAGGACCTGAGGTATTGCAGAACTGCTCCTGGAAGTAGGGACCAGACATGCTTCACAGCGTTGCCTTAAAGGGTAACACAATGCTTGACGCACCTTTCTAGGCTTTGTCTCAAAAGGGGTCTGACCCTCTCCGGGCTTTTTTTTTTGTCAGGGATTATGCATGCCCTCTAAAGGGTAGACCCCTTTTGAGACAAAGCCTAATCTGGTCAACCTGCTAGTTTAACAGCCCTGCAGGGGTTTTGCTCATAGCTTGGCAGCGTTTTCCAACTTCGTCGCGTCCCACTTCTTGCTCATCCAACGTTGAAAAAGGCTCAGGAGGTTGCTCGATGCGTTCGGCACTCGCGCCCAAGCGAGTTGACCTGGAACAAGGCGTTTTGACGTGGCTGGATCCATTTTGACGCGAACCTCGAAACGCGGTGCCGGCATTTTTAATCCGCCTTGGTCGGTTGATTTGGAACCAACTTCAACTGGGATGGGGCCGCCATAGGTCGCGGCCAACGCGGGCTCGGTCAGTCTGTCGCTGCCTCGCCAATCAATTTTTTCGATTAGGCCGCTGAACTGTCGATTTCCAGAGCTTGTAATGTCGACGCTTTTCCCTTCGATACTTCTTAACGATTGATGCTCTTGTTGGCTCGCGGAAAGTTTGATTTCTAGTGCGTCCGGCTGGGCAATCATCGCGAGCGGTTCGCCAGGTTTAAAGAAGCGACCGAGTTGCCGATTGAGATCGTTGACCAGCACTGTTCCTGACACGGCTGCGCGTACTTCCAACTCGCTTGCGTCTAGCTCGAGCTGCAGCAGTTGCTCCTTGAGAGCGACAAGCTTGGCTTGTTCCGCTTGCAAGATGGCTAATTCACCGCGAGCTCGCATGACCGCAATCGTCTCCTCGGCCGTAGCAACTTCTAACTGTTTCATCGCTACGGTTTGTTGCAATTGCGGATTCTCAAACTCAGCGATCAGGTCGCCTATTTCTACACGATCCATTTCGTCTACGTACACTGCTGTCAAAGTTCCTTCTGACTCACTGCGGACAGTTGTGGGATCGCACAGCGTTACGATTCCCGGAACTGCTGGCTGCACGGGAGATGGCATGAACAAAGCCAAGCCTACCACGGCAGTGACTGTCAGCGGCTGCCACCACTGCGTCCACAGCGATACAACAGGCTTCGGTTGCAATGCCGCAGCGACCTTGGCTATTTTTCTAGCTTTCATCCAAGGTGAGATGAACCAAGCATAGCTGGCCCAGCCGATCAACAACAATCCGTATCCTTGCCAGACGATTAATGCCCACAATGCGACTCCCAACAACATCGCACAGCGGTAGAACGCGCATACCGATCCAAAAGCTAACATGACCGGGCGAATCGGCTCGGCTGACTTGGCAAATGGACGCCACAGTCGCCGCACAAAGGACTTCAAAGCGTTCTGACCATCGGACCACAGATTGGATTTCTGCAGTACATCGGACAAAATGTAATACCCATCAAAGCGAACGAATGGATTTGCATTGAAGGCGATCGTGCTGATGGTTCCCGTGGTGGCAATGGCACACGCCAGGTAACGCAGCGATTCGTTTTCGCTACTAAAGGCGACGAACACGGCAATGGAAGCGACTGCGATTTCGAATAGAATCCCCCCAGCCGAACATAAGATCCGCTGCCAACGATTGGAGATACTCCACAAATCCGAGATATCGATGTAGGGAACGGGCGCGAAAAAGAAGAAGCTTACGCCCGCGGATCGAATGGGACTGCCGGCGCGCACTGCGGTAACTGCGTGACCGAGTTCATGAACTACTTTCAAAAGCAACCATGCCACGATCCACCAAACTCGCCCTTCGGCAACGAACAACTTGCTGGTGTATTCGAAAAATTCGGTTGAATTGGTAATAACGGTGAGTGCAGCAAACACTGCCAGGAAACCGACAGCAATTGCGGACGGGACACTCACCAATGGCTGTAGCAGTCGTGCGAGTTTTTCGACGTGCGACCCTTTGATCAGGGCAAAACGTGCGCCTAATGGATCCCAGATCGATTGGGAACTCAGCGGTGCGGATTCGCTGCGACGCAGGCTACTGCTTTGCGGATTCACAAAGAATCCACTGCGCGACAACCATCCCTGCAACTGTGCGATTTCAGTTTCGGTCAGCTGGAACGATTCATCGATCTGACTGGCGGCAGCGATAATTGCTTGCGTATCTTTCTGGCCGTCGAATTGCATCGCGGCGGAATATTCTTGTCGCCCCATCCGCAAAAATCGGCCGGTGACGGGATCTTCAACTGCGTACCACAGTTCTTTGTGTTGCAAGTGTGGCGTGAAGCGCAAATCGCGCCGTATAGCAGGCAGTGAATTGGTCATTGAATGGCTACCATACGAGATACTTCATCAGCCACGTGTAGGGTCGATGAAAAATCAACCAACCGATCGACTTGCGACCGGCGTCGATACGCACCGAGCCCTTCATGCCGGGGCGTAAGCGGTTGTCGCGATTCTCAACTTCCATGTCGGCTACAAAGCGAACTTCGTTATCGATCACTGCAGCTCGGGGATCGATGCGAGACAAAATCCCGTGCCAGGCTTCACCATAGGCGGAATCAATTCGGACGGTCGCCGAATCATCAACTGTAATTTCACCCAAGTCCTCAGTTGTTAGATGGACCTGTACGGTCATTTTTTCCAGCGGTGCGATTTCGAACAGTGTGTCGCCGCGAGCGACCGGAGCACCCTCGCTGCGATACCACTCGCCCTGTAAAACGATACCAGCCACAGGACTGCGTAATTCGAGTCGTTCTAAATGCGCTTGCAAGCCCTGAATTTTAAGAGAGACCTTTTGTTGCTCCAACTGGGCCATGCGCATCTTGCCGCCTTCTTGGTGAGCGAGCGCGCTGTCTTGTTGTTTTCCTGCTTGCTGCAACTCGGCTTGTGCGGAACCGAGTTCCCAGCGCAATTGTTCGTCGTCCATTTGACCAATCAACTGGCCGACTTCGACGACATCTCCTGGACGCACGAGCGATTTTAGGACGCGACCATCGATGGGACTAGACACAAACTGTCGCGCCGAAGGTTCGACAATGCAATCGCGTTGCGGCCAATAGGGAATGGGCACAAACATCACCAGACAGCCAATACATGTACCTGCCGCAAGCAGCTTCGCGCGTTGACCTTGCCAACAGCGAGCCATGCGAGACCAAGTGCTAATCGATTGACAATCGCGACACGCTTGCCAGGCTTGCAGCCAACTGGCTAACTCCAGTCTCAACTGCGTCAAGTATCTGGAAAAATCTAAATTGATTGGCAATGCATCTCGGAAACCAAGTACCATGCCAGCAGACATCTCCATCGGCCCGCGCAAGTCGGGCACAGCGAACCCGACGACGAACTGATACTGGGCCTTTAGCCGATAGTTTTCGAGCACATTGGAAGTGACATCTTGTTCGTTGGCGATCAAGAACCTGCCAGTAGCGAAACATGCTTCAACGACACTTGATTTGAGGCCGACCTGGCTTCCGCTGGGTTCTGCCGAGGCAGAGTGCGAACTAAAGATTCTTCCAGTCCCACCATTTGGCAATGCGCGACCCAGGTGAGCTTCGGCGTTTAGTTGATCGCCAATTGCGATTAACAAATCGTGTATCGTTTGATCGGAACCGTCAGGATGGAATGCGTTCCAATCGATTAGTCGTGACTGGGGAGTGCTGGGCGCGGATTGCGTTGGCGGACTAGGCAGCGGAACAGTTGGCTGATGGGGCGATACCACGTTTGGATCAGTCGGCGCAAAAGCAGTCAACGCCGACGCTACTGTGTTCGAAGCGAACTGAAGTGTCATTGGGTTGCGCTTTCGGTTTTAGGCGGCTGGTTGCGATGTCTAAGCCTAGTTTGCCTGGGTGTCGAACAGGAACGTGCAACGCGAGCTGCGAATATCAGAGTTTAGGTTTTCAATTAACACCGAGACGACGATCAGGCCACTTTCTTTATCCGCCACCGGTGCGATGTCTTCGATCATCGCCGCGACTCGATTGCCGTTAGCCAATTCGACTTTTGCCAGCCGATCGTCACGTACGCGGGCGATTTCCTGTTCGGTTAAGTAGAACCTTGCACGCAGTTTCGAGACATCTACAATGCGCACGATTTCTGGTGCATTGGCCGCGACGAGCTCACCGGTTTCGCGATGAATGGCGGTGACTTGCCCACTAATAGGAGCCACGACTAATCGATCCTGCAAGACTTGACGCAGCTGTGCCGCGCGCAGCTCGAGAATTCCGCGTTCTTCGAGCTCAGTTTTGAGTCGACCGCTGGCCGTTGCGAGATCCATTTTGGCGCGCTCTAGTTCCATCTGGCTACTGAAATCTTTCTTGCGCGCTTCTGTAAAAGCGGAGACCTTGCGTTCGTTTAAGACGACTTCCGCTTTTGCCGTCTCAATGCGGCCCACGGCACCCACCTGAGTTTCGGCCATTTGCAATTGCAATTTGATCGACTCGCTTCTGAGTTCAGCCAAACGGTCGCCGACCTGTACACGATCGCCCAGTTTGACGAAAACCTGCTGTAGCAAACCGGTCTCACTGCACGCGACTTCGCTAGTCCGCCAAGGCTCGAGCACACCTTGTGGGCCTAGAGGCGCAGGGTCCACCCGGATGCTCTGCTGTTGGCTATCTGCGACATCGCAAAATAGTGCCAGCACTGCAACGAGTGTGGTTGTTAAAGTTGCTCGAAAACAGGACATCATGTTCCAATTGAACGCTAACGCATCACAAACCTGGGGTATTGTCGAATGCAAGTTCTAATCCACTTACGAATAGGCGGATCAGCGCCTCGCTTCGAGAATTGACGCTGACGAAATCTAGGCCAAAGTTGCGCTCAGCGAAGAAAGACAACCGATTCTACAGCCGGATTGGCTGACTTACAGGTAGTTGTAGTGGTTGTAAGGATTGTGAATCGCGGCATCGAGTAATACCAGTGATGTCGAGTCGGCAGCCTGCTAACGCAACGAATAAACGCGTTAACGCGACTGAGGATGGGTTTCGTTGACAGACAAGAGCGAGCCGGAAGCGAGGCGAACGCGTGAGAGAGCCAGCATGTGATCCGCCTGAGCTCGTGCCCAAACGTTCTCGGCTTGGATCAATTGGACGTTGGCATTGAGAAGTTGATCGAGCAGCAAACTTGTTCCTCCTTGGGTCGAGTCAAGAAATGCATTTCCCCAACGCCCCGTCAGATACTCGAGTTCCGCATGCGCTGCTAAGGTGGATCGTACGGCCGCTTCCAATTCAGAATAGGCGGCCTCAGCTGACGCAATTTCGCTTTCAACTTCGGCGCTTACAATCAGCAGCGCATTATCCAGGTCAAACAAGAGCTTCTGCATTTCCAGGCGTTTTTCTCGCAGAATCGCTTTGGCCGCAATATTGCGCTGGGGACGCTGATAGGTAAGGCCCCCGGAATAACTCGGCGCTCCTTGCGAAAACTGATCACCCAGCGAGCTGCCAAAGTTGTAGTTGCCGTTTAAGCCTCGCGCATAGCCTTCCATGACCAAGTTCAACGTTGGCCGCAGTTCGTTCTCGGCAACTTGTAATTTGACTTTGGCGGCCTTGAGTCGGGCATGAGTCGCTTGAATATTGGGGTGAAAGCTTAGGGCGAGCCCCAGCTCCGATTGGACATCTAGATTGGGTTTCCAATCAGCAGGGGCAGTAACGGGAATAAGCACTCCGGCTGATCCGGCCGACAATTCCGGGGCTCCCACGGCGGCTCGCAGCTTTGCCTCGGAAGCCGTTATTTGGGCCTGCGCGCGAGCCTGTTGTGATCTTTGGCGCGAGATTTGCGCGTCGGCGCGATGCAGTTGACTGCGCAGACTGTCCAAGTCAGCGCGACCAGCGAGCTGGTCGCGCAGCGCGATCAAGCGTTCGAGGCCTTGTTCCGATTGCTGGTAGAAGGCACGCGCTACATAGAGCTCCCAGTAGTTGGTCGAGATCGTAAACGCATGCTGTTGTATCTTGATCGTGGCGTCGTAGGCGCTTTCCGAACTGGAAAGATTTGCGATCACGAACGAAGAACGGTTGTAGGTTGCGCCGGCACCTCGCATTAATGGCTGTGTGTATCGCATGACCATCCGCGTGTCGGCTTGCTGACCCGGCTTGAAAAACACCGAGTTGCTGTCGCGGAAATTCATTTCCTGGGTGAGTTCAGTTTGTGCGCCAGATTTCGTGCGCGCCTTCACCCCCGCACTGTTTTCCCACAAATTCTCGTTTAGCCGTGAGGGACCACCGGTGGTCAATGTATTGCCAACTGGATTGGATGAATCATTGAACAGGGAGTTGATGAAAGGAGTTGGATCAAACACCCCTAAAGTTGCCGACGCTCTGGCCTCTTGAATTTGGGGCTCGAGCAATAGTGAACGCACGTGGGGTGAATTCGCAATCGCCATCCAAATCAAGTTGTCCAGCTCAATACTTCGATGTTCGCCCAATTCTCCGCGGCTCGGTTTCAGCTCAGTCCACCAAGGTTGCGTCAGAGCAGCCAGTTGCGAAACGGGTTCTGTGCGTGGCAGTTCCTCAACGATTGCGGGCGGCCGATCAGATATAACTTGATTAACGGCTGGGAAAAGCGACGCGTCGGGTACCGTGGGAAGGTCGCTGGGCATCGATGGCGTTTGAAACTGAGAAAAATCCAAAGACTCGCCGACCGTTGGTAACGCAACTTCCCTAACAAAGTCTACGGATTCAGTTTGGGATTGCGCAATAGCGATCCTACACATCAATGCTTGCGCCACGATGAGAATTACAAAGTAGTGTGTGATCTTCCGTGATCGCCCCACCAGCAGACTATCCTTAAAAATCGAAATGCTTCTGAAGTCTAAGCCTACAGCCCGTATGCTGTCATAAGATCTGTTGAGAGTTAACTTTGTTGCCTGCGGGACGAATGCACTGCCCCATAGACTACGATCTTTGGATCGGTCGAAAGCTACTTTTGTGGTCAGTATTGGCTGGCGGGAAAGTGCCCACCTCATTCATGCAGGTGCTACGCTCCGATTAATTGGAAAAGCCTACTTTTAGTTGAGCTGCTTGCGTGGTCAGTAGGCGATATGTCGCCATTTATGCAGTGGAAATTGGCTCTCTCATCCGTCTGGCGAGCGCATCAAGCGAGTCATTGGAATCGATGCAATCGCTACATTCGATTCAACCTAACGGCGCGCGTCAGCAATTAACAATGAAGCAGTTGGCCAAAATTCTTTATGAGGGTTGGGGGGTTGGGAATAAGCAACACTTCTTCGCTTCGGAATCCAGTTGTTACTTTCCACCAATGTAGTTAAAGCTCATGCGTCGGCTCTCGCTCACCACCAAACTAACGGTTCTACTAGCGTTGCTTTCAACGCTACCGTTGCTGGTGGTTGGCAATCGAGAGCAGCTCGCGAAGGCGGTGGAAGAATCGTTACGCCAACGGATTGCTGTATGCGAAGAGATTGCAATCAGTTGTTCGTTGCATTTGCATAGGCAGGATCGAATCGCTATTGAAAAGCAGATTGAGCAATTTGCCCAGCGTTCACCCAATGTCGAGAGTATTCGCTTGGTTCGCTTCGACGGATTGATTGTTCAATCGATCGGCAATCCTGAGCAGTCGTGGCATCTGGCAGCGGACGAACCTTCTACGCCTTCGAACGTACGCGTCCCCATTTTGCGAAGCAATCGGCCCTGGGGAAATCTTGAAGTTGCATTCACTGAAACCGGCGGCGGTTCAACCAATAATGGCGAAATGAAGAATTTCATTATCGCGTTGGCGTTAAATTTGGTCAGTTTCGGGCTGCTTCTGCGACGATCATTGCCGGCTCTCAATTCGAGCAACGCCGTTCCGCGTCGAGTTCGTAATACACTCGATACGCTGGCGGGAGGGGTCGTAATCCTGGATGGTCAGAAGCGAATTGTGCTGGCCAATGAGACCTTCCAGAAGAGTTGCGGTATCGATGGCGACAAATTGATCGGCCGTTCACTCGACAAATTCAATTGGCGATTCGCGGATGCATGCACACCTTGGGAAACAGCCATTAATACGAAGCTTCGATGTTCTGGGGCTACGGTATTTTTACTGGAAGAATCGAAGGCCGAACGCTGCTTCGTCGTGAACGCTACGCCGGTTTTCGATGCTAAAGAACAGCTCGCGGGAACACTAGTCAGCTTTGAAGATGTTACGACGCTCGAGCAGCAAAAGCAGAGTTTGATCAATGCAGTTTCAGAAATCGAGCGCTCGCGCGAGCTGATTCACGAACAGAACCTGCGACTGCAAGAACTGGCATCTAAAGACGCCCTAACGGGTGCTTGGAATCGCCGAGCCCTATTTGAGGAACTGGATCGTGTGTGGAAAGAGCAAGCTTGCCAGGTTCAGCAGCTGAATTGCGTGATGTTGGATGTCGACCATTTCAAGAAACTGAATGATAGTTACGGACACGCAGCAGGTGATCAAGTGCTCAAGGATGTAGTGCGTACCATTACGCAAGCGGTCGACAATTCGGGCGTAGTCGGTCGCTATGGAGGCGAAGAGTTTTGTATCATTCTGCCAGCGATGGCGGTTGAAGAAGCCGTCGCGATCGCCGAAAAAGTACGACTTGCGATCTGCGAACAATTGGCCGAGCCCTATCACGTAACGGCAAGTTTTGGTGTTTCTGCGGCCAGTTTCGGCGCCACAAGCTTTCAAGCGATGCTCGAACAAGCTGACCAGGCGCTGTATTCGGCGAAGCACGGTGGCCGCAATGCGGTTCGCTGTTGGAGCACCGAGTTGGTCGCTGAATTGGCCGCTCAAAACGATCAGCGGGCTGCGGAATTGCGCATTCGTTCTGATGCGGACCAGCCGATTTCCTATCATGCGGTCACCTCGCTCCATGCGGCGCTCGCCTATCGCGATGCCGAGACTGCGCTGCACAGTCAGCGCGTCGCCGAAATGAGTGTGGCGATTGCACGCGGGCTGATGGCCGTGGGCGACTTGTACGTGCTCGAAATCGCCGGCTTGTTACATGACATCGGCAAGATCGGCGTGCCCGATTCGGTGCTACTTCATCCTGGAAAATTGTCGCAAGAGCAATGGAGGATCATGGAAGCACATGCTCGCATGGGCGTCGAGATCGTCGATTCGTCCTTTAACTCGCCTGCACTTTCCGACATTGTACGTTACCATCACTATCGATACGACGGAATCAACACGCCTCCCGGTGGCCCGATTGGCGATGCCATTCCAATCGGAGCGCGTATCGTGTGTATCGTCGATGCTTTCGATGCCATGGTTTCGAATCGCGTTTATCGTCCAGGGCGAACCGCAGAAGAAGCCTTTGCTGAACTGCGGCGGTGCGCCGGAACGCAATTTGACCCAGTGATGGTGGATCGGTTTACGGATTTGCAGATCGGCTGGCGTTTGGATAGTCGCTATTGCACCACTTCCGGCCCCGATCGTTCGGCCATCCGTGTCGGACACTTAACTGAACGTACATTGTACGCCTACGAAACGCATGATGCACCTGCACTCAGCCAAGCGTTAAGTCAGTTGGCGGTTGTTGGCGAAAAGCACGATTACCCAGCGATCCACCATCTGGCCATTCAGCTCATGCAGGCTGTATCAGAGCGAGATCGCAGTAGTTGGGATTTGGCTGTACCCATTCTTCAAGACTTGATCGATACCTGCTTGACCGTGCAACGCGCACATGTGCGCGATGTCGCTTGCCGATCTCTCGCGATCGAGAATTGCCCGCAAGGGGATGTGCTCAAAATCATGCAGACCAGCGGCTGAGTTGCAGCAGGACTCATCACTCTTGCGTTTTCAGCGTCCAAATCCACCGCTTATTCATCTCCGCACTGGGCTCGCCCGCAACGGTCGAGGGAGGTTCCGGCGGAGTAATTGAAGCTTGGTTCAGATCAAATCCCCATAGCAAAACCTGGTCGTCTTGCACGCGGTAGCCGAATGGCTGGCCACCAGGGGGGAGCAAAGAATTTGCATCCAATTTCAGTTCGCCGAGTTCTAGGGATGTAAGTTCGTCGAGGCTGCTGGGCATTCTTGCGTTGCGTTTCTCGTACAAGCGAA
>JANLQO010000242.1:0-17820 GCA_031367855.1 Planctomycetia bacterium | reverse complement strand
TGATTTTGTAAATGCGACCGTTGCTGCGATCATGCTTTTCAATCTCCTTCAAATGGCAGGCTTGCATGTCGTACCAGTCAATCATCGTAACTTGACCATCTGGCCCATACCGCATGTTCAAGATCTGCGAGGCCATATCGCCAGTTAGCAAGAAATCGGCGGCGTGCTTGCCCACATAGCCGCTGCCCTCGGGTATCAGCAAATCAACATTCAAACGTTGACCGTGAATGTTGTTCATTAGCAGCGCACCGCGATATTGCTGTGGCCAAGCTCCACCTTGATAGATCATCGCCCCTGCATGGGCATGACCACCGCCCGCTTCATCCGACTTGCCGTTGCCCGCGTGCGGCGTCGCTCCCAGGTAGTGTAAGTGATCGGCGATCGTCTTGATGTCGTCGTACGTGTTTGGATTAAAATGCTCGCCTGCTTGGCGATGATAACGACCGCCTTGAATCATGTGGAACAAATGGGGAATGACGCATGCGGTCACGAACGCTTCGCCTTCGGCATTGAAATCCACGCCCCAGGGATTGCTAGTGCCGTGCGCGAACACCTCGAACTCGTGTCGCAAAGGATGGTAACGCCACACACCTGCGTTGATCGGTGTACGATCTTCTTTGGCTGCTCCCGGTTTGCCCACATTCGAGTACGTGAAGATGCCATGGCAACCGTAGAGCCAACCGTCCGGTCCCCAGATAAACGCGTTCAACGTTTCGTGCGTATCCTGGAATCCCCAACCGTCGAGCAGAATCTGTGGCCCGCTGTCCGGTTTGTCGTCGCCGTTAGCATCCGGAATGAACATCAAGTAGGGTGCTGCTCCGACCCACACGCCACCAAAGCCAACTTCCAATCCGCTGACCAGGTTCAACCCTTCAGCAAAGACCTTTCGCGAGTCCAAAGTACCGTCGCCATCGGTGTCTTCAAAAATCAGAATTCGATCTCTGCCAGTATCACCCTTGGCGCGCTGTGGGTATTCGTAAGCTTCCGCAATCCAAGTGCGACCGCGATCATCGAGCGCCATCGCAATCGGTTGTTTTACATCGGGCTCGGAAGCCGCGACCGTTACACGAAATCCTTCTGGCAATTTCATCGCTGCCGCCGCCGCAACTACATCCAAACCGCGATGCGGATAATCATCCGCCACCAGCGGCACACTAGCTGGTGTCAATTCGGCCGGCCGTTTCTCATGCAATCTGAAATGGTCAAAGTTGATATGCCCCCACCCATTTTGGCTTTGATCAACCAATCGAATCTGCAGCTCCTTGTTCAGCACACGCTGTAAATCGACGACCACCTGCGATAGCTCTTCGGTTTGCCGACCACCGATTTGATAAAACGGTTTTTCTTCGCCGACTGCGATCAACTCGAGTCGTGCGCCGTCGGCTCCACCGCCTGCGATCCAAAACGAGGCGAACCGCTGAGTCACTTTGAATGGTACCGACGTTAACGTGCCGACACCTTTGTCACCTAGTTTTTCAAAACCACCAATCCAAAATTGGCCGTGATGACTGCTGCGCATGTCGCTACGACGCGCGGACACGGTATCACCTTGTATCGGTTGCCCTTCGAAGGCATCGCCCGTTGCGGTCCAATCCGCCAAGCTGCCCGTTTCAAAATCCAAGTTCAACGCCCGACCGTTCGCATCGGTGGCCTTCACTCCATCGGTTACTTCGGGCGCCACAGCCCCTTCGGCTCGAAAACGAACAAAGTCAATGCCGACCATGTGCGCTTTAACCGCTTTGGGATTAGCCCCGACAATTTCAATCGACAACAGATGCTTACCAGCGGCCAGTCCAGGCGTTTTGAAACTCAGCAAACCCGTTGTCACAACAGCCGTCTCATAAAGATCAATCGGCTCCGAAATTGGCTTGCCGTCGAGCGCAATCTGCACCACTCCGTAATCCGGTGCACAGGTGAAAGCGATTTCAATCGCATCCAACCGTCGCTCTGCGGTGAACTCGGCGGTTAGGCTGTCGCCCGGCTTTGCACCGGTCCACCACAATTGACTCTTGTCACTCCAGCGATCGCCAGGAAATTCGCCCATCCCTTGTGGGCTCGCCGTGCCGCCTGTCACTTTGACCGCGAGCGCCTCGCCTTCGATCGCATCGGCAACCTTCCCCGTGGCTGGATCGATCGGACTGCGCGGTCCTCGCAAATGTTTCGCATTGGAAACCTCTCGCGGCTTGGGTCTATCGAAGACCTTGGGTTGAGTTGTCTTCCAGGTCGCTTCGTCGACCGTCTTCTTCGCATGCAACAGCACGTGGCTGCCCAGCATTCCACCGGTCGCGATATCGAGCAAACCGTCGCCGTTGATGTCATCAACGATCAACTGACGGCCGACGCCCGCTTCACCATCGGCTTTGTACGGTAACCAATCGACGCCGTGGTTATTTCGCACGAGTTTAAACCAGTAAACCACCGCACCCGCATCCCACATTGGGCTCGCCTTGTGATGCGAGTAGTAAGTCTTGCCAGTCACGATGTCCTTCAATCCATCGCCGTCCATGTCCGCCAAGTTGACGCTGTGCAATTCACTGAACAACACACCGTACTTATTGTCCGACTTATCCTGCCCCATGATTACATGTTGCTTAAAGTTGATCTCCTCACCTTCGCGAACTTGTTCGTACCAAGAGAGACCGAATTCATGAGCAGCTTCGCTGGTGATCACATCGTTATCGCCATCACCATCGACATCGTAGGCATACATTTCCGCGCCCCCGTAGGCGCTTGAGAGCTTTGCTTGATGAAACTTCCAGCGACTGCTGTCCGCGCCCGTCGCAGGTTGCTCGAACCAACCTTCGACTTGCAGAATATCCATGCGTCCATCGCCATTGACGTCACCAATCCCCAGACCATGACCAAAGCGCTCCGTCGCCACTTTTTCAGAGATCGGATGGAATGTCCAAGTGCTCAGCGGTTTCGACCAATCGATCGCTGCGTAGCCGAAGAAACCATCTCGGGTACACACCAACTCAGGTCTCTCGTCTCCGACCAGATTAGTTAACTGTGGCGATTCGTTTGATACCCAATCGAAGACCTGTAGTTTCTCCCAGTGCTTGACCGGATCACTTGCTTTTACTCCCTTCAAACCAGGATTCTTGTACACGTAAGCCGGTGTGCCAGGAAAGCCAACCGTGAAGATATCGGAGTTGCCGTCGCCGTCAAAATCATAAATCCACGCGAAGAAATGATCCGAGTACTTTTCCATCGGTTGCGGCACGGGTGCGTAGATCTCATGCTTCTCCGTGAAACTCGGACCTGCGAACCAATACGGCCCATAGACGACATCCTTGATTCCATCGCCGTTCAGATCACCCACTGCGGTCCCTTCAGAAAAGTACGTTTCCGTCAGCCGCTGACGTTTGAATTCATGGATGGCAAGTTCTTGTGCTAAGCTTACCGAAGCGATAGCGAGGCACAGCGACAAACTCATCAGCCTGCAAGAGATTGCGGCGACCAAATGAATATTAATGGACTGCTTCATCGCAATCTCCAGAAGTTGAGGGGGAGGATTATGCTGTTGACAGGGGCAAGGAAGATTATAGCTGAAACCACTAATCGCGAGCGAGGGAGTCATTTGACCCCATACTGACGCTTGTCCGTGATTTACATTAACTCGACTTGAAAGGTCCATCATGCTACGCCTGGCAACTCTACTCACATCGATCGCGTTACTTGCCACACCATGCTTTGCTCAGCCCCTGGCCGGCGACGGCAAGCTCCGCATCATCTGCTTCGGAGCACATCCCGATGATGCCGAATACAAAAGTGGTGGATCCGCTGCGCAATGGGCCAAGCTTGGTCACCACGTCAAACTAGTTTCGGTCACCAACGGCGACATTGGTCACTGGCAGATGGCGGGCGGACCGCTCGCCAAACGCCGCACCGCCGAATCCGCGCTCGTAGCCAAACGCTTGGGAGTGACCAGCGAAGTGCTTGACATTCACGACGGTGAACTTGAACCCACTCTGGAGAATCGCCGAACCGTTACGCGACTGATTCGCGAGTGGGACGCGGACATCGTCATTGCGCACCGACCGTGGGACTATCATCCCGATCATCGGTACGTCGGCGTGCTGGTCCAAGATGCTGCTTATATGGTTATGGTTCCGTTCTTTTGCCCCGACACTCCGCCGCTAAAGAAGAACCCTGTATTCCTATACTCGAGCGATAGTTTCAAGAAACCCTATCCATTCGTCGCCGATATCGCGGTAGCCATCGATGAGGTGTTTGAACAGAAAGTCGACGCGTTGCTCGCGCTCGAATCGCAAACTTTTGAAGGTGGCGCACTCGGCAGTGAAGAAGCCACCGCGGCTGCCCCACCCGCTTCGCAACCCGAACTGCGTCGAACTTGGTTGCGAGAACGTTGGGAGAAACGCTCCGCTGCCGAAGCCGACCGCTTCCGCGATTCCCTCACCCGTTGGTATGGCGAAACTAAAGCTAAGTCAGTGAAATACGCCGAATCTTTCGAGATCTGCGAATACGGGAGGCAACCAGCGCCGGAAGAAATTCGCAAACTGTTTCCGTTTCTGATCGATCCCAGCAAATAGTTTTTCGCTTTTCATCCGCTTCAGCAAATGCGGTGGCTTCCCAGGCGAAGGCGGCAAAGCTCAAGGTGCCTTCAAGGAAAGGGCGATTAACCATAGTCGATAAAGGTCTGCGCCTTTTGGGGATTAAAAGACAACAAATTGGCAATGTCAAACTAAAGCCGGCATTATTCAGTTTATCTTCAACTGGGAATCAGCGATTCCAAGTACTTCACGTGCCGCAACCGAAACGGGACCGCGGCCGACGGAGGCGGAACGGTGGGAACAAGTTGATGCGCAATTGCAGCTAGCAATTCAGCCATGCCAATTCCCACGCTAGCACTGGTACGGATCGCTTCAACGGGACACAACAACCCTTCACTCAAATCGATCTTGTTCCAGGCGATCAGGGTTCGTTTGCCAGCTGCGGCTGCTTTCAAGCGCTCGTGTGTATCCGTCCAGCCAATCGTGGCATCTACCACGAATACAACCAGCTCTGCAGCAGCCACGCGTTGTAACGCGCGGCGAATGCCTTCGGCCTCGATCGCATCCGTACTAACTCGAATGCCGGCTGTATCGCTGAGCGCTATGGGCCAGCCGTCAATGGCAGTCAGCACGTCGACCCAGTCCCGCGTCGTACCGGGGTCCCTATGCACAATCACGCGTTCGCTGCCTACGATCGCATTCAGCAAGCTACTCTTTCCAGCGTTGGGTGGCCCAGCCAATACCACTTGCCAAGGCTCCGCCAAATGCAGCCCCAAATCGCTCCATCGCAACAATTCTTCCACATTCGACCGCACTGCTGCTGCTCCCTGACTTCGAAACCGCTCCGCAATGGTCGCGATAGCATCACCCAGCGCGCCATTCAGCTGGTCAAGCAATATCGCAGCCGCACGATCCGTGGTCGCTCTCTGCAAATCGATCGCGGCCTCGCGTTTGAAGTCGCAATCGAATTCCATCGGGAAATCGATTGCCGCAACCTGTTGGCAACCATGAGTGACCAAATCATTTAAAATCATCTGGCACACCGCATGGCCACCATGACAATGGATCTCGATTGTTTGCGAGTGGGTACGACAAACGACCACTTGCTCTGCCGCAACCATTCCTTCCGCAGCATTCCATAAACCGTAGCGCACGCGACCCAACGGGAATGCATCGATGGGAGAGTGCTTGCACTTTACCAACCGACCAATAATCTCAACCGCCAACGGCCCATGCACGGCGACCGTGGCAATCGCCGACGGAAAGGCGGGTGTCAACCTTGCAGCTACGGTCAGCGCCGCCGCTGCCTCAATCGCCGAATTCATAATCCTTCCGCCGAGCGACGCAGGTTTAACAGAAACTCTGCCTGCTGTAGCAAATGGTCTTCAAACTCCAATCGAATCACATCGCTGCGTTTCAGCTCTGCAATCGCTTGCTCGTGCTCGCGAATGATACCCTTGGCAATTCGCGATACTTTTCGCCGACTGAGCGTCGCCGTAAGTACGGCCATGCAATAGATCGCTAGCGGCAACACCGACAGCACAAGGCTTGTCAGCATCAAGCCGGCTGGCGGATGCGGAAAGCTCTCCAGGTGCGTTTCGGATCCACCGAGTGCCTGGAGAGAAGCTGCAAAGTATTCGCGATAAACGACAACGATCGGCCCCGCCATGAAAATCCAAAACAGAATCGTCCCCACCGCAGCCAGCAACTGCACCCAGAGATTCCCCGTTGCGTTGGCTGCGATCGCGACATCGAAAATCCGCTGCGAACGATTCTGCAACTCATCGATCCCAGACAAACTCATGCCGCTCGACAGAGTTCCATCAACGGCTTTGGAGCGTTCATCTTGCGGTCGCAGCTTCATCACTGCCCGATGGAACTGATCGCACAGTGGCCGAAGTCGCTCTTCGACCTGTCGCTGTGTGCGTTGCCGAATCCCATCGCGAATCTCTGAATTAAAATCGCGAGACTGCCGTGCGTTTCTAGCCCATGACGCAAGCGCACCGAACAAACTTGGTATGCTGCCCGCGAGTGCCAGCACTACGCGGTCCCAGGCCCCCTGCGTCAGATTTAAGGTGGACATGACTGTGCGATATGGAAACCACAGCAACGAAGTGTCGCTCACCAACCTCGTTCGCAATCGCATGCGCACTCCGGTCTCCAATACCGAACTACTGCCGAGCAGCGATTCGAGCACGCGATCCGGTAAACTCTCCGTCTCCTGGTTAAGTCGATCGACGGCCGCTGCCAACTGCGGCAACTCGGTCCCAATCAACTTCGCCACATCGGTTCGAAGTCTTTGTTGAGCCGACTGCAATCGCGAGTCGCGTGCGCTGGCTAAACTCAACTCGCTCAATTCCAATTCGCTCAAGCGATCGATGAGTTGGCCCACAAAAGATGTTGACGAATTCTCTTCGTTCCCAGTAATCTCAAAATCCGGTACCAGGACTTCCGCTACTAAACGGACCTTCGGCGCGCGCAGTTGTAGTTGCTCGCGCAGTGCCCGCAGGTCGTTCCGCAATTGACTTGCCAGGGCTGAACCCTCTTGAGTCTCTTCTGGCTCGACGGAACTGATCACCGGAATACAAACTGCGCCATCAATTCTGGCGGCAATCAACAAATTCGATGCCGCCCGCAATTGGTCGCGTGCAATCACCAGCAACTTGATCGGTGCCAGGGATAACGCATCGGATGCGATTTCAGCGGCCCGGTGATTGGTATCGGTTACCCCAGGGGTATCCAGCACCACGTAGGGTTGCCCAATCTCCGCCATTTGATTTGAAGGACATGGATAGAAAATCTCGCTGGCAGCATCCAAGCCGTCCGGCGCATGCGGGCCGATCCAAACCAAGCGTGTCGTGGCATCTTGATTCAAGTCACCGCTGCGCAGAAGGTTCCGAATGTGCGGTTCACGAACCAACTGCCGAGCAACCCACGTTTTACCCTGTCCTTTCGCCCCTACGATCGCAAGCGTCAGCGCGTTGATACCACGTCCGTTTTGTATATTGCGAACATCTTTGTCATATCGTGAGCAAGCTTCGTTAACGCCGTGCGTCAATGGTCGATCGCCGAATACGCTCCGCGTCGCTTCAACCAGCCGTTCAGGGAAAAGGCCATTGTTTACTGCCATATTAGGATTTCATTCTCATCAAATCAGCAACAGTTTTGAATAGCCATGCGGAGTGTACGCAGAAAGTCGTCGGACGATTTCCAATGAGCGATGGCCGCTACTTTGCCAGCGCCCATTTTTTCCGGAAGACTGCAAGCGAGCAACGCACGCATTTCGCCTGCGCAGTTGGATCGCGGCAGTTGATCTGCGGCAGGCCTCGGCACACCCAGGCTGTCGCACACGATTGCAAACAAGTCGCTCAATTGTCGCCAAGGCGTTTCGCGATGTACAATTTTCAGTGCCTCATGGCCGCCAAGTGTCGGGCTCAGCAGCGCCGCGATCCCTGCCGCAGCCAGCAACTCCTTTGCCGATGCGAACACCAGCACCGCGGTTCCGCCACCGTCAATGGGGACCAGCACCGCAGCCAAGAGCGGCCCCATCAATAGAGCTAACGGTTGCGTCCCTTTCCACAACTTCTGCTTGAGCGGCATGTTCTCCCAAATCTGCTTGCTCCAATCGTCCAGTTCTTTCGGGTCGAGCAACGACTTGTCCTCAGCCGCAAAACGCTTCATCGCCGCTTCGCAACTGTTGACCAAATCTTCGTCCGAGATGCGGCTCATCGCATCATGAAAGTCATGATTGCGAATCGACTCGGCCAGCCTCTGCGGGGTGACAACCTGAGCACCTTCGCCACGTCGAAAACTCTTCGCGAATTGCATCACTGAGTTGGACGCGGTCTGTAGAATCTTAAATCGCGATGCGCTGTTCGATACGGCTTGCTGAAACTGTCGTGCGGTACGGTCGATGGTCATACTAAATCGCATCCACACCGGTGCCGTGCGCTGCAAACTATCTGCCAGTTGCGACACGATGGCCGGTGAGGCCTGCAATCGCAAGCCGGTTGCCTGCCCGTCCGAATTGCGTTCAGCCATGAAATCGTAGCAGGCTTCAGCGATCGCTTTCCAAGCTGCTGTCAGTTGTCTCTTGCGCAGCGCCTCGTTATTCGCCAGCCACTCAAGCGACTGCGATGCAGCGGCTTGTAACTGCAACGACAAGCTACGATGACTTTCGCGGGCTAAACTTCCTGCTTCCAATCGGGTTGACAGATGGTACAGGTAATCCCGTTCAGCCAGCGGCTGGCGCGGGCCTGCTTCAACTTGACTCGATAAATCCCAAAATATCGGTTGCGGCTGTTCAGGCGAGCTAGTCAATCCTGCCGGTGCTGGCGGAATACGTTCATTCATTAATGCGCTGCGGTAATCATACGCCCCAAAAACGCTTGCAATCCCAAAGCGATCGACCAAATTGCGAGCTTCGGAATAAACCGTCTCGGGTGAATAGCGAGCCTTTACTTTGTTGATCGCCAAGATGCGCGGGACGCCAGGCATCGCATCTCGCAGCGTGGTCAACAACTGCAACAACCCCTCATCGTGCAAGCTACTCAACTTGCTGACGATGACGAACGCGGAACACAAACGCCCAATTTTGCTCAACTGACTTCGTCGTGACGCCGCCAGCTCTCCACCGCGCAAATCCGACGTCGGATTATCTAGAAACCCGGTCTGGATATCCGGGCAGTCGACCAACCCAAGCTTTAGCCGATCGAGCCCTGAGTCGCGGGCGATCAAGGGCACGGAAATCGGGTCGACGGCAATCGGGTCCCTGGCTGCGGCGCGCTCTAGTGGCTCAACGCCCGCCAACAAGGAACTTGCGAATACTTGACCGTTGTACTGCTGTTGAGCCAGGTTGACATCGTCGGACAATTGTTCGGGTGGGTGGCCGAACACACTTGTGAGAAAACTAATCAGCGTGCTCAACAATTCCGGCTGGCTCCACCAGACTTGCGGCATCCAGATGACAAAGCGATGCGTGCCCTGTTGGTTTCCAACGCCGCGCAGTACGCGCGCTCGTCCCGCCTCGCTGAGGTATGTCGCCAGCAACGAACTTTTGCCCGCATTGAGTAAGCCTGTAATGGCCACCACCGGACAATGACTGACCTGTTCAAAGATCGACAACTGCCCTAGCAGACCGCTCAGTTTTTCGTGCAACAGGCGACCCGCTGCGTGCTGCTCAGATGATCCTGATACCGATTCTGAAGTCAGTGCATCAAGCACACTCACCGGACTGGCATCGATCGGAAAAATTCTGAGCAATCCCGTGCCCGCATCGCGTGTCGTCAGCAACATTGACAGCCGCTGCCAACTCTCCAGTGGCCCAGTCACACGGGGTAAATTATCAATCATCGAGCAGGTACTTTTTCGAATCCGACGCAAACAATACACGTACTTTCATTTTAGTCGATAACTGCCACCTCATTGTCGTGCCTCGGATGGAAATGCAAAAAACTCGGATCAGCTATTGGAGCAGCCAAGAAACGGCGGAAGTTTTTTGCTCGCTGGTTGCATCCGTCACCGCAGTGAGTTCCTTGGATTTGTTCGTTGCAGCATAGGCGGCAGTGACAATCTCAGGTTCTTTCCCCTCGCCCGATACCCACAACGGATTCGGAGCACTTAGTGCGAGTAGCCCAGGCAGGTCGAGATACTTTGCGCCGCCCGGTAGAAACATCTCGTCGCGATAATCGAGGAGCTTCCCAAAACGGAAACCTTTCGACTCCACCGCCGCGCGATCAATATTGACTCCCGCGAGAGCGCGTGCGGCGGCTACGACGGGGCCGCTACGTCCCCAACCAGCAACGGCCACGGACTTTGGATGCGGGTGCGAGCCGACATTGGCATTACGCAGGAATCGTACCATGCTCAGTACATCATGCGTTCGTTGCGCAAAAAGCGCGTGATTGTAACCGAAGGTGTAGCCTGCAAACTCTCGCGGGTTGTCCACGATTCGCGTTTGCTTGACCGTTTCACCATCTTGCATATATAAGTCCGCGCCAAGAACGGTGGCCCCTTCCTGAACAAGTTTCTTAACGGCGGGCGTAAGACTACCATCCGGGTTACGGAGCGAGTCTTTACCATTGTCGCCCAGCCAAATGACAGCCTTTCCATTCCATTGTTTGGGATACAGCCAAACGACTTGCAGTTCTTCCTTATATTTCTTGTTCACCAGTTTTCCGGACATTTCGACGTAGCTGCCGCGGTCTTGCTTGTCACTCAGTTCCCAGTCGGAATCACCAGCGTCGGCGTAAGTGCGGCCGATGAGCACTTCGACAGCAGAGCCGATGCCTTGCTGTAAACCATCCACTGTTGCAGCACTCAAGCGAAGCTGTTTTTCGGCATCGTCCGTAAACCACTTAAGGAGTTGACGTTCAAAATCGGGGTCGGCAGCCTTGGGGGCGGGGTGCTGCGCATCCCAGACTGTCAGTTGCTCACGTGTTAGCGGATCGAAATCACGCTCGATGACCGGCGCGGGCTGACCGAGCTTGAAATGTTTGTTCAAAAAAGTGTAGAACGCTGAGCGAGTGACGGCGTTATAGTTGTGAGGAAAATGCTCACCGCGCAGCAGCATGACGTTATCTTTGGCTCCATAGGTACTGTAGAGCGTCTGTAGATCTGGAAAGCCCTTGCTTGCGAGTTCCTTCGTCCAGTCATCAGCCGTATTCATGCCTTGAGGCTTTGGGGCGAAGAGGGCTGCGAATTCGATATTGCCCGTATTCACGCGCAGCAACGAGGCGTTTTCGCACGTGCAACCACCTTGCATGGCCGTACTCACCATGACACACGGAAACGAAAGTTTGATGCGTTCGTCGATCGCCGCGAGTAACATCGTTTGCGTGCCTCCTCCACTGGCACCCGTGATCGCAGTTCGCTCTGGATCGACTTCAGGTAAACTGAGCAAGAAATCGAGTCCTCGGACTGCATTCCAAGTTTGCAGTCCCATAATGCTCTGCAAATGTGTTTCTGCTTGCGGGCTATACAAACCCCAGTTCTCAGTTTTGTTCATCTCTGGTCGTTGCTTGGCAAATCCATGGACTACTTGCCGAGACATTTGAATTGAATCCGAGTCACTCAGCATGTCCCATTGCCAGACCACGCAGCCCATACGTGCGAGCTGAACACACAGCGATTGAAAAATGCTGCGGCCACCATTGGTGAACCGTTCTGCTCCCGAAGCGATCTCTTTGCGTACGCTTTCTTCGGTACCCAGTGACAGGCGAGCATCTTGCCAGTGACCGTGCGCGAACATCACACCAGGAACTTTACCCGTGACGTGCTTCGGGCGGTAGAGATTGCCTGTTACGAAAAAGCCTGGAGCGCTCTCGAAATAGACTTTCTCGACGGTGTATTCGTCTCGTTCAAGCTTGCCATGCACCACCGCATTCAGCGGAGTTTTTGTTGGCATTGGCCAAAGCCCCTCGGCAACCAGAATCTGGCGCCGTACATACTCCTTGCGCACCTCCCATTCGCTTAAAGAACTTGGCGGATTAAAAGGGAAGTAGCCATTCAAGTCCTTGGGAGGTTGCCGACGCGCGTCATCCGCCTGAGAAAAAACTGACAAACCCAATAGGACGCCTAGGCAGAGCGAGAGCGATGCAAGTTTCATGTTGAGTCCTAATGCAGGTGGGAAAGGGTGAATGCCCCAGTTTTGAAAGCCCCAGTATACCGAGCGAATACGGGCTCGAATCCCCCACATTAGGATCACTGTCCTCGAGACCATGGATTATCGTTAAGCCACAAACTCTTCTGCAGCATCGCTGGAGGGACGCGCCAATTGGCCAGATTCTTCCAGTGTACGAATCACGTCGACAACTTTTTGCTGTACCGCTTCGACCTCACTCAGCTTCACTTTACCGAGAAACTCCATTTCTTCCTTCAGCATTTCGGAGGCGCGCTGCGACATGTTTTTCAAGATCTTTTCCTGAAGTGCTTGGCTGGCCCCTTTCAAAGCCATCGCCCATTGGCTGGTTTCGACATTCTTCAGTAGTTGTTGAATATCCTTGTCACCAAGTTTCACGACGTCTTCGAAAGTGAACATCAGGCGGCGAATGTCTTCGACCAGTTCCGGACGTTCACGAGACAGACCATCCAGAATGGCGCGTTCGGTCGCGCGATCGGACACATTCAACATTTCAGCAACCGCAGGAATACCGCCAGCCTTCTGGTAGGACTGAGTCATGAACAAAGCCATCCGATTCGACAAGCCATTTTCAACTTCGTCGATCGCTTCCGGGCTGGTTTGTCCCATCTCTGCAATACGCTGAATTACGGCTAGCTGGCGCGGGGCCGGAAGTCCACCTAGCACTGCTGCCGAAATCGGAGCCGGTACGTGGCTGAGTACCATCGCAATGGTTTGTGGATGCTCTTCGATTAAGAACGACAGGATGTTTTGCGGGTCAACTTTATGCAAGAATCCGAATGGCAGGGCTTCTAGTGTCTGCTGCAACACATTCAGCATGTCGGTCGCATCTTTGCCGAGCGCTTTCTTAACCAGCGACTTCGCGCGATCCAAGCCACCAGTATTCGGACCCAACGCACTCGGACGACTCGCCAGGAACTCGCCAATAATGCCTTCTTGCTCGACACCGGAGATCGTGTCGAGTTGAGCGATCGCCAGCGACACCTGTTCCACATATCGACGGGGCAACTTACTTAACAACGCCGCCGCATCGTCCTCTTCGAGGCTCATGAGAAGAATGGCCGCTTTGCGTACACCATCAGAAATTACATAACTCGATTGTGTCGCCATGTTTCACATCAGCACGTCAGGACTGGGCTCGGCTTGAACGGCAAAGCGTCGAATCGTCCAACGATTCAATGAATTCCATCGGCGAAATCAGCACCAACTATCAACCGGAAGTGCACCCGTTGCCGCAGCGGACAAGAAAGCGGTACGTTCTGTAACGAATTTACCAGTCAATTTTGCAAATACCCCACTGGCCGTGATTTTCATCGACTGCCACTTCCAATGTTTCCAGTCGGTCGCCAACCGTTGGGCGAAGCGCCAACCGTAACTCCTGCGCAATCCACCAAGCCAACTTTTCCGCTGTCGTATTCACAATAGGCAACAGCAGGCAATCCTCACGTGGAAAAATCCAGCGTTTTGCACCGAACGTCACGACTACTTCCTTCTCTCCCGCCTCCACCCGGATCAATTCGTGCTGCGTCGGCAGGATCACATGATGGTCCAACCGCTTCACAATCGCCGCCAGGTTGTCGCGAAACGCGATGAAGTCGACGACATATTGATTCTCATCTAATGCACCTACGACTTCCGCTTTGACCCCATAGTTGTGTCCATGCAAGCACTCACAAATGTCGCCCGCAAACGTGATGAAATGAGCCGCGCTGAACACCAACTGTTCTTTTTGTAGCAGAACTCGATAAGTTGCCTTGGTTTCCATGGTTCTAGTTTCTCGCTAATCGTCACACAGGACACAGTAATCTCACGAACAGCATGGCCGCAATCAAGTCAGCCGTTGTACCCGGATTGCGTCGATGACCGTCACCACGGAGGTGCAGATCCAGTTCGAAAATCAGCTGCCTCCGCTGGTCAGGATGCTCAGTTTGAACAATGCGGCGGGCCCATGACTGTACCTCGGTGGCAACTGTTGTGCCACACTTGCGCACAATCAATCCGTCCAGCTCTTCCGCCAGCCAGCGAACTTGAACTTCACTCGCGGCAGCAAACACATCGCGACCCGAACGAATCGCTGCATCGAACCACCGTATCAAGCGCTCGAACAAATCTGCGAAACCATTGACATACTGCCTCGCCACAGCGTCTGTTGCCGCCGCCTGGCCCATCGCGCCGATCAAGTCCACAGGTGCCATCGCACGCACATCATGCTGCGCTACTACTCCCAGCCCACCCGGCTTGGCAATCCGAATCGCTTCGTAAATTGCCTTCGAATCCTGGTGATCCAGGCCGCCCAGGACCGCCTGAGTCGCGGACCGCAAATCGGCAAGCGACATTCCTAAATTGCTCGCTTTTGCCACGGGCGCGAACAGCAGTAGCGTGCCGAGATTCGTATTTATGCCAACTTTGGCGCGGGTCGCTCGCACACTCTCCAACACCAGCTCCCCGACTGACAACTCTGCGACCTTGGCAAACACGGGTTCGATTGCAACAGCACTTTCCAAAAAGTCGCCGAAGTGCATATCGGCAAAAGCGGCACCGGGATGCACATTGCCCATTTTGGGCGCGCTTGCCTCCAGCACACAAGCTAATTGTGCCGCAGCAGATACTGACCAGCAGCGATCAAACGGATAGCCGGTCGCGCCCTCTGCCGCTGCAAAAATGGATGATTTCACGCGAGCAACCGCTTTAGCGATGTTGAAAGGGTGAGATCCCGGCAGTGTAAATCGAGACTGCGAAGGGCTGCCAGGGCATGTTTGAGCTGCTCCTCGTACGATGCTGAAAGGTTAATAAACAACACCGGTTGCTCTCCGATTCGGCACATGCCGCCCAGCCCTTCGGCCAACCACTCGCGGCGGATGGAAATCCCGTTCGCCTCCGCCACGAATAGGGCTTGTTCCAGTAGGTCCACTGTATGCATTGGGAAAAGTCCAGCCTGACGGTCGTAAGTCGAACGCTAGTCTTGCTTGCGCTTCGAGCTTAGCTTACTATCGAAGGGTCGCAAACTGCTCAGCCACCAAGCTGCTCAGCCACTAAGTGTCTGTCCGAAAAGGGGTCTGACCCTCTCCGGCAACGACAGAAATGCCTTGAAATCGTGTTGTCTAAAAAGGGTCAGACCCCTTTTCGGACAGGCACTAACTCCATAGTGCTATTCTACTACAGACTTTAGAAATGTGGTTGCGGTACCACCAAAACAGATTTCACTCAATCCAACTCTTACCCTTTAATGATAGCTGATGGGGAATTCAATGTCTGATCGAAAACGCATGGTTGTGAACAGGGTGGGCGATTTGGCGATAGTGCGATTCAGCGATCGCAAAATTGTCGACAGCGCTAATATCGAAGAAATGGGTGAAGAAATGTTCTCGATCGTCGACAAGGACAAATGCAAAGATGTCCTGTTGAACTTCGATGGCGTCGAGTTCATGTCGTCAGCTGCTCTTAACAAACTCATCCTTATGGATAGGCGAGTCAAAGGCGCTCTAGGAAAACTCCGATTGTGCAACTTGCGCGCAGAAATTATGGAAGTCTTTACCATCACCCGCTTGAACCGAGTATTCGATATTAAGAAGACCGAAGCCGAAGCGTTGAAGGCATTTGGCGTCCCAACGTAGTTGCTTGTCTTTACTCGCTTGTCTTTACTCACTTGTCTTTACTCACTTGTCAACATACCGATACCGGACGCGCCCCGAACGCCGGGTCATGAGCAATCTGCTCGGAGAGCCCTATGTCTAAGCCTGTCTGCGGCTGGAGTTTGCACGAAATGATTCCCAGTTCGCTCGACGTCGGCCATTCGACCATCGAACGCATTATCTCGGCACTCGAAGCCAATCAATGGGAAGGTCGCGATCTGTTTCACGTTCAGTTGGCAATTGAAGAAGCGATTGTCAATGCGATCACACACGGCAATAAATATGCCGAAGGTAAAATAGTTGAACTCGAAATTCGCGTTGACCCACAAACTACTTTCATGCGCGTCAAGGATCAAGGTGCCGGTTTCAAACCCGCAGAAGTTCCCGATCCTCGCGATGACGATCATCTCGAATGTACTAATGGCCGCGGCGTGCTGCTCATCCGCGAATTCATGTCTGAAGTGCGCTACAACGATCGTGGCAACGAAGTTACGATGATTAAGCATCGCTCGAATCGATAGTCTAACTGCTCAGCACTGGAACCGTCACTTGAATATCCCTGAGATTCAGGTGATCTATGAAGACAATCACCTACTGGTAATTAACAAACCAGCCCAACTGGCCACCATGGGCGCACGCGCAGGCGAACCCACTGCGGCAGCCTGGGCCGCCGAGTATCTAAAGCAACGCTATCAAAAACCCGGCAATGTATTTGTCGGAGTAGTCAGTCGGCTCGACAGTTTCGTCACTGGCGTTCTCGTGCTGGCGCGCACCAGCAAAGCCGCCAAGCGACTTACCGAGCAGTTTCGCGACCGCCAAACAAGCAAACTCTATTACGCGTGCGTCGAAGGCCAACTTGGCGAACCTGCTTGGAGGACACTTTCCGCTCATATTGCCAAAAACGATGCGGCACATCGTATGATGCTCGTGCCTGCCAAATCCGCAGACGCGCAGTTGGCTACACTACAGCTCCGAACACTGATCAGTGCCAAAACGTGTTCCTTGCTCGAGATCGACCTCGGTACCGGTCGCAAACACCAAATTCGACTGCAACTTTCCGACCTGGGCCATCCGATTCTCGGTGATAACAAGTACGGCGCAACCAGCAAATTTCCCAATGGAATCGCGCTCCACGCTTGCAAGCTAACCCTCGAACATCCAACACTGCGTCAACCCATGAGCTTCGTCGCACCCCTGCCCGCAGCCTGGAAATCGCTACCCAACGAGTTTCTCAAAAAAGCTCAAGATTCCACCCCGTTGTAGCCGGAGCATTCTCATTATGCGACGATGCGCTTGCTGTTTTGTAAGATTTTCCGCCGATTCGACCTGTGCGGAGCTGGCCTTTCTCCAGCCTCAGTAGACATCAGGATTTGACGATTTTCCGTAAACGCAATGTAGTAAATGCCTTACGTCATTAAGCGGCTTTCTCGTGACTGCCCGTGCGTACTTTGGCACAATTCGTGCATTCGTTATAATCCGTACAGCAGTTGATCGGCGACTGATGGCGTCGTGACGTTTACAAGGAATGTGTTCCATGCTCTCCACAAAACAAAAACCAGTATCCAGTATCGAGCTCGATTTACAGACGATTCGCCAGCGCGTTGCGGATATCAAACGCAATTGGACACCCGCTGAAGTTCGCGCGCGAGCCGTTGAAGGGCGCGAGCGCCGCAAACAGTTGGAGGAACTCATTCGTCAACTGGAGCTGGATTACGATCCTTTGGATGAAACGTTCGTTTGCTAACGCGTCATCGCAACCAGTAATCGAATTCTCGCAAAACGCTGCCACGGGTGGCACGTCCTTAAGAATTCCCCACAAGCATTTCCTATCGCACCGCTGACAACTCGTGTGGCAGGAAGCCACGGTTGGCAATAGAGATACATAGA
Organism: Planctomycetia bacterium; assembly: GCA_031367855.1. Taxonomy (GTDB): domain Bacteria; phylum Planctomycetota; class Planctomycetia; order Pirellulales; family Pirellulaceae; genus Aureliella. The sequence goes on along the minus strand of JANLQO010000242.1, from coordinate 148 downwards.
GAGACGGGGGGCAACTTGACGTGCAAAGGATTCCAGCCAGTGTGGTCCTGCGAGCAAGATTTGCTACTAGCGTTGCCAGCAAACGAAATCAGCCTGCAGTGGCAGGCTGATTAAATAGAAAGGAGAGGTGGTCTACTTCTTCTTCTCG
>JANLQO010000234.1:0-10274 GCA_031367855.1 Planctomycetia bacterium | reverse complement strand
CATTGATGCCCAAGCCGCACAAGTTGCTGAGGCGATCGAGCGCAACCTTGCGCAGGCTTCCCGAAACATCACAGCCGTTGGTCACGGTCGCGCCTTGGCCCAACGCGCCATTGGCAAACTTACCCAGCCAGCGCCAACAGTCACTTGGTTAGCTGACCAACTTTCTCCGGCCGCTGCACGTTGCGCCCCTGCGCTCGCCGTAGCTAACCTGCTCGCATCCCACTTGTTGAGAGCCTAAAACGATTGAGACAATGGTTCTGCACTAACCCCCAAAATCTTGATTGGAACAAAGCCCTACTGGTCAACGCCCCGAGATCCTGGCGAATCTCAAATCGCAAAATCCCGATCTTCTATTCTTTGCGGGTGATCAGACGTATCGACACACCGAACATACAGCCGGCTGGATTGAATTCGGATTGCAATTTCGCGACATCATGCGCGACCGACCCACCATCACAATTCCGGACGATCACGACGTCGGCCACCCGAATCTCTGGGGCGAAAACGGAGCTCGCTCGACGCTCAGCGGCAACGCCGACGGCGGCTACTTTTATCCAGTTGAATATGTCAACCTCGTGCAACGTCAACAGACCTGGCATCTGCCCGACGCAGTCGATCCTGCGCCCGTTAATCGAGGTATCACCGTCTACTTTACCCGCATGCGTGTCGGCGGAGTCGACTTTGCAATACTCGAAGATCGCAAATTCAAGACCGGACCCGCTGGTAAGATTCCGAAAATGGGACCTCGACCAGATCATCTCAACGATTCCAGCTACGATCCGAAGTCGATCGATTTGCCGGGTCTCGAGCTGTTGGGCGAACGGCAAGAAAAATTCCTGGACTCGTGGGGTCCGGGCCGAATCCCATCCTAGGGAGCCCTTTGCCATGGACGGGCGATTTTCTCGACGGACTCGGCAACAAGATCTCGATGATCGCCTACGCAAATCCTGCAGATGTTTCCAACGAACGCAAACGTGCCGATGGATACGGTCTAGTCCGTTTTGACAAGAAATCGCGTCACATCACCTTCGAATGCTGGCCCCGATTCTCAAACTCAGCCGATGGCGATCAAGCTCAGTTTCCAGGTTGGCCAGTTACTGTTGCCATGCAAGACAACGATGGTCGCACTCCAAGCGGTTGGTTGCCAGTTCTAAAGTTCCCAGGACAACCCAATCCCGTCGTTCAAGTTATTGAGGAAAACAATCGAGAGGTGCTATACACGCTGCGAGTCCAGGGGTGACAGTTTCCAACCGCCCGTGTTCCACGAAGGAACCTACTGCCCTCCAATGGGTCAGACCCCTTTTGAGACAAAGCCTAGCTAAAGCCAGCGCTGATTTGCGGAAACTGGAGCGACCGAGGCGGTAGCGAGTTTACAATTCTCTTGTTGCGCTTAGACTCAACAGTCGCAGGATGCCCGAGCCTAAATTAATAACTATTGCCTTTAACTGTAACCGTTTATGCAGATCAACCAAGCGATAATCACGGCGGCCGGCAAGAGCCAGTCGCATCTACCGCTGCAAACGGTCGTCGACCGGTCAGGCGAAGTTCGTACCGCGCTCGACCTCTTGCTCGACGAAGTCACTGGGGCAGGGATCGATGAAGTTGCGATCATTATTCGACCGGGCGAGGAAGATCGGTATCGCCAATCGCTTAACGGAGCGACGCCTAAGTTAACGTTCTTCGAACAGCATGATCCGCGCGGATACGGTGATGCGCTGCTTCGGGCACGGGATTTTTGCAATGGCGATGCGTTTTTACATATGGTGAGTGACCATTCGTATGTCAGCAAAACGCACAAGTCCTGCGCGGCGCAGTTAGTGGATGTCGCGCGACGCGAAGAGTGTTCGGTATCGGCAGTACAGCCGACGCGCGAGAACCAGCTGGCATTTTTCGGAGTGATCGGTGGGCGACCTGTACCGCGAGCGACTTGCCTGTACGAAGTCAACTTGTTTCTGGAAAAGCCAACGCCGACCGTCGCGGAACAGAGTCTTATTGTGGCCGGTCAGCGCGCCGGCCATTACTTGTGCTTGTTTGGCCTGCATGTGCTGACGCCCACGATTTTCGAATTGCTCGAAAAGACCGTCCAGCAGTTGAAGCCCGGCGAACATGCGAACTTGACCACTTCGCTAAATCATCTCGCACAAACAGAGCGATTCTTGGCGACTGAGTTGCAGGGCGTACGTTACAACATTGGCGAAAAATACGGCTTGCTAATCGCACAGTTGGCGATTGCACTCTCGGGAGAGGATCGCGACCGCGTATTGACGGAATTGCTTGAGTTATTAGCCAAGAACTGAATCGTAACACGAAGCGTGTGGCCGAGTTTTGACCAACGGAAATTGACTGAACGCATGTTAGTAAAGAACTCAACCGTGGGTAGCACGACTCAGCGTACGCCTTTGATCGATATCATCTGCTCGGACGATCCAGCGGTTCGTAACTTGTCGCTCGACGAACACTGTGCGGCGCTATCGCGAGAGCAGTTACTGGCTGCGTGCGCGGAACTGGACCTGTTTCGGCGTGAGTGTCATAACTTGTATCAACGTGTCCGCGCCTTATTCTTTCTTTATGCCATCCATCGATTCCATTTGCCTCGTCAGTTGCAGGGGCGCGAATGTGGAGTCATTCCGTTCGGGGGTTATGAGAATCTGCTGGCGAGAAGATTTTCTGAAGCGATCAGCGAGTTCTTGGCTGAGCAAGTGCGAAGCGGACCGAGTATCACGTTATCTAGCGCGCTGGCGACGGCTTACCATCGGCTGGCGTTCCAGACATTGGCGGATCAAGTTCGAAAGAGCGTGCGGACAGTCAAGGGGAATCAGTGGATGTTCCGCACGGGGCATCCAGAAGACCTGCCGTTGCGTATTCGACCAGATTTATTAGTGATCGACGGCAACGGACAGTACCCCGTGCTGTGCGAGCGGACGAGCGTGCGGATGGATTTTTCGCATAGCGGCTGGAGCGATATCTTTTTTCTGGGGATGGATTTTCCGGAAGGTGCAAGAGTAATTAACGCGTCGATCAATTTGGCGGTTAAGGGTCGCCACAGTCGACCGGAGCCCCCAATTGAAACCGCCTTGCGTGTGATCGATGAACCGGTGCTGAGACTGACAAGTATTGATTTGGATGTTACCGCCGATGTTCGCTCGATGAGCGAAGTGTACGATTTCGCGAGAGATTATCTCGGATTGTTGAAAGCAGCAGTGATTGCCTCAGGTTTGGTTCCGCCTGGAATGGAAGGTTGCGATCTGGGAATAGAAGCCGTCTTAACAAAGCTCGTCGGACCGGGTCGCGGTTTGGAAATTGTTAGTCGTGTGAACGACATTCCCAAAGGCTCGAGACTAGCCGTGTCGACAAATTTGCTCGGGTCGCTGATCGCTATTTGCATGCGCGCAACGGGACAAGTTTCGCAATTAACGGGAGCGTTGACTGAGGATGACCGGCGGATTGTGGCGGCGCGGGCCATCCTCGGTGAATGGCTGGGTGGCTCGGGCGGCGGCTGGCAAGATTCAGGCGGAGTCTGGCCAGGCATCAAACTAATTACCGGCTCGATTGCAAATGAGGATGACCCTGAATTCGGAGTCAGTCGCGGTCGTCTGTTGCCACGTCATCATGTTTACAGCGGTGATGAGATTACCCCCGCAGCGCGTCAACTGCTGCAAGATTCGCTGGTGCTAGTTCATGGTGGAATGGCGCAGAATGTTGGACCGATTTTGGAGATGGTCACTGAAAAGTACTTACTGCGCTGCGGTGACGAATGGCGCGCAAGGCACGATGCCCTGCAAGTGCTCGACGAAATTGCAACTGCGCTGAAGGCAGGTGATATTGAGCGTGTCGGAAAACTAACTCATCGGAACTTTGCCGAGCCGCTTCAAAAGATCATCCCGTGGTGCTCCAACCGCTACACAGAGTCGCTCATTGAGCAGTGCCAGTCGAGGTATGCCGACGACTTTTGGGGTTTTTGGATGCTCGGCGGGATGGCCGGTGGCGGGATGGGATTTCTTTTCGCGCCTGCGCGAAAAGTCGAGGCGTCCGACTGGCTAGAGCAAACGATGTTGCTTACCAAGCGTGAGCTCGAGAACAGCTTGCCATTCGCGATGGACCCAGTTGTTTATGAATTCGCGATTAATGATGCCGGTACGACTGCTGAACTGAAGAACGATAAGTCGATGCCGCGAGGCTACTACGAATTGGTAGTACCAGCGCTGCTGCGTCAAGATATTCAATCACTCAGCCCAGCTCGGCGACGCGAACTGGAACGTGTGGGTCAATTATGTCGCGATAACGAACCAGCTAACAACGAATTGGCAGAACGCCTGTTAGATCGCATTCTACCCGGTATTGCCAAAAAACAGGCTGAGATAGCGGTGACCGTTGAATCGCTGCTGGCGGAAAACGGTTTTGATCGGATCGCACATGCACATATCCGCGAAGATTTGCTGGGCGGGCGTTTGGGTCTGTCTCAAAATCGTTTACCGGCGACAGCCAAAATTGAGGATGTTAGTGCGGATGACATAGTCGACGCGCGGTTCACCCCGCCGAAGGGTTTGGTTAAGACAGCCGAAGATGCGCTGGCCAAGGGGCAAGTCGCTGTTTTGACGCTGGCGGCTGGCGTGGGCAGTCGCTGGACGCAGGGTGCTGGAGTCGTGAAAGCACTGCACCCCTTCTGCAAAATGGCAGGACGCCATCGCACGTTCCTGGATGTGCATCTGGCCAAGAGCCGCCGGATCGGCGAAATGTACGGGAAGTATCCGACTCATATTGTGACGACCGGCTACATGACCGATGCACCGATTCGCGCTGCAGTGAATGCGATCGAGTATCCCGGTTCGGTCATCGTTTCACGTGGCAAGAGCGTTGGTCTGCGCATGATTCCCACGGCTCGCGATTTGCGCTTCGCCTGGGAAGAGATGCCGCAACAATTGCTCGACGAACAGCAGGAGAAAATGCGGCAGAGCGTGCGCGCGGCGTTGCTTGGTTGGGCGCGAACGGCGGGCGAATGCAATGATTACGTCGACAATTTACCCATGCAGTGTTTGCATCCAGTCGGTCACTGGTACGAGGTGCCGAACTTGATGCGCAACGGCGTGCTGCAAAAGTTATTGCAGGACCAGCCTGGGTTACGTTACCTACTGTTGCACAACGTCGATACACTGGGCGCGGCTATCGATCCGCATGTTCTGGCCCTGCATATGACCAGCGGCGCCTGCTTGTCACTCGAAGTGATCACGCGCCGCATCGAAGATCGTGGAGGTGGTTTAGCGCGTGTTGACGGTCGCGTACGTTTAGTCGAAGGGCTCGCCATGCCCAACGAAGAAGACGAATTTAAGCTGTCTTTTTACAACTCGATGACAACCTGGATCGATATTGACCGCTTGCTGGAAGTTTTTGGTCTGTCGCGAGGGATGCTCGACCAGCAAGATGTCGTCGACGAAGCGATTCGTCGGCTGGGTCGTCGCCTGCCGACTTACATTACGCTTAAAGACGTCAAAAAACGCTGGGGCAACGGCCAGGAGGATACGTTCCCAGTTTCTCAATTCGAAAAACTGTGGGGCGATATGACTGCAGTGCCCGAAGTCGATTGCCAGTTCATCGCAGTTTCCACCCTGCGCGGCCAGCAACTTAAGGAACAAGCTCAACTAGACGGTTGGCTGCGCGACGGATCCGCTGCGGAAATTGAGAAGCTATGCAGGTGGTAGCTATTGTATGAAAAAAAATAGTTCGCTCTTGACAAATATTGTGACGTATAATTAGTGTGGAATGTGGTGGTAGGGTAATCGACTCTTCTATGGAGGATTGCCACGTGGATAGTGATGACATTGAGATGACGCTAGACCGTTTCTTTACCGGCCTAAGCGAAAACGTTTTCCATTCGCAATTGGGCGTAGTCGACACACAAATCGTTGATTACATCAGCAGTTTGCTCGTTCGCTTTTCGCGTTTCGATGCGATGAACCGCGTCCGACAACTCAACGGCCAACCGGCTGTCGAAGTCGTTGTCATGGTTGCCGAGGCTGAGATGCGAGTGGGTGAGGCACGCCGCGAAGTCCACCGACATATCGGCGATTACACGCTGTTTTGGACAGGTGTCTACCCCGAAGCGCTGCGCGACATGAAATCGCCAGACAAGAAAGATCAATTCGTGAGTTATTGCGCTCAAGGCAAGCGCGCCTATCGCATAGCGAGTTCCATCCGTTGTGAAGAGTCCAAAGCGTCCAACGATTTACTGCAGCGCCTGAGCGACCAATTCGAGATGTGCGCCTATGGTTTGCGCGAGATTCGACGCGAGTGGGAACGTCGCGACGGCGACGGCGAAAGCGACGTCCCCTTCTTGCTGATCTAACAGTGCTTTGTCCCGATTAGATTTTTGGGTTCGCGCAAGGGCAGGGCGAGGTTCCTACCGAGCCGTTTAGCGAGCCGTTTAGCGAGCCGTTTAGCGAGCCGTTTAGCGAGCCGTTTAACGAGCCGTTTAACGCGCGGCTCAGCTCGAGCTTTGCTCAAATGGTTAAGGCTTCGAGTTCAGCGACGAGGGTGCTGAAGTGCTCTAAAGCAGTTTGCACGGGAGCGGGACTGGCCATGTCGACACCCGCGTCGCTGAGCAGGTCGAGTGGATCTTTGGAACACCCGCTGCTGAGGAAACGCAAGTAGTCGGCGCGCTCGGATTCGGAACCCTCAAGCACTCGACGCGATAGGGCGATTGCGGCAGAGAGTCCCGTGGCGTACTTGTAGACGTAGAACGCCCGGTAGAAGTGCGGGATGCGGAAGCACTCGAGCGAAAGTTGGTCGTCGACCACAAAATCAGGACCGAAGTAATCGTCCAGCAACTTGCGGTAAACGGCGCGGAAGGATTCGACGGTTAGGGGTTCCCCACGTTCGGCCATCTCATGCGTCATCTTTTCAAACTCCGCGAACATCGTCTGTCGGACAACGGTGGCGCGAATGCTGTCGATCTCGTGATTGAGCAGGTAAGCCTTGAGCCGATTGTCGCTGGTGCTACGGAGCAGATAGTGTGTAAGCAGTTGCTCGTTGAAGGTGCTAGCAACTTCGGCCACGAAAATCGTGTAGTTGTAATACTGGAACGGCTGGGTCCGCTTGGAATAGTAACTGTGCATGGAATGGCCCGCTTCGTGTGTGAGCGTGAATAGGTCATTGAGCACCGTTGATTTGTAGTTCATGAGAATGTACGGGTCCGCATCAAATGTCCCGCAGCTGAACGCACCGCTTTGCTTGCCTTTGTTGGGATAGCGATCACACCACCGCCCGCGCAGGCCCTTGGCGAGTGCCTGACCGTATTCGGTCCCGAGCGGTGTGAGGGAATCGATGACCGTTTCGACCGCATTGTCCCATGGTCGGTCCTGCTCCATGTCGCTGAGAATGGGAACGTAGGTATCGTAATGATGGATGTCGTCGAGTCCCATTTTCTTGCGGCGCATATCGATGTAGCGATGCACGGCGGGTAGCTTTGAGCGGACGGCACCGATCAAGTTCTCGTAGACCGAGATCGGCACGTTGTCATGGAACAACGAGGACTCAAGCGCGGACGGATATTTACGGGCTCGCGCATAGTAGATGTCGGTGTGAATACTGCCAGCGAGCGTGGCGGCAAGCGTGTTTTCGTGGGCTTGGAATTGACCGTAGTATTGATGAAAAGCGGCTTTGCGGACACTGCGAGTTTGAGAGATCATGAATTGGCTGAAGGTGGAATTAGTCAATTCAACCGTTTGGCCTTTTTCGTTCTTGAGCTCGCCGAACTTCAGGTCAGCGTCATTCAATTGACGGAAAACTTTGCTAGCCGTCTGAGACATTTCGCCCTGGAGCGCGATCAACGATTCTTCGGTGTCGGTCAGCGTATGAGCGCGATAGCGCACGATGCGTTCGAGCAGCAAGCGATACTTTTCCAAGCTCGCATCGGCCATGATCGCTGCCATCTTTTCGGGAGCGATCGCGAGCAGTTCAGGCCGCATGTAGCTGGCGGCTTGGCTGGCACGAACGGACATGTTTTGAAAGCGGCCAGTGAGAGCTTGGTAAGCGTTGTTGGTTTGATCTTCCGTGGTCCGCAAAAACGCGTACGTCCCCAAACGCTCGGCTAATCGGTCCATTTCGAGGTCAAAGTCGATCAACTCAGCGATGACTTTGGCTCCTTCAGCCAACCGTCCGCGAAAATTCGCGAAGCGTGGAATATCACTTTCGAACTTCTTAAAGTCCGCTTCCCAGGCCTCGTCAGAGGCATACAACGTCGATAAATCCCAACAATCGGTCGCTGGTACCTCACTGCGTGCGGGAAGGCGTTGGGCTTCAGACATTCAAAGACTCCATTATAGGGGCGTGAGTTACTAAGTTGCGTAAGCTTCCAGCTTGCGGCTGTCTGGCATTTACGGCTGGGAAACCTCTGGGCAAGCCGGATGCTAACCCCACTGGCCGGTTTTGCAACAGTTTATGCTACAATGTACGTTCGCGGGATTGGACTAAAATGAAAACCAGGAGCAAGGGCGATGAGCATTCACACGAGAGATTTTCGTCGGCTGCTGCGGCTGTCGGTCGCGTCGTTGTCGATCACTTCGTTGTGCGGCTTGGCCACGCTGGCTAACGCACAACAGGCTGCGACGAGCTTTGCGGATGCAATCGTTTTGCCTCAATATTACCCTGGGATGGGTCGCGTGATGGTACTCGGTGGCATCGAGTCCGCTCGGCCAATCAAAAGTGAGACGATTTCCTTTACCCAGGTTGCCAGCCCACCTAACAGCAGTGACCAAGCCAAGCTGACGATTCAAGCTACGGTAACGCCGGATCAACCGAATCAGTTGAAAGTAGTTGTTCTCCAGCAACCGATTGTTCAGCAACCCTTAACGCAGCCAGCGGTCGCGCCCCAGGTGGTTACCGTTCCACCCGCGCTGCAGGCACCGTCGTCGCAGCCAGCGACCGTCACGTTCAATAGCGTTTCGCAGCAAACGACCGTCGAGCCGAATCAGGATTCGCAACTGCTGCGAAGAACCGCACCAGTCCAGCCGCAGCGCGATCAACCGCAACTGCGCAGAGAACCGCCCCGAGAAGTACAGGGAGTTCCGCTCAATCCAGCGAATCGAGATCAGCCGAATCGAAACGAAAATCGGGGTAACGAAGATCGACGCGAGCCCGCTCGTGAAAGCGACAGAGTCGGCGAACGTCCTGGAGGTGATCGTGGGCCTGATCGTGACCCACCGTCCAATGGGCGCGGTCCTGGTTTCGGTGGCCCCGGCCCTGGTTTTGGAGGCCCTGGATTTGGTGGCCCTGGCGCTGGTTTTGGCGGCCCGGGTTTCAATCCTGTCCCGGGTCCCTGGATGCGCGGGGGAATGGATAGCGGACCCAACAATGGACCCAACAATGGACCCAACAATGGACCCAACAATGGACAAAATAATGGGCCCAATAATGGGCCAAATAATGGGCCAAATAATGGACCAGGGCGCGGTGGGCCAAGCAACGGTCCGGGGCACGACTTGGACTCGATCGACCGGATCTTCAGCTCGCCAGTGGTGCGTCAGTTTTTGCTACTGAAAGAAGAGAATCTGCAGCTCAGGGCGGAGTTGAAGATGAAAGAGCGTGAGCTCGACATGAAAATGGAAATGACGGAGATGCGACTGCGCATGCACATGGAAGAGGCTGAAAAACGTGTGCATCAGGCCAACCAACAAGTGGCTGAAATGAGGGAGCGATCGGGTGGCCGGGAGCAACCGGCGGCGCGCGCTGAAGCTTCTGAACGTGCTGCCAACGCCGACTCCCAGCGCGCTCGAAAAGAAGCGCTTGAGTGGGAAGAAAACGAACGTAAAGGCGATCGAGCTGCTGCGGAGGCGGAGAATCAAGGTCAGGATTTGAGGAAATCAATCGAGCGTGTCACTCAAGAACGTAATCGCCTCGTCGCCGAGTTAGAAAATGTTCTCAGGCAGAGCGCGGAAATGAAACGCAAGCTCGAAGCGGGCGCCCAGGAAAAAGCGAACATGGAGAGATCTCCCGGTGAACAGGCACTTGAAAAGGCACTACGAGCCGCTGGGCAGGCCGCAAAATTGCGAAAAGAAGCTCAATCAAAGATGACAGAAGCCAAGAAAGCGGAAATGAAAAAGGAAGAGGCAAACAAGGAAAGACCCGGCAAACGCAAGAAGGGCAGCGATGACGGGCAGCGAGATGGGGCTGATAAGGGTGACAAGTAACATGCTGGCGGCTGAGCTTGAAGCGATATGAATCAGCGAGCAACGCGTGGATGCGTTCTCGCTGTGTTGACGTTAGCACTATTGTTGCGAGTT
>JANLQO010000219.1:0-5298 GCA_031367855.1 Planctomycetia bacterium | reverse complement strand
TGCGCTGAGCACCATAATGTTAACGGCCGCGACTCGTATTGATTATTTGGCTCCTAAGCCAACCAACTTGGCGACGTCGATAAGTGAAACATGGGGTCAATCCGTCGGAAAACTGCAAGACTTTTGCACATGGCTTTTGATCGTATTCGTTGGGCTTGTACCTTGGTTACCCATTCTAGCCATGCTTGCCGGCCTGAGCTGGTTTGCAAAGGTAGCTTGGTCGCAAAAAGGGGCCAACGGTTGAACTGATCGACGCAGTGGACCGTGTATGATAGATGGATCTAATCAGATCCTTAACGCTGAGCTCTTATCAAAAATCAGAATCGTGTAGACCGTTCCTGGAGACAAAATGAGTTTATTAAAAACCAGAGAGTTCGGAGTTCGATTGTACCCAGCCCTAAAACAATACCTTGTCGAGAGGATTGAAGAGTTTCCATCGATTCCAACTGAGCGCAAATCCGACTTGGCGGTGGTCGCTCAATATGTACGAGGTTGCCTGGCCAAGTCATTGCCAGCGAAGCTGACCTTTATTTGTACCCACAATTCACGGCGAAGTCAGCTATCGCAAGTCTGGGCGCAAATTGCAGCGGATTGCTTTCGGCTCAGTAACGTGGAAATTTTTTCCGGTGGAACGGAAGCGACGGCATTTAACCCGCGAGCAGTGGCGGCCATGCAACGTTGTGGACTAAACTTTTCGACTACCGATGCTGACACTTCGAATCCTCACTTCGAAGTTAGAACCGCTGATGGTGCGAAAGCACAAGTCTGCTTCTCCAAAGTCTACGATGCGCCACCAAATCCTACCAAGGGATACTGTGCGATCATGACCTGCTCGCAAGCGGATGAAGCTTGCCCATTGGTAAAAGGTTGTGACGTGCGTATGCCGATTCGTTATGAGGACCCCAAGATAGCGGATGACACCGATCAAGAGACCAATTTGTATGACGAACGCTCGCGTCAAATTTGTCGCGAGATGCTCTTCATGATGTCAAACGTACAAACTTAGTCAACACGTTATACATTGCGAACTACTCACTCAATTGAGGCCACTTTCTTGAGCGATTCGTCATCTCCGGCTACGAAGATCGTATCGGATTCTTTCAGCCGATACCCTGGGCCCGGAGTGGCCATAAACTTGTCGGTCAAAATATCGTGGATGGCTACGATAGTAACCTCGTATTGCCGACGCACTTCCAAATCTCCGATCGACTTGCCTGTCCAACTCGCAGGTACACCCATCTCTTGAACGCTAAAATGAGAGCCCAACTTGACGTAGTTCAACAAAGCTCTGCCGGTAATCTTGGCGGCTAGTCCCACCGCAGTATCTCTTTCGGGAAATACTGTTTCGGTAACCCCCAACCTTTCCATCACTCGGGCGTGGTTGGCAGAAATGACTTTGACGTAGATTTCCCGAATCTTGAGATCCTGCAAAGCCAGCGAAGCCAAGATACTAGCCGTGATATCATCGCCTGTAGAAACTACTGCAGCATCCGCACCTTCTGCTCCCAACCGCCTAAGCGTTTCAATCTCAGTTGCATCCGCCACAGCAGCTCGTGAAATGATCGCTCCAATTCGATCGACCACATTGGAGTCCATGTCTACCGCAATGACTTCGTGTCCCAGCGTAGCCAGTCGCTGGCACAGAGAAAATCCAAAATTCCCTAGCCCTACTACTACAAATCGTTTTTTATTCTTAGCCATTTCACTTTCTCAATCAACCAATAATGACTTCTTCTTGCGCCAAGCGAAAATCTTCACGCTGAGATAGCCGCGAGTCCACTGCTGAACTTAACGCCAATGGGCCAACTCGACCAATGAACATCAGCAAAACGGCGATCAGTTTTGCGGGAACCGAAAGCGACGGGGTTATACCCATCGACAATCCAACTGTATTCACCGCGCTCACCACCTCAAAGGCTCGCTGAAAGATCAGACTGTCTTGGCTAAGCGGATCATCGGCTATCTGTAACAGCAGGACGCCAAACATTGAAATGGTAAACATTACCACAAATAGCCCCATCGCTTGCTGAATAGTGGCTTCAGGTATTGAACGGTTAAAAACGATAATTCCATGCCTGCCCCGCATACGAGACCATGCGAGCAACATCAGTAGCATGAAAACGGTGACCTTCATGCCTCCAGCTGTTGAACCGGGCGAGCCACCGATGGACATCAACATTATCGTCAAGAAATTGGTAGAGTCTGATGCCTTACCATAATCAATCGCGTTGAAGCCCGCCGTTCGGGGCGTGATACTCATAAACACAGCGTTCGCTAGCTTGTCACCCCATGTGAGCCCCTCTAAAGTTCTGTTCCATTCAAACATTGCAAACCAAAATACAGGGAAAAAAATGAGAATGGCGGTACCAGACAATACAATCTTGGTATGCGTCGAAAGACGGCTAAGTCGCTTGGAATCCGTGCGGTAATAACCCACCAACTCTTCCATCACCACGAATCCAATGCCACCCAAAACTATTAAGGCGGCAATTGTCATTAATGTGGCTGAAGAGTGAACATGCGGCACCAGCGATTGCGAGTTCGTTGAAAAACCTGCGTTGCAAAAGGCGCTGACCGAATGAAAGATGGCGGGCCAGACCGCGCTGGAACCCATTGTCGGACGCCACAGCAGGAATAAGACCAGCGCCCCAAGCGACTCACATAACAAGGTGAATTTCAAGATATCGATGATCATCTTCTTGGCCGAAACATTCGCAACATGATGCTGAGTTCCAGAAACGGCCTGCTCTGCACGCAACGAGGGACGGCCACCCAATGCAGAGATGATCAAACTTGCGAAGGTCAAAACACCCACTCCGCCAAACTGTATTAGCAGCAATATGTAAGCTTGACCCCATATCGTGAAGTGCTTTTCTGTATCCACTACAATAAGGCCAGTAACGCAAATCGCGCTGGTGGCTGTAAACAGCGAGTCGGTCCAAGACAATCCTGCCCCTTGATACAACCCAGGCAAGATCTTGAAACCTAAGGTGCCGAAGGCTATCAAGCCCATAAACGAGAATACGAACTGCTCGGCAGACGACAATTCAGCGAATCGTTTCTTCTTAGTTCCACTTGGGAGATCCCAGCGACGACGACCAGGCGTTGGGTTGGGCTTGGCTTTCAACATCAAGAGAGCATGATATTTGGGGTGCTAGTCGAATAGTGGTGTATCGCAGGAGAGCGTCCCGCTTGGGAATCAAATGAAAACACTGATTTACAGGTGATTTATCAGCCGGAAGGCGTTAGCCTCCGGTTGTGTCCCCAACCGGAGGCTAACGCCTTGCGGCTGATAAGTCACCCGTAAATCAGTGTTTTCAATTTGATTCCTAAGCGAGACGCTCTCTAACGCGTTCCGGCTGATGTTGCTAACCCCAAAATCTAATCTGGACAAAGCACAAGTGCTTTGTCCAATTTAAATTTGTGGGTGGCACGCTCTGAGGCTTTGCGGCTTTGCGAAGGGCGTGCTAAATTCCCAGGGAATTGCACACCCATCGAAGACTCTGGGTGTGCAACCCGCATCCGAGTATCCCAAAATCAAAGTTGGACAAAGCACCAGCCTGTTTTACCGGAAATCTTTAGACTGAGGAGCAACTGCGATGAGTCAATTCTGGGTCACAATGGGGATTGGTTGGGCTGCGATGTTGGCGGTCGCTTCAGAGAATTCACTCGCGGCCGACAAGCCCAATATTGTCTTGATCCTCGCGGATGACTTGGGATACTCCGACATTGGTTGCTACGGTGGCGAAATTGAGACGCCGAATTTAGATAGCCTTGCGCATAACGGCTTGCGATTCACTCAGTTCTACAACACGGCTCGTTGCTGGCCAACGCGTGGAGCTTTACTAACTGGCTACTACGCACAGCAGATTCATCGCGACGCGTTGCCGGAAGTCGCGGGTGGGGGTAACGGAGTGCGTCAAGCCTGGGCGCGGCTAGTACCGGATTTCCTGAAACCCGCCGGCTATCGCAGCTACCACAGTGGCAAGTGGCACGTTGATGGTAAAGTGCTCGACGGCGGCTTTGATCGTTCGCTCGATATGAAGAACCAGGGCAACTACTTTAGTCCCAAGGGAAATGCCATCGATGACCGGCCGCTTGAACCTCCGGCGGACGAAGGCTACTACGCCACGATCGCAACCGCGGATCATGCGATCGCCTGCCTGCAAGACCATGCGGCCCATCATACCAAAACACCTTTCTTTCACTACATCGCTTTCATCGCGCCTCATTTCCCTTTACATGCGTTGCCGCAAGATATCGCCAAGTATCGCGACAAATATTTAGCTGGTTGGGAAGCGATGCGCAGCGAACGCTTTGCAACGCAGAGAGACATGGGGATAACTAATACTACGTTGTCAGCTCTTGAACGCGACGTCGGGCCACCGTACGCGTTTCCAGCCGCCATGGAAAAACTCGGTCCGGGCGAAGTGAATCGTCCCTTACCTTGGAAGGAATTGAACGACGAGCAGCAACGTTTTCAAGCGACAAAGATGGCCATTCATGCGGCTATGGTGGATCGCATGGATCAAGAGATTGGGCGAGTCATCGCGCAGCTGAAAGCGATGGATGCGTTTGAAAACACCTTGATATTTTTTGCGTCCGATAACGGAGCTAGCGCAGAGATTATGGTGCGCAACGGGGGGCATGATCCGCAGGCAGCACCCGGTAGTGCCGCCTCGTACCTATGCCTCGGACCGGGCTATTCGAGTGCCTGCAATACTCCGCATCGCCGTCACAAGACGTGGGTTCACGAAGGCGGTATCAGCACGCCGCTCATCGCGCACTGGCCGGCCGGAATTGAGAGCTCCAATCAACTGCGACACACGCCGGCGCATGTCATTGATTTCGTTCCCACTGTGCTTGAATTGACTGGGGTTGAGAAACCGAAGAATTGGCATGGCGAACCGATCCCTGAGGCTCCTGGCAAGAGTCTCGTACCCGCGTTTGCCAGCGACAAAACCATCGAGCGCAGCTGCTTGTGGTGGTTGCATGAAGGCAATCGAGCCGTTCGTGTCGGCGATTGGAAGCTCGTCGCTGCCAACAAAGAAGTCTGGGAATTGTACGATCTTCGTACCGACAGAGCTGAGCAACACAACTTAGCGGCACAAATGCCGGACAAGGTCAAGGAACTAAACAGCGTTTGGCAGAATCAAGTCGACAATTTCACTGAACTCGCCAAACAGACCAAGCCTTAGTAGTGAGCGGGAAATAAGTGTCCGGTACGTGTCCAGTACCATTTGTGCGAAGCACCCGAAGGGCCAGTTCCTGGCAAATGGTACCGGACACTTATTTTCC
>JANLQO010000216.1:0-4479 GCA_031367855.1 Planctomycetia bacterium | reverse complement strand
GTCTTGTCGCTGACGCGGTTCTTCGAGTAATCGAGAAAAAGCCCCACTCCTTCCGCGGTCAATCGTTCGCCGCGCGCCGCGTCGTCGGCAAAGAGTGTTCGCAAATGAACATCGCGCATCGCCTGGGCATGTGTTTCCAACAGCTTCCACGACGGTCGGTCGCATATTGCGGTCATCGTCCTATTCATTTTTTTCCTTTTTGCAGTGTAAGGCATTTGCACTCGAACGCGGTGATTTTATACGTCGCGTCGAGAGTGCACATCTTACCATGATGTGCAAAGCGATAATCATGTCGGGGTAATGTCAGCGGCGAAAGTCGTCGGCGCTGGCCTTACCACAATTCCTGGTTTGATCCGTAGCCAGCGGAGCCCGCTGAAGAAACCCGCCGCGCGTAACGCAGCGCGGGGCTACTCGATCTGTCTCAGTTGCAGCGTGTCGATAACTTTGCTGCTGGCGAGGGCATTGGTAATCACGACCAACCAGGTGCCGGGAAGGCACCAACTGTTTTGTTTCAAGGTGGCGAGCGCGTTGCTAATGGTAGTCTCGGGATCGTCAGAAAATTGCATTTTGAACGGTTCAACGCCCCAGGGTAATACGAGTTGTTGAAAAATGGATTCGATATCAGTAAACGCGTAGATGGGGACGCCGCGCGCGCGTAAGGCTGCTAGCGCGTAAGCGAGAAAACCGCTGCGAGTGAATACGATGATGCCGGAGTTGCCCAAATCTTGAGCGAGGGTTGCGGCGGATCGTAGCATTTTGGATTTCGGTTCGAGCAACTCAAGATAGGCGTTTAATCCGCCTTCGACTGTGGGCTCGATACTCTCGATGATGTTTTTCAAGACCTGTACGGACTCCAGCGGATACGCGCCCGTGGCGGTTTCGCCGGAGAGCATCACGGCGTCGGCTTGCTCCCGAACCGCGTTCGAAACATCGGATATCTCCGCGCGCGTAGGCATCGGAGAGCTAATCATGGACTCAAGCAACTGGGTAGCAATGATCACAGGCTTCCCTTGCAGTTGGCATTCTTTGACAAGATCTCGTTGCACAATGGGCAGCTTGTAGTATTCGATTTCGATACCCAGATCACCGCGCGCGACCATGACTGCATCCGCAGCTCGAATGATCGACTTACTATTGCGCACGCCGGCTTGATCTTCGATTTTTGCAATAATCTTCGCGCTCGACCCAAGGTTATCCAGAAACCTTCGCAAAGTAATAACATCTTCTGATTCTCGCACAAACGAGAGCGCCACGAAATCGATGCCCGCAGCCACTCCAGCGCGCAAGTCGTCTTCGTCCTTCACTGTCAAGGCAGGTAGCTTCACATGAACTCCAGGCAAGTTAATATGGCGCCGCGAGCCAAGTAGTCCGGCCGTCAATACCTCAGCCAGAATGTGCGTGTCGTCTTTATCGATAATCCCCAATCGAATCAGACCGCTATCAACCAGCATCACGCTGCCGATGGTCACATCGGTTGGCAGCCCGAGATAATTCACAGGCACGCTCGGAATTGTTGCGTGAGTTGAAGTCGCCGCCGCCGTATGAAACTCGATCTTTTCGCCAACTCGCAATGGGATCGGTTGTTCAAGTTTCCCGGTACGAATCTCCGGTCCCTTAACATCCATCATGATGGCGACGTCGCGTCTCAATTGGTTCGAGACTTCGCGGATATGCCAAATCACTTCGGCCACCCATTCGTGCGACGCATGAGCCATGTTGAGTCGCATGACGTCGACACCCGCTTCGATCAGCGCCGACAGGGTGGTTTTTGCTTGTGTCGTCGGTCCGAGAGTGACGATGATTTTTGTGTAACGGTAAGTATTTGTCACTAACTTGGTCCGCTTTCAGTGCAGATTGAGCAGGAACTGATCGTGAGCCGGTTGCAATCTTGTCAGCCGCCGTACGGGCAATTTTCATACCACAATCGTAAACAACTTGGATAGTGGACCTGTAGAGCGCAAGCGATAGGGGTCAGCCATTCCAGCTAGGTCAGTCACAGTCCAATCACATGCCTGAAGCTTAAGCCGCGTAGGGGTGACAGTTTGAGCCTGTTGCGGTAGGCTGCTGAATTGTGAAGCACAGTTCGTTGGATGGGCTTCGCGGAGTCCGTCTGCAATCTTGGAATGCGTCTACCATGCCGACAATTAGGCAACTGCCGCCGAGCCTTGTGAATAAAATCGCTGCCGGCGAAGTGATCGAGCGACCAGCCAGCGTGGTGAAAGAGTTGCTGGAGAACAGTGTCGATGCGGGCGCGACGGATATCGAGATTTCGATCGAAAGTGGCGGGCTGGACCTGATCCGCATCTCGGATAACGGCTGTGGGATCGCTGCAGACGAAGTGTCGCTAGCGGTAGCCAGTCACGCGACCAGCAAACTGACCAGCGCCGACGACTTGTTCGATGTGCATACGCTCGGGTTTCGCGGCGAGGCCTTGGCGTCGATCGCGGAAATCAGCCATTTGACGCTACGGACGCGGACGGCGGAAAGCGAATCGGGCGTCGAATTGACGGTCAAAGGGGGCGTGTCTGAGCCCCTGCAGCCGGTGGGCTGTCCGGTCGGTACAACGATTGAAGTGCGGCACCTCTTCTTCAATACGCCTGTGCGCCGCAAATTTCTACGAACCCCGCAAACGGAAGCCGGTCATGTTACGGAAGCTTTTACGCGCATTGCGTTGGCGTTTCCAAAAGTAAGTATGCGGTTGCTAAGCGGTGCACGGACGACGTTTGAATTGCCCGCGACCGATTCGTGGTCCGATCGCATTCGTGCCTTCTTTGGCGACGAAGTGGCCGAAGCGTTAATCGCGGTCGATAGTCATCATGAGCAGACGCGATTAACAGGTTTTGTAGCGGACCCCTCGGTGAGCCGCGCGAATGCGAGGATGCAGTATTTGTTCCTTAACGGTCGCCATATTCGCGATCGCTCGCTGCAGCATGCGCTCGCCGAAGCCTATCGTGGGTTGCTCATGGTCGGTCGATTTCCCGTTTGTTTTCTGCACCTGGAGATGCCGGCTCAATTGGTCGACGTCAACGTGCATCCAACCAAAATGGAAGTTCGTTTTCAGGAAGGCGGAAAAGTTTACAGTCAACTTTTGCAAACGCTGCGTCACCAATTCTTAACCACCGACCTGACCGCTCGCGTACGTACGCCGAACTACGGAAGTACAGTATCCGGTGCGCCGGGTAGCTTGCCTGGTACCGGTTCGCTGGTGCCGACGCAACCGCTGCTTGGTTCGCGCAGCGACGACCGCTGGAACGACTACTCGGCCCGGGTGGGGAGTATCGGTCCGACTACAACTCCGCTGCAACCGAGTGGCCCACCGCGTTTGAATCTGTCGGGCGGACCGGCGATTCCCGAATTTCGAACTTTTCCCGAAACTCGCACTCCGCTGGGCGTCGCGATGGGAAATTTTGTTGATTCGAATCGTAGCGAAGCTGGCATGCCGACTGAGCTGCCGCCTGGCGCCGAGCCGTGGCCCATTCCCGCATCGAGTACTTTGATCAACCGCGATCCGTTAGGCGACCGAGGACCTGACACTTATTCCCATGTGGATCAGGCAAATCCCTCGATCCAACATGAGCATCCTCAGCACCTATTGCCGAGTTCTAGCCACCTAGGATTTCAGATACACAATCGCTACTTGGTAACGCAAGACGAACACGGCATGGTGTTAGTCGATCAACATGCCTTGCATGAACGCATTTTGTACGAGCAGCTTCGCAAGAAGACCGAATCGCGTACTTTAGAGAGTCAACAGTTGCTCGTTCCTGAACCGCTGGACCTCACGCCAGCCGAAGCGGCCGCCGCAATCGATTCGCGCGAGTTGCTTGCCCAGATCGGGATCGAAATCGAACCCTTTGGCGGCGATACGGTGCTCATGACCAGCTACCCCGCCATGCTTGCCAACATGCGCCCCGCAGAGTTGCTGCGTCAGGTGCTCGAACCATTAATGTCGGGCGGCAAGGAACCCAGCGCCCGCGATCTCCTCGACGAATTGCTAAACATGATCGCCTGCAAAGCAGCCATCAAAGCGGGCGATAAGTTGTCGCCTGAAGAGATTACGTCGCTGTTGGAGCAACGTTACGATTATCAGGACACGCATCACTGCCCACATGGCCGACCTACTGCGCTCTACTTTAGCCGCGAGCAACTCGACAAGATGTTCAAAAGAACGTGACGAGGACTCAGCTCCAGCCACCCAAGTTAGATTATCATAGTCGCACCGGTAGGAAAAAGGCCGCAGCATGCTGTGCGGCCTTTAGAGTATGCAAGTGTTTATGGGAGGATTAGTCAGCCGCGGTGGGCACAACCCAGACTTTCATGTCGCATTCGATTTCCTGGTGCAAGTGAACCTTGACCGTGTACAGGCCAAGTTCCTAGAGAGGACCTTCCAAGCGAACTTGAACGTCATAGATAGTCATATCGAAGGCCTAGAGAGCAGCTACAAACTCCTGCGCAACGACAATACCGAACAAGTCGCCT
>JANLQO010000177.1:0-3144 GCA_031367855.1 Planctomycetia bacterium | reverse complement strand
GCTTTTAGCTCGGTACGGCCACCGGCAGCGTTGAAATTCTGCGCCAACGTTACTGTTGGAGTCAATCCAGCAATCGCATTGGAGATTGAAGTTGCGCGTCCCAAGTTATCAAGCGTGAAGTTGATGGTAGCGTCCGGATCGGAGATGGATGTCAATTGATCGTTAGCATCATAAACGCTCGTGATGGTGCGGACAGTTGATCCACAGCTTGCCGAGGCTGCGTCACCGAAGATTTGGCTCATGTTCGTGACTCTGGGGACACTCATTGTTTTCGGGTATGACGCGTGCACCACAAGTGGGCGTCAAGCTTTGCGTTCGCATTGACAGCAATATGCTGTGTTGTTGGTTCTCGTCAGTTCTCAAGTTATTTCGCGAGCCAAATCGCAGAATTTGGCGCAGCGTCGATTTGACTTTTCCAAAGTATCGTTTTTTGACCCCAGAAAGTAGTATGCTCGCGATCAATGGCTTCGAGCCGCACAATCGATTCCGCTGAACATCGTTGAGGGAAATGGCAAACATAGCCTCAAGGTTCGGAGCCGATTCTTTGACATTGCTCGCGGGTCGGCTTTCGAGTGTGCTGCCATTCACGATATACTATCCGTCTGCAACGCTATCGCTGAAGATGAGAATCGATCAGGAAAATCGCAATTGCGAAGGATCGTGGCGATGTTCACAAGATTGGTCGCACGAAACGCATCGGTTTCCGAGACTGCATCGGTTTATCAAAACGCATTCGAGCACGAGCACGAGCACCGCAGGGCTGAGCACGAGCACGAAAAAATGCCAGAAGCAAAGGAAAAGGACAGGCTATGCATTACTTCGCGAGAGGTCTCTATTGCGGTCCTTAGAATGTTCTGGCTTTCAATCCAAAACCGTAACTCCTGCTCCTGCTCGAAAGAACTGTGATGAGTATACCAATTTTTTACCACGAAAAGCTCGACGTTTATCGACTATCGATTGACTACGTCGCTTATCCGGAAATGAAAAAGGAACAGGCTAGGAAGCTCGTTCAACGATGGAGTTAGAGGTGATATCGATAATGCTAAATAGAATTGTCCGCCAGATACAGGGGTGCGAGGATCGGACAAAGTTGTTACGAGATTGTTGGGGGAATACCAATTGGCGGTCCGAAATCGGGCGGCACGTCACGAGCTAAAACTCTCACAGGTTGCATCCATATAGGAGGCGCCCCGGTTACGACGCGCATCGAAGTACATCCTCCAAAAGCACATGCCCTTCGTACAACGCCCGTCCGACGATACAACCGTAGGTGTTCATAGCTTTCAGCTGCACGATGTCTTCGATCGTGGCCACGCCGCCCGACGCGATTACGGGGATCGCAGTCGCATGTTGCATTTCGGCAAGTTGCTTGAAGTTTGGACCCGTTAGCATTCCGTCGCGCGCGATGTCTGTATAAATAATCGCTGGAATCTGATTCGATAGCGAGGCGATTTGCTGGGCGAGTTCGACGGCCGTGATCGAAGAGGTTTCGAGCCACCCGTCGGTTGCAACTTTGCCATCGCGAGCATCGATACCGAGCACTAATTTTTGCGGATACTTATTCGCCATATCAGCAAACCATTGCGGTTCACGAAGCGCGCGGGTACCCACGATTACCCGTGCCAAGCCCAAGTCCAGCAAACGCACAATCGTCGCTTCGTCGCGGACGCCACCACCGACTTGGCAAACCAAACCAGTCTCTTGTACGCAGCGGCGAATGCATTCTTGATTCACTTGGCTGCCGTTCTTGGCACCATCCAAATCGACTAAATGCAAGAATTCCGTTCCCGCCTTATGCCACTTCAGCGCCATGGTAACTGGATCGTCCGCAAATACCGTTTCGCGGTTGTAGTCTCCCTGTTGAAGCCGCACGCACTTGCCGCCCAATAAATCGATCGCTGGCCAAATTTGCATTGTCTGTTTTCTATTTGTTCGAAGACTATCCGAATGAACAGCCGCCTTGGATATCCGAAAGAAGTTATGCGTCGCAATGTTCGCGCAGCGCGTAAGAGGACTCAAGCGGGAGGGAAAGCAATTCACAGTACGATTGCACCCGAACGATTGTACCATCCCAATACGTGACGCTGGGCCTAAATTGAAGTATCTCCACGAGTTTGGTACTCAGCTGCAGGTTCCTGCACGGTTGGTAACGGAATTTCGATTCCGTCGTAGACTTCTTTGAACATCAACTCGCAAGCGAGAAACGGTAGATGGATCGACGCAGCCAAACCTTCGAGAACTTCGCGAAGAAAACCAGCCTCGGTGCGGCGAAATACAATCGCGTGCGGCTTGTCTTGTTCAAGTAGCACGTACGTTTGCAATGAATCAATCGTTAAATAGGCCATCATTTTCTCATCCAAGTCTATCGCTCGCGTCGACGGCGAAAGGATTTCAATGATTAGCACTGGTCGATCTTGAAACGATTCCGTGGGTCGGTTGCTTTCACAGACAACAAAGACATCGGGGTAATAAAACCATGTTGCCGAATCGCGACGGATGCGGAGCTTCGTGTCAGAGTTACAGGGCTTGCAAACTTTGCCGGCTAGTTTTTTTCCTAAGCTGATAAGGATATTGACGGCAATATCATTGTGACGATTCGTCGCGCCGGTCATCGCCCTGATCCAGCCATTCACGTACTCGTTTCGAGTGGCTGAATGCTCCTCGATACGAAAATAGTCGTCCACGGAAATGAATTGAATTTGTTCAGCGGTACGCATTTAAACTGCCCTCGCGACGAATGACTGTTCCACAGCTATATTCTATATTCTAGATTCTAGCCGAACCGGTTTCCCCCAGTGGCACCTGCCAAGTTAGTCGCGTGTTAACCCAAGACTCTGTTCGTAATCAACACGCTGCAAAACCCGTCCGCGGGCTTCGGTAATGGCTTGCCAAGCTGCGGTAACATTGGCCAGCGTGTCCGCGATGGGTTTATCGTCGGATAGAATTGCCATAAGACCATCGGCGAGTGCGCTGCGATACTCTTCGGCTCGTGGCAATCGCAATTCATTGGGCAAATTGGCGTTGGCGGCGAGTTCAGTTGCGATGGTACTCGCGCGCCAAGCCGAAGAGTCACTCCCCGCGGTGGGTGAGGCAGATTCGATGCCTTGGATGAGTGGTGAAAGAGTATGGCGCGTTTCGCTTTGT
>JANLQO010000148.1:0-18955 GCA_031367855.1 Planctomycetia bacterium | reverse complement strand
TTGCTTACAGGTGCGACGGGCTTAGTTGGGCGGTTTGTGCTCGCGGAACTACTGCGGTCTGGACAGCCGGCAGCGGTGATCGTGCGCGAGAAGTCAAATTCGTCCGTGGCTAGTCGCATAGAAGAATCGCTAGCCGTTTTTGAAAAGAGTGCGCAAGTCGGACGCCCAAAAATTTTGGCCGGAGACCTAACACAGGCTGGTTTGGGACTATCAGTACGCGATCTCGATTGGCTGAAGGAAAGGCGACTGGGAGTAATTCACTGTGCGGCCAGCATCCGCTTCCGCGCGGAGACGCCTGCGGGTGAGCCTTATTTAAGCAATGTTGTTGGAACAAGCAATTTGCTTTCGGTGCTCGCCAATTGCCAGGTAGACAGCTTCCTCTATGTTTCGTCCGCATATGTAACCAGTCGAGCGTCAATTGAAGGATCGCCACTCTTTTCAGGCCCCAGAACCGAGGTTGAATTAGCACGTGGTGCCAAGGGTGGAAACGATTATGAGTCGAGCAAGATTATCGCCGAGCGGATGATTTCCGATTGCGCATGGATCGGCAAGAAAACGATTTGTCGACCCAGCATTATCGTGGGCGATTCGCGCTCAGGCTATTCTTCTACCTATCACGGATTTTATGCGCCACTCAAAATTGGTCTGGAATTTGTCAAACGATATGGTTTTAACGAAGAGGCGGGGGCATGGTTTCGAAAGCAGCTCGGACTCAAAGAATCCGACAGCAAGAACTTTGTGCCTGTCGACTGGGTTGCCAACGCAATTGTACGAATCGCCATGACCCCTAAGTTGCACGGTGCGGTTTTCCACATAACGAACCCCAGGCCCACAACCTGTGCTGAAGTACAGCATGCAATTCAACGGTCGCTGGCCAAGTTCGCCGCCGGAAACGGCCCGCCGCCAAATTCCGCAAGTCATTTTCGTGAACAGTTGGGAGTGTACGAGTCCTATTTCAACCACGACCCAGTCTTTGATTGCGCCAATACTCTCGCCGCTCTACCTGATTTGTTGTGCCCCAATATTGACGCCGAGATGCTCGAAAAGCTCAGCGATTATGCCATTAACGCTAATTTTGGCTGGCCGAAACCCTCTGCTCAAATGCCACCCTACGCTAGAATATTTCAAGGCTTGTCGCACCTGCCGAAGGTACATAGCGGCGCGGAAGCGGAGATATTGGAATTAAATTTGCTAGGAATTTCTGCGCCTAGTGCTTTGCATTTCCTGCGCAGCGCAAAAGGCTGGGTTCCCTCCACAGGGGTTTTTCGCCAAGAGCAAGTAAAATATCGTTTGACAATGACTGCGGCAGCCCTAGCAGGTTGTATAAGCGGCACATGCGACATAAGCCATACAACTCATTTAGTTGATTCAGGGCAGCTTGTGTTTCAAGGCAATCCGTTGACCGAGAGGCTGGTTTTTATCAATGACTGGTTACAAGATCTAAAGTTACTAGCCCCAATGCGCTCACAGAGCTTTGACACGTAGCTGCGTAGGCTCAATCTTGCATTTGGTGGCAAACACACTGCTAAAGCCCTTATCATCCAATGCCGATGTCTACCAGCCAAATTCCTCCACCTCAGCCGATTGGGCAGCTAAATCGCCCACTTGCCATTGTGGGGATGTCGTGTCGTTTGCCGGGTGCGGACGGACTCGACGAATTTTGGCGGTTGCTACAATCCGGCGCATCTGCAATTCAGCGGATGCCCGATGCGAAACTGAATCGCGAGTTGTATTTCGACCCGGTAAAAGGGCGTCGCGGCAAGACCTATTCGGACATCGGGGGCTGCATATCGCAGCGCGAACTCGATTGGTCCATTTTGCCAATTGAACGCAGTGAGGCAGGGCACTGGGATCCATGTCACCTGATTCTTTGCGAAGCTGCGGCGGCGGCATGCTGCGACGCTGGCTGGGATCCACGCAACCTGCCCCTGCGAAAAGGAGCGGTCTTCGTCGGACACAGTGGTGGTTCAACTCTCGGCGGTGAAATCGCCTATCGGAGTTTGCTGAACGAACAGGTCGACTTGATTTCTAGCATCCCCGGTTTTCTCAATTCCGTCGAAGACTTAGAAGGCTTGAAGTCCGCTCTACTTGATCGCTTGCAAGCCGGGCGGCCCCAGCGCGATGAGACCGGCAAACCCATGCTGGATGCGGGATTTGCTTCGGCCCTGATCAGCCGTGCGCTGGGCTTGACCGGAACCCACATGTCAATTGACGCCGCTTGTGCATCCAGCTTGGTTGCGCTCGCGCTCGGTGCGGCCTCATTACAAACAGGTCAATCCGACTTTGCAATCGTCGGAGGTGCATCATTCAATAAGTCCGACAGCATGATCCTGTTTTCGCAGGCGCAGTCTTGCAGTGCGAGTGGATCGCGGCCCTTTGACGAAGCAGCCGACGGTTTGATCAGCTCTGAGGGTTACGTTGCAATCGTACTCAAGACGCTAGAACGGGCGTTAGCGGATGGCGATCGGGTGCACGCAGTTGTTCGCGGCATCGGAATCTCGAGCGATGGGCGTGGCAAGTCACTCTGGGCACCTCGCAAAGAGGGTCAGTACACAGCTATCTGCCGGGCCTATTCAGCTGACGTTACTCCCGCTTCGATCTCGATGATCGAAGCCCACGCGACAAGCACTCAAGTTGGCGACGCGACCGAAATGGAAGCGCTTTCGCAGTTCTTCGGAGAGCATTGCCAGCCCGGGCAACGGATTCCGGTGGGCAGCGTCAAATCCAACATCGGTCATACGCTCGAGACTGCGGGCTTGGCAGGAGTCGTCAAGTCGGTGCTGGCGATACAGCATGCGACTATCCCCCCCTCAGTTAATGTGAAGAATCTGAATCGCTCGATTAAGTGGGACGAGATTCCGCTTTACGTGGCTACTCAATGCGCGCCTTGGCCAACCCTCGCTGCGAATGTCCCGCGCCGCGCAGCGATCAACGCGTTTGGAATCGGCGGCCTGAATGTGCATGTGATCGTCGAGCAATATTTAGAGAGTGAATCGCACTTCAATCCCAGCAAATCGCAGGGTTCCGGCAGGCGTGCTCAACTTCTTCCTCCCGCCGCAGAAAGCGAGCCGATCGCCGTGATCGGTCGGGGACTGGTCATCCCAGGTGCAAGCAGCGTCGATCAACTGCGGGGCCTCTTGAGGTCCCGCGCCAATCAGGTTTCTATGCCTTCGATCGAGAGATTCGGATGCCATGCGAATCGACCAAATGCCTTTCCCGGCGGCTTTGTGCGCGGCTTTGAATATGACTGGCGCAAGCACAAGGTTCCACCCAAGCAGATCGCACAAGCCAACCCACTGCAATTTATGCTGCTGGAAGCGGCTGAGCAAGCGCTGCGCGAATCAAGGTGCCTGGAAAGGGATTTCGATCGTCAAAACACGGCCGTAATTGTCGGCAGTATTTTTGGCGGAGACTTTGGAAATGCCCTGTTCTCCGGATTACGCCTACCAGAATTCAAGCATCATCTCGAGCAATTGTTGCTTGAGCGGGGCGCGACTGCGTTAGAAGCAAACTCGCTTACCGCAGCTTACGAGGCGAGTTTTTTAAAGGTTTGTCCGGCACTTCTCGATGAAACCGGTTCGTTCACCAGCAGCACGCTCGCATCCCGTCTATCGAAAACATTCGATCTCATGGGCGGAGCGATGGCGATCGACAGTGGCGATGTTTCCAGTTTTGCTGCCTTGCAAGCTGCCAGCCAGTTGCTCGTTACTCGAACGGTCAACCAAGTTCTTTGTGCTGCAGCTCACCGAGCTTTAGACGTTGCGGCCATGGAAGCGCTTTCACGATTTGGCCGTCTGCGAGACTCTCATCAGCTTGCCGCAAATACTGAAGGTTACTTTGTGGGTGAAGGCGTGGCGGTAGTCATGCTCAAGCGACTAAGCGATGCCCTGCGCGATGGCGACAGAGTTTTAGCAGTCATTGACGGTGTAGCAGCTGGCTATGATGCAAAATCGCTCCCACGCTCTGTTAGTTTGGCAAGCGACCGATTAGCAGATTACTGCAGGCCGGTAAAACAGTTAATTGGAAGTATTGGAATTCGCGCGGTCGATTCGCAGGTTGAACAAGCACTCGCATCGAGCGCGTTGCAGGTAGATCAACAAGCTAGCGGGTCGCTACAGGTATTAGAAAAATCTTTAACGCTGCCGCTGACCGGTCACTTGCAAGCCGCCCAGGGTTTGACCGACCTCATTGCGGTGACGCTCGACGAATCTTCGCGAGCCGATGGAGCGACTGTTGTGCTGGCAAGCCATACGTTCAGCGGGCAGAGTTATACCGTTGCTGTTCGTTCCTATGTTGAACCAACCAAAGAGCCTAGGATTGTGAACAACGCGTCTACGATCGCATCGCCCAATCAAACGAGCGTGATCGATGGCCGTATCTGGCGTTTCGGTGCAACGAGTTTGAGCGCATTAGAAAAACAAATAAGCCAGCTCAGCGATTACACGGTCAGCCAAATCCAGAACGAAGTGCTGGCGAATTACGCTGACGAGCATGCTTGGCGCGCAGCCGTTGTGTGCGACGAGAGATCGATCCTCGGGAAACTGAAATTGTTGTCGGCCCAATTGGGTAATACCTCCTCGCGTGTGCCGCTTGCTGAGCAGGGCGTGTTTTGGTGCAAGCCCGAAGAACGCTCAGAGCGTGTAGCTTGGCTCTTCCCTGGCCAGGGCTCGCAGTATCACGGTATGTTCGATAGCTTTGTGGCGACTGAACCGGCTGCAGCCCGCGCTCTTAGCGTTGCGAATTCCCTGCTCAGCAAGCATGGACACCCAACCTTTGATGAATTGGCTTGGTGCCCCACCGAGTCGCTCGGTGAAAACGTTTGGCACACGCAAGCAGCAATGCTAGTTGCCGATTGGATTATGCTCGAGTGTTTGCTTGAGCGCGGTTACCAGCCGACTTTGGTCAGCGGACACAGCTACGGCGAATTTGCGGCCATGCTAGCGGCTGGATGCTGGGACTTTGAAAACGCGCTGCTCGCAACTTGGCACCGCTGCCAATCGATCGTCAAAAATGTCCCTACAGGTTGCAGCATGTTGAGCATTCATGCTAGCCGCGAGAAAGTAGAACAGCTGATTCACGACGAGTCGCTGCCGCTCTTCGTATCGCACGTTAATGCGCCCGAGCAAATCGTAGTTGGCGGAAAACAAGCGGCCATCGCACACCTTTCTGAGTTGCTGGATGACGAAGGAATCGGCACGCGGATTCTTGCAGTTCCAACTGCATTTCACACCCCGGCGTTGCTGCCCGCACAGCCTGCGTTTCGTAGTGGTCTGGCAAGGATTGACATTCAACCCCCACGAATTCCACTCCTCAGCAGCGTGACGGTCCGTTACGAAGCGGACCCACTTCAGATCGCTAATAATTTGGTCGATCAACTTACCCACCCAGTGGACTTCGTGGCCCTTTGCCAACGACTGAAGCACGACAAGATTGGTTTGATTTTGGAAGTCGGGCCGCAGCAGGTGCTCTCCCGCTTGATACGTCAAAATTTGGGTGATTCAGTCCAAGTGATTGCGACCGATCATAGCAAGCGAGGTGCGAAGTATCAGTTGCTGTGCGCCGAAGCAAATATTGAGCTGTTGGGTGCAGGTGCTCGCGAGCCTCGGTCGAGCCTAGTCAGCCGATCTGGTCCGCTTGCAGCGCCAGCGCGTATCGCCATGGCGCCCATTCACTTCGATGCAACTCAGGCGCGTCGCGACCGCTTGCGTAATCTCGGGCGCTCGCAAACAAAACAGCCCAGCCCGTATCAGTCCGCATTTACAGGTTACGGCACAGGAATGGATGCTCCAACAGCATCCATGGCAGCTCAGCCACTTATCGATGATTCAGCTGTTATCCAGAATCGAGCCGCCGAAGTTCCAGAGCAACTATCGGTCGCCGCGAGTGTCGGTGAAATCACGAAGAATGCAACGGATCGCATTGCAGCGTTTCTGATTGATTTCGTGGTGGAACAGACCGGATATCCGGCTGAAATCATTGAACTCGACTGGGACATCGAGGCGGATTTAGGCATCGATAGTATCAAGAAGGCTCAATTATTCGGTGAGTTGCGTGAGTTCTTTGACCTTGAATCGCTTCAGAATTTCTCGTTGGATCACTACAAGACGCTGCGCGATATTGCCAAACTACTCGAGCAGACGCCGGGTAAAGGCCAGTGGCTTCAAGCAATCGTGACACCGAGTGTCATTGAGGCTGAGCCGGGTTCGTCTCGCAGCGGAGTCGAGACGCTTATCGATGCCAGTTATAGAGAGACGCCTGGGGCGACGGTTGTTCAAACCTCAGTGACTGACGAGCGTCTCGTCCTCGCGCCGCAGCAATTGCAGCAGTTCTTAATCGATTTTGTAATTGAACAGACGGGCTATCCTGCTGAGATTGTGGAACTGGATGCGGATCTGGAAGCGGACCTGGGAATCGACAGTATTAAGAAAGCCCAATTGTTTGGTGAACTACGCGAGCTATTTAGCTTCGACGGTCGCAACAGTTATTCACAGAACACCGCCCACGGTGCCGACGGCCGACAGTCGCTGGCTGACTACCGCACACTGCGCGATGTAATGGACGCTTTGCTGCAAAGCCTGCCTGCGGCGACTATAGCCATGGAACAGCCTACCAAGCACCTGCCATCGCTGGCTGTAATTTCTGTTGAACCGTCAGATACTCAGTTTGTTAATCGCCACAGATCGCGGACCGACGATGCTACTGATGGTTCACACGAGCGAGCTTCAACGCTAGTTGATTCGGTGGCAACCCAGTGCGAGTGGTCCTTGGCTGTGGTTACCCTTCCTGCAAATGCTGCCGTAGACGCAAAAGACTGCCAGCTCAGCACAAATACAGCCTATCGCGAAGCGCTGTCAAGCAACCTGCGCGCGATGGTGGGTCGCAAAAACGCAGCGCAGTCGCATGCAAATACAAATGGCAAGAGTGCAGCCTGTGCTGACGCCGCACAATCGGCCGCATCCCTTTGCTTTGCCGAAAAGATCGCGGAGACTTCCGCAACTTTGCAACAGAGTATTCTAGCTTTAGACACGGCGCTGCTAACATCTTGCGTATGGCGACAAGGGACAGGAGAGTCCCTGGCAACGCTCGACCTCCCAGCTTGGTTGCACGAGGGAGGTGGTGAAATCGTTGGCATAGTCGTCAAGCGGTCCGGAACTCACACATCGATTCAGCTAATGCCGGCAGGTTGCTTACAATCGGGGGCGGCAATTCATGACCTCAATTTGCTGGCGGTGGGGGGCGTTTTGGATTCCGCGCAGCCCAATGCTGCGGCTGGACAGGCAGTTTTGTCGCGCTGGATTTCCGAAGACCTAGGCTGCTCGTTCGACGAGGCTCTGAAGTCCGCGAGAAATATTCGCGTTGACAGCGATTGGTGGGTGAAATTACTCGATGCAAAATCCGGCCAACAAGCGCTCATCGAATCGCGTGACGGTGTGTTGGTTATTGAGCGAAGTTCGGCGCTTGCGAAAGCGCCGAGCCATGACTTGCAGCACCCAGGGTTAACTGTGCTGTTCGACGAGGCGCAGCGGTGCTTCCTGCTGTCGCTCGCAAATTCTAGTTTTCAGTTGACCAGGACAGTACTGCGTCTTAACCACGACTGGCTCACCCATCATGCAAGCGTCGTACAACCAACAACATTGTCTCACCCTGACGATCAGGCGCGCCAACAAGGCGATGTGGCAAGAGCGACTGTTGCGTCTCGCTATGTCCTTCGCATGGCCCCCGCTTCGCAGCGTAATGCGCCTAACAGACAGCCTTATTGGAGTGGGGCGTCATTGATCATCGGCGACAATCCAATCGCCCGCCAACTGGAAGCCAGAATTCGTACCGCAGGATTGAATGTGGTAAGACTGGCTGCTCAAGAGTATCCAATTTGGCTTGCGGGAAAATTAGAAGAGCTATGGAAAACGCAACCTGTTGCGCACCTATTCCTAACTACTCCCTGTGACAGCGATGCGCAGATTACCTTGGATGAGGCGCGCTGGCAAAGTCGCCGCATCCAAGGGATCATGGGCAATTATTGGCTTTGTCAGCGTTGGTTAAACCGCATCGTTGAAGCCAAGATGGCGGATGACGCGAGCATTGTAGCAGTCACCTCGCAAGGTGGTGATTTTGGAATCAGCGGCCATATACATTCCGCAGAGGGTGGCGCGCTGTCGGGATTGCTGAAGTCTATTTTGGTGGAGTCATGGATGCAGGGCATTCGTACGCTGCCAATAAAGATTATGGATACTCACTCAGAACAATCGCCGGCGGAAGTCGTCGAAAACCTATGGAGAGAGTTGAGCATTCCGTCCTACGATACCGAAGTGTCCTATCAGCGTGGAATTCGACATGTGATGCGGGCCGTTCGCAAGCCAATACAACGTCGTGTGAAGCCGATTGCGCAAGGCGGTACTTGGGTTTGTACTGGTGGCGCTCGTGGCATCACCGCTTACGTGGCGGAACAATTGGCTAGCCGCTACGATCTGAAACTGCACTTGTTGGGTAAGACTGAGCAGCAAGAAATCGATTCAAGTTGGCTGGAACTGGACGATGATGGACTACGTCGATTGCGATCCGAGGTCATGACCGCAGCGCGTAATGCAGGCAAAAATCCTGTTCACTCTTGGCAGGATACGGAAAAACTGTTGGAAATCGCTGCCACCCTACGTCGCTTAGAATCTTTAGGGATCGAAGCCTACTATCACGCTTGCGATGTGGCAAATCGTGCATCCGTGCGACGCGTACTCGAACGAGTACGCTCGATATCTGGCCCCATTCAGGGTGTATTGCACGGAGCAGGCGTCGGAAAGGATGCGCGATTTGATCGCAAGCAGCCTGAGAAAGTCGATCAATGTATTGCAGCGAAAGTCGATGGGGCTCTGGCGCTCATGGATGCCACGCAGCTGGATCCGCTCGAGTACTTTGTGGGTTTTGGCTCCATCTCAGGGCGTTTCGGTGCCAATGGTCATACCGATTATTCCCTGGCAAATGAAATGCTCATCAAGCAGATCGATTGGTTCAAGCATCGCCGTCCGCAAGTCAAAGCTGTGGGCTTTCATTGGCATGCGTGGGGTGATGTGGGGATGGCTACCAAGCCCGAGACCCGGCTCGCGCTCGAGATGATCGATATGCATTTCATGCCTGCTGCCGAAGGCTTGCAGCACCTAATAGCAGAGCTTGAAGGAGATTCCGCCGAAAGCGAAGTCTTGATTACAGATGATCGCTACTACCGCATGTATTACCCTGGAGATTCGCTTGACTCTGAGGCCGATCGCTCAGGAAAAACTTCCATCAAAACGCCGCTGCTCGATCCTGTATCGGCTGTGGACGACAGCGCCGTGCGTGTCTTCTCGGCGGATGTTGATCCCGGTAAGGATCCCTTCCTGACGGAGCATACGCTCGATAGATCACCGCTGATGCCGTTTGTCGTCGCGGCTGAAATGTTGATCGAAGCTGCTGCGGCGCATTTGTCCACGAACGATTCCATCGTGTTGCACGAACTTGAAGCCGTGCGAGCATTGCGTTTCTTTAGTCCGACGCCGCGCAGGCTGCGAATTGAATCGAGCTTGAATGCAGACGGATCGATAAGCTGTAAACTGCAAAGCGATTTCTTCTCACGGGATGGCCGGTTAATCGAAGCCAACCGGACCAATTTCAAGACCGTGGCAACCGTCGGCTGTGATCAGAAATTGGACGAGGTTACGGTTCAGCTGCCACCATCGGTGGTGTGGTTGCCTGTCGCTTATCCCGCCGCCGAGGCGCAATTTCATGTTGGTTGGCCGCTACAGCGTTTGCGGAAAGTTGCACTGTTTGAGAATGGGTTGGTGGGAAAAGTCTCGGCTCCAGCGCTGATTGAGTTGGCAGGAACCAAACGCGATTTGCGAGGCTGGAGAATCCCAAGTGCAGCCATGGATGCCTGTCTATTCGCAACCGGGATTTTGGCTTGGCAACGCGTTGCTTCTGGGACTGCATTGCCAGTGCGAATGAATCGTCTACAAATCGGGCGGCTTCCGAGCCCAGGGGAAGCTTGCCAAGTCCACGTGCAGCTTTTGTCTCATAGTCACGAGCGGGCGCTCTTTAATTTTACGTTATACGGTGTCGATGGTGAAATGATCTTGAATGCGAAGGAATATGAAGTGGCATGGCTGTCGCGCGAGGCCGATGAAAAATCCTTGACAAAAGAACATGCCCGGAGAGGGGCAGACCCCTTGGAGGGCATGCAAAAACTTTGACAAAAGAACATGCCCGGAACCCCCATGCTCCTGCGGACTCGATTCAAATCACCTGTCGCAGGAATTAGAATTGCGACAGCAAAACACTCACTTCCCCCATCCGCACCGGACGAAACCAATGCCATCGATCTCCGCTGCCAAGAGAATCAGTCTTATTGCAAGTCTGCTTACACTTGCCGTCGGTTTCTCAATAAATGCCTTGGCTGCGAACAGTCCAAACGTTGTTGTGATTCTGACGGATGATCAAGGTTGGGGCGACCTGAGTATCAATGGAAACTCGAACTTGTCGACGCCGAACATTGATTCGATCGGTCGCCAAGGCGCTCGGTTTGATCGCTTCTACGTTTGTCCCGTCTGTTCGCCGACACGCGCCGAGTTTCTAACGGGGCGCTATCATCCACGAGGCGGTGTGCACGACACATCGCGCGGCGGCGAACGACTAAATCTGGGTGAACGCACCATCGCGGAAGTCTTCAAGGCGGCGGGGTATCAGACCGCAGCGCTGGGCAAATGGCACAACGGAACACAATATCCCTACCATCCCAACGCACGCGGCTTTGGCGAGTACTACGGCTTTTGCTCGGGCCATTGGGGAGACTATTTCTCGCCTCCGCTCGAACACAACGGCAAGCTGGTGACGGGCAAGGGCTTCCTGATTGACGACTTCACGGACCACGCAATTCGATTTATTGAGCAAAATAAAGAGCGGCCCTTCTTTTTGTATTTGCCCTTTCCTACTCCGCATGCACCGATGCAAGTCCCCGATGCCTACTGGGATCGTTTCAAAGTTAAACAATTGAGTTTGAACGCCACGGCGAAAGACAAAGAAGATGTGAACTTTACACGAGCAGCGTTGGCAATGGTGGAGAATATCGACCACAACGTCGGGCGATTGCTGAACAAGCTGGACGAGTTGCAATTGTCTCAGGATACGATTGTGCTTTTCTTTTGCGACAATGGACCGAACAGTGATCGCTGGAACGGGGGCATGAAAGGCAAAAAGGGTTCGACGGATGAAGGTGGAGTCCGCTCGCCGTTATTGATGCGCTGGCCAGGCATGATTCCATCTGGAAAACTCATCGCGCAAATTAGTGGCGCAATCGATTTACTGCCAACCTTGGCGGATCTGGCGAAAGTTCCGCTTACTAATACCCAAGCGCTTGACGGCGTCAGCCTCGTGCCGCTGCTCCGAGGCGAAGCGAGTTCCCTACCCGACCGCAAACTCTACTCGCATTGGGCGGGCAAAGTAAGCGTACGGACACAGCATTTTCGGCTCGATGACCAAGGCCAACTATTCGATATGCTCAATGACTCTGGGCAGACGAAGGCTGTAAATGAAAAATTCACTGAGTTAGCGGCTGAGTTGAACGCGGATGTTGCCAGCTGGAAGAAAGATCTGCTGACTGGCTTGAACGATGACAGGCGACCATTCACGGTCGGGCACGCCGATTGCAACCTCACTCAGTTGCCCGCGCGCGATGGAGACCCCCACGGCAATATCCAGCGTTCGGCCAAAGCTCCGAATTGCTCGTACTTCACCAACTGGACTAACACCGACGATAAAATCACCTGGCCGATTGATGTGCTCGAAAGCGGTCGCTTTGCCGTCGAAATGCATTATGCTTGCGAGCCAGCCGATACGGGCATTCAACTCGCCCTGCGATTCGGCAAGTCGGAGCTTCTCGCGACCGTCGAGGAAGCGCATAACCCGCCGGCTCGCGGCAACGAACATGACCGCGTTCCACGCAACACTGAGTCGCTGGTAAAAGATTTCAAGCCGATGCAACTGGGCGTGATACAGATGGAAAAAGGCCCCGGCGAACTTACGCTTCAAGCCACAAAGATTCCTGGCCAACATGGTCCCGAAGTGCGTTTGCTGATGTTTCGCCGTGTTCCGTAAAATTCCTGCGACTTTATTGGATCATTCGGATTAAGCGTACGACCATTTGTACCGCTGTGTTTTTTTAGGTGGGTCGCTCATGCCGGGTGCGACTTAGTTCACGCAGCATTTTCAGACATGCCGACAGTTATTCGCCAATGAACCACATTTTAATGGACAAAGCATGAACTTAAATCAACGATTGCACTCACTTTTCATCTGTTTGGCAGCAGCACTTACATCGCTCGCCCAAGAACAAATTGCTGCACCAAATACATCCAGCGCAATTCGTGAAACGATTTCACAGTTTGAATCGTACGTCGAAACGGCGCGACAGCAATGGCAAGTACCAGGTTTAGCCATTGCAATTGTCAAAGACGATCAAGTGCTGCTGAGCAAGGGCTTTGGCAACCGGCGTGTGGGAGCCGTTGAATCGGTCGATCAGCACACGCTCTTCGCTATCGCGTCGAATTCGAAAGCCTTTACATCTGCCGCTTTAGCGATTTTGGTGGATGAAGGGAAATTGAAATGGGACGATCGTGTAACCCAGCATTTGCCCTGGTTCCGTTTGCGAGATGAATTTGCGACGCGAGAAATTCGGATCAACGATTTATTATGCCATCGAAGTGGTTTGGGAACCTTCAGCGGCGATTTGCTGTGGTGGGGTACGGATTACAGCCCTAAGCAGATTCTCCAACGTGCGGCTGAGTTGGAGCCCGCCAGTTCATTTCGCTCTGCCTATGGATATTCGAACTTGATGTTTCTCGCCGCAGGAGAAGTGATCACTGCAGTGAGTGGCCAAAGTTGGTCAGATTTTGTACGCGAGCGAATTCTCCGGCCACTCGAAATGAATCGCTCGACGACCAGCGTACGCGATCTCATATCGCTAGATAATTATGCCTCGCCACACAAAACGCACCTCGATCGCTCGCAACCGATGCCGTGGATGAACTGGGATGCGATGGCTGCGGCCGGCGGCGTCATTTCAAGTGCAGATGATATGTCGCGCTGGTTACGGCTACAGTTACGGCAAGGTGAAGTGGATAGCAAACGACGCATTTTCACCGCGACCGCATCCCATGAAATGTGGCAAGCCTACACCCCGATCAAACTCGAGAGTACACCCTCGCAACGCTTTCCATCGACTCACTTTCGCGCCTATGGATTGGGCTGGGCTCTGTCGGACTATCAAGGATTAAAAGTCGTTGGGCATGGTGGTGGTTACGATGGCATGTATTCGCAAGTGTTGATGGTTCCGGAAAAGAAGCTAGGAATTGTTGTGCTCACGAATAGCATGACGTCGATTACTAGTCTTCTTGCCTATCGAGCGTTGGACGTGCTACTCGATGGCGATAAAAAGGATTGGAGTGCAGAAAATTTAGCCAAGTTTCGCAAGTCGCGTGAAGATTTCGCGGCGAAGATCGCCAAACTAACCACACCTGCGGTTGCTGGGACGAAGCCCAGTCATCCACTTACGGACTACGTCGCGAAGTTTCGTTGTCCAATGTACGGTGATGCGGCTGTATCGCTCGAAGGGGAGCAGCTAATCTTGCATTTGCTCCCGTACCCAGCTCTGGTGGCGGAGCTGAAGCACTTGCACTACGACACGTTCGAAATCCGTTGGCGCAACGAATTTGCTTGGTTCGAGGGCGGAACGGCGCATTTTATCCCGGACGCGCGCGGCAAATTCCAGCGTCTTGAACTCGACGTTCCTAACGACGATCTTTGGTTCCATGAACTCAAGCTACAACGCAGCGCGGATTGAAAGTCGGTTGGAACCGGCCAGGCTGTTCCCAGCGGTTCGTCGCGAGGTTATGCTTGGAGGCAACGATCGAACGACCAGCGAGTGCTGCGTCCTAGACGATCCGTTTACACCCTCGAGGTTGGTGCACGATGTTGCATAGACGAACGCTAAAAACTGCGATTGCTTCCGTCCTGCTGTTGGTTAGCGGTTCGACGGTTTACGTTTGCTCTCAGGAAAGAGACGAGAAGAAAACAATGCCCGCTGCTGAAATGCTTGCGCCTTGGTTGGGACCGTACGGTGGCGTTCCCCCCTGGCACCTTGTGCGCCCAGAAGAATTTGTAGCCGCATTCGATGTCGCCATTGCAGAGTCGCAAGCGGATATTGAGAAAATCGCGAACGAGCCCGCGCCAGCTAACTTCGAGAACACCGTTGTGGCGCTCGAAGCAGCTGGACGAACACTCGAAAGGCTCAATACGCTTTTTGGAGTTTACACTTCGAATCTCAATCTGGGCCCGATTCCCGATATCGAACGGACGGTAATGCCCAAGCTCTCGGAACACGAAGACAAAGTGATTCAGAATGCGAAGCTGTTCGCGCGCATCGAAGCGGTTTACCACAGCGACGAATACAAAAAGTTGAACCCTATTCAACAACGACTAGCCGAAGAACGCTACAAACAATTTGTTCGACAGGGTGCGAAACTGAGCGTTGAGGATAAGGCCCGTT
This sequence comes from Planctomycetia bacterium, assembly GCA_031367855.1. Lineage (GTDB taxonomy): Bacteria > Planctomycetota > Planctomycetia > Pirellulales > Pirellulaceae > Aureliella. Next base: position 4,392 of record JANLQO010000148.1, on the reverse strand, counting down.
TGTCGAAGATCAACACGCGGCTGGCAAGTTTATTTACAGACTTCAGCCAGAACATACTTGCTGATGAGCAATCTTATGTGACCTGGGTCGAAGACAAAGCCGAGTTGGCTGGCATACCCGAAAGCGTCATTTCGGCCATGGCAAACGCCGCCAAGGAACTGAAGAAGCCAGGCCAATGGGCGATTACAAACACGCGCTCGTCCATGGAACCAGTTTTGGCTTACGCCTCAAATCGAGCTCTGCGTGAGAAGGTCTGGAAAACATACTACAGTCGCGGTGATAACGGTGACAAGCATGACAACAACGGCTTGATTGCTGAGATTCTGAAATTGCGTGCGGTCCGCGCGAAGATGCTTGGATATGAAACGCATGCTCATTGGCGACTGGAGCGGCAAATGGCCAAGACGCCGCAAGCCGCCATGGACCTGATGTTGAAAGTGTGGCCGAAAGCGGTGGCACGCGTCCGCGAAGAAGTCGCCGATATGCAAAAGATTGCCGATGCCGAAGGCGCTAAGATCACCATCGAACCGTGGGATTATCGCTACTATGCCGAAAAAGTTCGTACCGCCAAGTACGCACTCGATTTCAACGAAGTCAAACCTTACTTGCAGATGGAAAAGCTCCGCGAAGGCATGATGTGGGCGGCTGGTGAATTGTATGGCTTTCAGTTTAAACAGATCAACGATTTGCCGGTATATCATCCCGACGTGAGAGTTTGGGAAGTACTCGACAAAGCTGGCGTCCACGTCGGCTTGTGGTATTTCGATCCCTACGCGCGGGCTGGCAAACGCTCCGGCGCATGGATGAACGCGTACCGCAACCAAGAGTACATGACCATGCCAATCACGACGATTGTGTCCAACAATTCGAACTTTGTGAAAGCCGACGCAGGGCAAACGGTTTTAATTTCGTGGGACGACGCAGATACACTGTTCCACGAGTTCGGTCATGCGCTGCATGGATTGTGCTCGAAAGTCCAATATCCTTCTCAGTCGGGCACAAACGTCGCCCGCGACTACGTCGAGTTTCCCTCGCAGCTGAACGAGCATTGGTTAACGACTCCGGAGGTGCTTAGCAAGTTTGCCGTGCACTACAAAACGGGACAGCCGCTGCCGAAGGAACTGCTCGCCAAAATCGAGAAGGCCACCACCTTCAATCAAGGCTTTGCGACGGTTGAGTATTTGGCAAGCGCGTTGATTGATATGAAGCTGCACCTTGCGGGCGAAACCAAAATCGATCCCGATGCCTTTGAACGCGACACTTTGGCTGCGCTCGGCATGCCTCGAGAACTAGTGATGCGTCATCGCACACCTCAGTTTTCGCATATTTTCGCTGATGATGGTTACTCAGCAGGTTACTACAGTTACCTTTGGTCCGATACTCTCACGGCCGACGCCGCTGAGTTGTTCAAGGAAGCTGGCAGTTTTTATGATCCTAAACTTGCGAAAAAGCTGCATGACAACATCATGTCAGTTGGCAATACGATCGACCCAGCCGACGGCTTCCGCGCGTTTCGGGGCCGCGACGTCGATATCTCGGCGCTGCTGCGCTACCGCGGTTTCCCTGTGAATTAAGCCAACAACTCACTAACGGTTCTGCGAGGCAGTGGCAGCGAACTCGTTCCCACTACATGGCCAATAACCTAGGACAACCAGTTAACCGCAGATTGCACAGATAGACGCAGATGCTAATCCAACAAATCATCTGCGTTAATCTGCGTCATCTGCGGTTCCATTTGGCTCAGCTTTCGAAGGCTGAGTGGCAGCATACAGCATTGACAGGGCGGTGTAGATGACGACTATCACAACCATCCAATTCAGTGCGGTGATAGACATTTCCTTCACAACCCAAGCGGCGAGCGCAACTCCCGGCAACCCGAGCAGGGTCAAACCGAGTGCGGCCCGTGCGTCGTATTTCCCCGACCTGACGAATCGATAACTTGCCACCGGCATCAAGAACGCGCACGAGCCCATCATCAGTGGAAAGGCAGCCTTCTGGTTCATGCCAAGCAAACTGACCATGATCATGATGGGCGCATACGCGCCCACCCCAATCGTCATCAGGGCACCGAAAGCAAAATTACCCACCAAACCGATGGCCAGTGAAACACCACTCAAACCCAATGCCTCTCCACCTGCCGGAATCGCTCCCAACAGCTTGGCGAGTATAAACGTGACAGCCACCAGCAGGGCACTTCCCATACCGATCTGGATCGCTCGTTTTGGCAAGCGAGTTACGAAGGCAGCGCCCAGGTAGGCGCCGATTACGGAGGCACCGATCAACAGCCACAGGGTCCATAAGTCAATTTCGATTACAGAAATGTAGATGAGCGCTTGCAAAATGGTCGGCAGGGTGTGACCGACGTTCAAGCTACCTGGAATCTTCGAGTCTTCCACCGAATTGCCGAATCGAAATAGGGTGGTTGTAGTCGCGAAGGAGCCAACCCCCAATGTATCAAGAAAATCGGTGATGAATCCCACTATCAGTAAGTATGGGCTGGGCCAGCGTGCATCGCCACTGCGTCGCAGAGCAAAGACCCATTGGATCGTGAACCAAAGGGCAACGCCGACCAGCAACAACAATAAGATTTGCTTTGGGAGCGGCACGGAAAATGTCCCTCGCTAAAACGACAAAGATTGCGAATCATCGCTGAACAAAGCTAGCAACATAAGTCGAACGTTAAGCGCTGTCGAGTCCCTGCCTGCATCGGCTCACAACCCCCATTGCCTCGGGAATTTCCGCTCTGGCGACGCCGCGCTCGATTTGGTACCGTCGGACGGCAACCACCGATCTGTGGCAATTGTTGTCAAGATCGGCCGCGACGTTGCTGGAGTAGTGCATCATGGCTCGGTATCGAACAAGGCGATCTAGTCGACGATCCGCATCGCGAAGTGCGGCAAGTTTGCTTGCGCTCGCGCTGCCCGCACCAATCCAACGGGTTGCCGATACTCGCCTGGGTCCGCTTTTGATGTTGATTGGCGTGCCCAGCATGATCGTGGCTGGTTTACTCCACGTTAACTGGAATAATGGGCTCCCCAGCGTAACCGTCGATCCACAAGCAGCAGCTAACGTCTTGCAGAAAACACGCGACGGGTACAACAACTTTGAAAACCAAGGTGGCCTTCAAGATCTAGGAAATGCCGCATCGGATTTTTTGCATGGAATATCCAATGCAACGCAGGGATACAATCCACCAGCGAGCTACGGCCAATCGTACCCAACGGCTCCTGCGCGCGTGCCTTCAGCGAATTTTCCATCCACGCAGCCTAGCACAGCGCAACGCGACTATCGCAGCACGATAACGCAGCCTACCAGTCCCTACGCACAGCAACCCACCTACAACTCGCAGCAACCCACTTACCAGCAGCCACAAACGTACGCGCAACAGCCTCCGTATGCATCACCTAGCTACAATCAACAAGCCGCCTCACCTAGCGATACTCGCAGTCAAACCAGCCTACAGCAACAGCAGTTGTATCAACAGCAACAATATCAATACCAACAACAGCAACTCTACGAACAGCAACTACGTGAACAACAGTACCGCCAGTGGTTAGCTCAGCAACAGGCCACTGGCGCCCAGCAACCCGCGTCGAGCCCATACCAGCAGCTCGATGCGTATGGCCGCCCCGTATCGACGGCTTACGGACAGCCCAGCAGCAACTACGCACAGCCTACGGCTCAGTACGGTCAGCAGAATTACAACCAGGGCGCCGTGCCCAATGCCAACACCCATGGTCGCTACTGAGACCATCCGTCGCAAAGTCCCTGTGCTTGCAGCTGAATTGCCAAACTCGCCAACTCAGTTACTTCTTTTCAGCGGCCTTTCGCGCACCGGTAAATTCGATTTCACCCGAGTTGTCGCCTAGTACATAAGCGATATTGCCTTGAATTTTGTCGCCGTAGGGCCGACCTTTGTAATCGGCTTTGATTTTCGTCCCATTGACCTCGGCTGAGACGGTGAAGCTAAGCTGGTTGTTTTCAACCTTCAGATCGGTGGCGTCGACGTTCAGTTCTTGTCCACTGACATACTTGGCCTTGTACTTATCACCCTCCTTGGAAATAGTGACGATGGGTTCAAGTGTGCGGTCGCCGGTCTCAATCTTCATTTGCCAATCACCGACGACATCTTCCAGCAGCACGCTGCGCTTGGGAGTCCACGGAAACTCCTGCGAGCCTTCGCCCGTCGTGGCCGTCACGTTTCCATCAATTTCATCACCTTTGACTTTGCCTTTAAAATCAAGTTTCACAGAAGTCCCTTGAAAATCAACTGTCAGTAAGAACGACAGCATATCGCCTTCGATCTTGGCTGTAACCGTTCACGGGTTAGGGTTTAGTTTAGGCGACTTTTCGAGTTACGGCGAGTTCTTTTTTGGGTAGCAACGACGGGGC
>JANLQO010000140.1:0-2169 GCA_031367855.1 Planctomycetia bacterium | reverse complement strand
TAGTCGGGGTGACTGGATTTGAACCAGCGGCCTCTGCGTCCCGAACGCAGCGCTCTACCAGGCTGAGCCACACCCCGCATTTGTTTTGCTTGATAAACTGACAGCTTGCGCTGCCAGATTTCTTCAGGTCACTCGTTCACGATTCTCTCTGAACTGAACTGCGGAATCATTGCATAATATTCGATCTTGATAGAGTATCCTCTTGTTAACGCGTCCTTCACGATAGCATCATCCACGGCAGTGAGCACAAAAAGATCTGGGAAAAATATTCGAGTCTCGCCGATAGCAGACTGCAATTCCTAGGAACGAATCCCATGATTGCCTAACACGAATTGAACCAATGCGTCGTTCTTGGGCTAACGATCACTGTACCATTTCTCGTCACGCGTCCTACAAACGTAATGCAACCCGCAAGAACCGTGACCCATTTGGGAACGATCTCACGCGCAGCACACCCGTATAAATTGTGTTTCGAACGGAACGCGAAGCATCATTCCTAATGACGGGATTTGGCTAATTGTCTCAGGGCCAGCAGATCGCCTTTGTCGCCGGGTTTGAGCGCCCGCACATATTGTTCCTGGTTGTTTAAATTGGCGAGGCACACGGTAACGGTAGAATCTCCGAGTACTTCGAACTGATTCCCGCGCACCACCAGCGCGGTCGCTTCGTCGATGCCGAAGCCAACGAAACTAGGGTAATTCGCCAAGGCCGTTTGCAATCGAGGCAAGCGACCTTTGGTGAGAAAGTGTTGATCAATAATGGTACCGGGCAGAAATTCAAAACCATCTTGCATGCGATCATAAATCAGCATCGGTGTCGACGCGATGGCGGCACCAGCAGAAGTTCCACCGACGACTCCGCCGCGATCGATAAGCTTCTTAATGCGATCAATGACCGGCGTGTTTTCGTAGACGCTGACCAGGTACCCTTGCTTGCCACCGCTGAACCAAACGCCAGTCGCTTCATCGAGAACTCGCGAGAAATCTTCGCGGTTGGCCTCTTCGCGTGATTCAGCATGGAGCAGCTGGACACTTTGTGGATGGCAGCGTTGCCAGTCAAGTAGACGACTGCGATCGGTCGGGGTGGAAACGTCGGCAGTTGGCACAATCACAATTTTGGCTTGATCACCCCCAGCGAACTGTGTGAATGCTGTCCGAAGTTCATGACTGACATGACCGCCGCCGTGAAGAACTAAGGTGCCCACTGCTGCTGTTGTGCCGACCGCTGGACCCGGCGTCCGCTGAGCATAGCCAGGCTGCGGTAGCACGATCAACATCCATATCGAAGCGAAGATGCTAACGAACTTGATGTAGGGCAAATGCAGCAAGTGGGACATAAGCAGTTTCTCGACAATCGGTTACCTGAAAAGGTACCTGACACCTTTTCAGACACCGGGTTGTGGAACGTCGTACTGGCCGTCTGCGGTTGGTTGGCAAGGGGCCACATCATGCAGTGTACGCAAAGATGCGACATCGGCGAGCAACAACTGGCTGTTCCAACAACTGGACCACGTCAGTTCCTTGCCCGAGTAAGTCGCCATGCGACCCATGATGGCGGTCAGCGTGCTTGCTGCGGCATAATGGCCCTCGTTCGGAAAAATCCCGGACCGCAGCGCCGCAAACAAACTCTCCAGTTCGCCCGCATGACCTCGCCGAAGCGGATCGGCTTGCCAAATCAACTGGTTGTTTTGATCAAAAATTTTGCCGGCCGAGATATCTGCCCAGCCTGCCGACCCGTGCGCGAATTCACCGACCGAGTTCCAGCAATTCGGAATTTGCCGACACATACTTAACAATTTTACGCCGCTACGGTAAGTGAACTCGACACTGTGGTGATCGTAAACTTGTCCGAACTCGGCGCCCGTCCGCATTTGCCTGCCACCCATCCCCTGAGCGCGTTCGGGATGCCCGTCAAGCAACCAGTTGATCACGTCCAAATTGTGTACGTGCTGCTCAACGATGTGATCGCCCGAAAGCCAATTGAAATAGCCCCAGTTGCGAAGTTGAAACTCAAGTTCCGATTGTTGTGGAGCACGCGGTCGCGACCAACTCGCACCTTGATTCCAATACGCTCTGCAAAAGTTGATATGACCAATCGCTCCATCCTGCAATCGGGAAATCGTGGCTTGGTAAGCCGGCTCGTGGCGGCGCTGCAAACCGACTGCCACCG
>JANLQO010000127.1:0-4731 GCA_031367855.1 Planctomycetia bacterium | reverse complement strand
GCAGCCGCGTCACCACAGTTATAGAGTTCGACGCGAAGTGCCTTGTCGACGAAGAAGTCCTCAAAATTGACATTCTTCGCCTCTTGCGTATCGAGAGTTTGAACATCGCGAGTTTGGGCATCTAGCGCGGCGTTGCTCAGGAGAAGAATTAATGCGAAGCCAAATTTGGTGGTCGCTTGAACTAACATGGATAAAGCCCGTTTTCCCCGCCTAATGATCGCGGATTGTCGATGTACGATTCTCCAGCAACTTTTGTACGCTGAGGTTCAGATGCGTCGGCGTAAAGGGCTTCTGAATGAAGTCCTCGGTTGAGGAAAACAACCCGAAACGCACCACTTTATCTTCTGTATAGCCACTCATGTAGAGCACTCGCAAATTGGAATATTTCTCCTTCAATCGGTCGGCCAACTCGGTACCCGTCATGCCCGGCATCACCATGTCGGTTATCAATAGGTGCACCTGCCCTGAATACCGGCTCGCCAGCTCTAAGGCTGATTCGCCAGAATGTGCAGCCAGCACTATATAACCCTGTGTTTCGAGCGTTGTAGTCACGATTTGGCGCACAAGATCTTCGTCTTCCGCGAGCAAAATAGTCTCCGAACCACCCGTAACCGGCAGCGGCGCAGTATTTTCGACCGCTGGTGCCGAAGCCTGTTCAACGGGAAACAAGATTCGAAACGATGCGCCCGCCCCTGGTTCGGATGTGACCGCAATGGCACCGTGATTCTGTTTCACAATTCCATATACTGTAGACAAACCCAAGCCTGTGCCTTTGCCGACGCCTTTGGTACTAAAGAAGGGCTCAAAGATTCTTGCTTTCACTTCGTCCGTCATTCCGACTCCGGTATCGGAAACAACCAACTGGACATAATCGCCTGGAGGAAGATCTTCGAGTCCGCAAGGCTTGACGGGTTGGCTGTGTAAACAAATTCCAGTCTCAATGTTTAGTCGTCCACCCTGAGGCATTGCGTCGCGCGCATTCACCGCTAAGTTTAGAATCACTTGATCGATCTGCCCCGGATCCGCCTTGATATGCGGCAGGTTGTCATAGTAATTCGTCTGTACCACGATATCTTCACCAATCAATCTCTTGAGCATTGCTTCCGAGCGAACGATGATTTCATTCAAATCGATGATTCGTGGCTCGGTGAACTGACGTCGACCTAGCGTTAGCAATTGTCGCGTGAGAGCTGCTGCCCGCTCGCCCGCCTGTTGAATCTGTTCCACAAATTCGCGCCGCGGCTCACCTATTGGCATTTCAGCTAATAAAAGTTCCGAAAAACCGTTAATGACCGTCAGTAGGTTATTGAAGTCGTGTGCGACGCCACCGGCCAATTGGCCAAACGCATCCATCTTTTGTGATTGACGCAGTTGTTCTTCCAACTTGGTACGTGCACTGATATCTTGTGTCACGCCCACCAAATGTGGTGTTCGAAACGTGCCATCCAATTCGAGCGTCGCTTTAGAACTAACCCACTTCATCCGGCCATGGCATTCTAAGCGGTATTCTAGATCGAATGGCGCACCTGCAAGCATGGCCGCGTAGGCTCTCCTTATGCGCGGCAGGTCGTCAGGGTGAACCATCTGCAACCAGGTTTCCAATGTGCAGGTCGTCCCCCCTAATTCAAAAATGCTAGCCGCCTCCGCCGAGCATTCGAATACTTGGGTTTCCAAATCCAAAATCCAGTTGCCAACGTGTGCAATCACCTGCGCTCGACGCAAAAACTCTTCACTGCGACGCAGCGCCAACTCCGCCGTCTTGCGCTCGGTTAAATCTCGATGTGTCCCCACCATGCGTGTGGGCAATCCATTAGAATCTCGCGACAAAGTCCCTTTCGATTGCACTATACGGTAATCACCCTGCTTGGTTCGCATGCGAAACTCAAGATCGTATCGATTCGACTGTGAGTTCAGAAACTCTTTCAACTTCGATAGTGCCGGAGCAAGATCCTCCGGATGGAGCAATGATGTCCAAGTTTCGAAATCATTGCCGAGTTCATGCGGCTCATATCCGAGCATCGTCTTCCAGCGCGGCGAATAATACAACTCATTCGTTAACAAATTCCAATCCCACAAGCCATCGTTGGTACCCGAAACCGCCAATTCGAAACGCTCTTCGCTCTTGCGGAGGGCCGACTCGACCGCTTTGAACTCGGAAACATCCTGCAGACCGCCGATTAACGTAGCTGCCCCCGTAGCTAAATCCAGCTTGTCAAGCTTTACATGAATCTGAGCAGGGATTGGTTGACCGGATTTTGTCATCAACCGTACATCAATCTTAGACGTTTTAAGGGTCACGATCTCCGACAGCATGTGATAGCACTTCGGAAAATCATCGGGATGAATCAGCCCTTCCCAACTAGCACCCAAAATCTCGCGCGGACTAAATCCGGTTATTAATCCGACATGCGGCCGCGACCAATCGATCCTCCATGCTCCGCTCTCGCTGATGCGCGACAAGCCGAAAGTAACAATACGACTAATTTCGGACATGACGGAATAACGCATTTCGATTTCACGCAACTCCTCAATCGCACGAATTCGGCAAATTGCGATTTCCGCTAATCTCGCGGCCGTTTCCATGCTGCTGCGAGCTTCCTCGTCCGGCTCGCCGCAAAAACGTCGACATATTGCCAACGTTCCGAGCACGGGAAACCGGCGATTTATCTCTGACTTCTGAGTAGCGTCATCAGCTTGAGCGAATTCGAAGATCGGCGCCGACCAACATGATCGCAATTCCAATTCATTTACGATTGCGCGATAATTCTGAAATCGGGTATCTGTGACACAATTCGTCACAATGACCGATGTGCGAGACCAAGCAGCGCTGCCACATGCCCCCTCGCCCTCGCGGATCGGAACAACGGTTTTCTTCAGCGATTCGGGCGCACGATCGCCCGCTGCATAGTTCAGATTTTGCCCCGCATCATCAACTAGCAAAATGTAACAGATCGATTCTGGTATCAATTGCTCTACCAATAGAGTAATTTCCCCTAGGATCGATGTCAGCGATTGGCCAGTGGCTATTTGCTCGAAAACTCGGCTCTGTCCTTCGAGCGCAGCGACTAAGCGACCACCGCCCAGCGACGGCATGTCGGAAACAAACTTGCTAAGCATGCCAGGTCGCTTTAGAGGATTTTGCGATTCCTGTTGTTTCATGCCTTGGGTGAGCCTGTAGTGAAAATCTTCAAAGGACTTTTAACAACGCCACGCGTCAAAGGTTGCCAATCGGCTAACAATTTGCCACTGCAAACCCAACATTATAGGCAAAATTCCAGCTTTGACGTATCCAACGTAATCGTCGCTGAATCCTTAGCTCCAAAGCGCCGTAACAGGCTGGCCGTCGTCGACAATTTTCGTAGGGCGGTTTTCGCTATTAAGTACACGCAACTCAGGAGAAATGCCGAGTGCGTGATAGATGGTTGCTGCGAGGTCTTCCGGTGAAACAGGATTTTCGATCGGATAGGCAGCTTCCTTGTCCGATTTGCCGTATACACGGCCCCCAACGATTCCGCCGCCGGCTACCACGGCTGGAAACAGCGTACTCCAATGATCGCGTCCCCATTGCGCATTGGCTTTGGGTGTGCGCCCCATTTCGCCCGTCGCCACCACCATTGTTTCAGCCAGTAGGCCGCGCTCATCCAAATCGCTTAGAAGAGCCGCGAAAGCTTGATCAAAAGTCGGTAACAAGTGTTTTTTTACGTCATTACTGTTCTGATGCGAGTCCCAACTGTAACCATCAACACAGTCATAATGCACAGTAACATAGCGCACACCGGATTCCACCAACCGACGCGCCATCAAACATGACTGACCGAACAGATGTCGACCATAGCGGTCGCGTAGTTCCGGTGTTTCCTTACGGATATCGAGCGCTACGCGAGTTTTCTCCGAAGTCACGAGTTCGAACGCGCGCTGGCGAAATGCATCGAAGTTCGATGCAGGCCTGGGTTGATCAAAACGTCGAACTTGATCGTTAAATTGATCCAGCAACGACCGTCGCTTTTGCCATTGATCGAGCGTGATAGAATCGTTGGCCGCCATTCCAGCAAACTGGAAAGTGAGTTCTTCGTCAATACAATCCCGCCAGTAGGGGTTGTCGGTCAGCGACTTCTTATCAACTTTGGTGGTCAGTGGATTGTAGCGCTGCCCCAACCAACCTGCGTGTTCACCGGGACGCGGGTATTGACCAGCCTCTTGCAATCGGCCAAGCGAATTGGGGACGACCATGTATCCCGGCAGGGGTTTGTGCATGCCGTGCCTCAGTTGGTCTTGGTATTCAACGATGGACCCGATCGAAGGCCAATCCTTAGGCGTGGGACTGAAACCCGCTCCAATCGGAACGTGCCAGCGTTTCCCGGTTTGAATGTAATGGCCTCCACCACTATGGTCGTTGAACGAATGCGACATAGTTCGAATCACACAGAACTTGTCCGACACATCCGCGATACGCGGTAGGTGTTCGCTAATAAGCAGATCTGGAGTGCGCGAAGCAATGGGACGAAAAGGTCCGCGAATCAGCTCGGGTGCGTTGGGCTTCATGTCGAAAGTCTCAAGTTGACTTGGACCGCCGAACAAAAGCAGAAAAATGACCGACTTGGCTTTGGGTTTTAACTCCGCAGATTGAGATTCAGCCGCCAGCAGTTTCGGCAGCGACAAACCCAACAGACCAGCACCGCCGGCTTGGATCAATTCTCGACGACTCCAGCCATCGCAAGTTCGTCGGGCTTT
>JANLQO010000116.1:0-4757 GCA_031367855.1 Planctomycetia bacterium | reverse complement strand
ATCAAGCTTGGTATTCGTGCCAGCTATGTTCGAGTCGGCGTCGGTATTGCGAGATGTTGCCGGGAGAGCATCCAAGCTTTTGCGCTGCGTCGGCTGTCGATTCACCAGAAGCTAACATCTTGACGAGGTCTTGCTGACGATGGGTTAGACTGCGGAGCCATTCGGTGAAGTCAATGCGGAGCGCTGCGATGCGGGCTGGGTTTTGATTTGACTGGTAGTAGTCGTCGAAGTCGAAATGATAGAGGGTTGGTTGGGTGGCTGTTTGCGTCACAGTGGAGGGGCAGCGGGTTGAACCTTGCATCCAACGGCGACTTGCAACCGTCTTGACGGCATAATATCCGACGTTGCCGGGTGTGACATCCGAGTTGGCGGCCGAGTAGATTTCCCATGCCACGCTGATGGTGTCATTGATCAGTGTTTCGTTGCCTTTGAATCTTGATGCTGCCATGCGGCAAACAACTGGGTAGAAGCGATTGAGGTAGTCATCTGTGGTGCGATCTGCTGCTGAACTTGCCATGGTCGGTGTTCCTTTTAGGGACTGAAACGAGAAGTTTTTTCATTGGTTTTGAAAAACTTTCTTTCAGGCCTGGGGACAGCCGATGAGTGGAACGACCAGAGCGAAACTAGCTGGCGGAATGACAGGGCTGCATTGGGGTTCCCTGGCATGAGCAAGCGTGGGAGCGCCGGGTAGAGGAGCGGTTGACATGTTCAGGGCGAGAGTTGCTGCAAGGATGGCTGGAGCCGCTGTGCGCAGTGGGCGTGCATGTGTTGGGATGCGGCGGGTATGTTTGCTGGCTGATGTTCCGCTAGCGCACGAAAGAAGGCTCGGAGCGAAGGTGCTCCGAGCCGATGAAGGGGATTAGTTTTGCTGCAAGATCCAACCGAATGCTAGGTCGCAGAGTTTGCTGACTACTGGCAGGTCGTCTTTGTTGAATTGCGTGGTCTCCTTCCAGTCGTCTCCGATTTTATAGCTGCGGGTGATGTTGACGCTGTACCAGTCGCCCTTTTCTGAGGCATTCCGCCAAACTGTGCAGCGGATTGCTCCGGAGCGAATTTCGTGGGCTGGCTTGTTGGTTGCCGGCTTGCTGCTAAGGGTAGTGGATTTTGCCATTTTGAGGTTCCTTTGAACTAGAGTGATTGAAACTGCCTATCGCATTCGGATGTAGGCATTTCACTCACTCGGGAGGAACCGTTGAGCAGAACGATCAGAGTGAAACGAGCAAATCCCTAGTGACAGGGTCTGCGTTGGGGTCCCCTGGCACGGGTTTGCTAGTGAGAACGCCGAGAGTGGCAGCGGTTGGCAAATCCACGTACGGCAATGTGCAGACGGCTAGCGCGAGAATTGTCTGGAGCGTTGCATGTTTGGCGTGTGCTTGAGGGCGATGGTGCGTCAATTCCGCAGTGATAGTTGGTGACGATGGGGAGCCCGCACGAGTGATCTGCTTCGTGAGCATCGGATCGCGTTCGAGGGCGAAACAATCCTGACGGTACGGGAACCTTTAGATAAATGATTTTTGGGGCAAAGCGGAAGGCGGAGCTTGGTCACCGATACGCCGCAGCCCATCCCCAGTCGAGAGAGTAGTGCAGTGAATCAACGCAAGACGATGATAGGCTAACCAGCGGAACCTCGACTGGTTGGGGGCCGAGGCAGGTGGACAGGCTTCGACTGCAGCAAGAGGCGACATGCTCTCGCTTAGTGGTAACCCGCAAGGCGATAATGTGTCGTATCGTAATACGACCACTATGCGACTGTTGCCAACATTCGAACCGAAGTCAGCCTCAGCGCGTGGTGGAGGGCGAAGATAGTCGTCGACACGATGCGGTTGGCACGTCACCCCACTGAACGGTTTGCGGCATAGGGCACCAATTCTTACCGCACCGGCTTGAATTTCAAGGGCTCAAAAAACTGTTACCTTCGCCACATCGTCAGTGGCTGAAATTGGCGACAGCGAGGATGTCGCTAAGTCAGTGCTCGAAGGTTCACATGCGCTATTTGAACCCTCGACCGCGACCTTTGGAAACCGCAATCGAGCCAATGTGAATTGACTCACTTCAATCGGCTTGGTGAGAATACCGGCGCTGCAAAAATCCCGGAAACTTGCAACTATAGCATTGGCAAGATGCGCAATCCGTTTGAAATTGTCTGTGACTCAGTCTCACACAATTCTTACACTTCTGCGGAGCCTACTGCCAACATGGCGACCGAAAGGTTGAACAAGGCGCGAGAAATACTTGCGAAATTTAATTCGGCAAAACTTTCCACCCCGGCGACAGCGATTTTATTGTCTGCTTCTAGCGATTCTTCGTCGCAGTCATCTTGAACCAAGACCATTCGTGATGGCGAAGACTGGCGGTCAAGAACAACAAGCTCCCTCATGGACTTTACATGGCGTAATTCTGGTAGAAAACCTGCTAATCGAACATCCGTTCCAAATTTGTCTTGAAAAACCTCGACGTTAAAAGTCTCGGCAGTACCAGTCGAACGAGTAAGTACCGTCAAAGTGCAACTCGTACAATCTTGCCCGCCAACCCCTTTGATTGCGCTGTATAGAACTTGCTGTAAAGCACCATCCGTTGCGTCATCTACTGCCGGAGTAATAATATATTCTCGACCGGGATGACCCTCATTAAGGTTAATAGAAATCTGGCGAAGTATCTGTAAGATCTCTTGTTGGGTCATATTTCGTCGTTCTTAAATGCAAGTAGCTGCCCCACAGCGAAATTTGTCGATGGCGCAACTTAACGGGAGTTCGGAGAAACACAATGGAGGCAATCGAAAACGGAATTCAATCGCGCATATCCCAGGCCAAACTTTAATTTTTTGGCAATTACCTGATGACTTCGAGAAAGCGGTAATCATACATGGCGCCATCCGGTGGTAAATCGCTTAGAACAGCGATTCGCCCCGTTGTTTGAAAAGCCAATTTGAATATTTCCCATTGCTCGTCGGTAATGTCACCTTGTTGAGAAGACACGCCACCGACATCCCAAATAATGGAAACGCTACGTCCGCCTGCAACTTCGTAGAATCCAAGTCGAGTAACCCGCCCGGAGTACCATTCGAAGTTTGCACCTGCCTGCTTGGCTTGCGCTCCCTCTAAAGCATCTCCTCCTACCTCGTGAATCTGATGCTTCGGTTTTCCTTTTGGTTGTTTTGCCATTTCTTGTTACTTTCCGAATAAGTTGGTCGATGCCGTTCACCACGCCTTAGGCTTCCTTCGCCTCAGGATGGATTCGAAAAATTGTATCGCGAGGCGCAGAAAGTTGCGAGGGCTCCGTTCGGTCGGCGTGTTGGTGCGTCAATTCCGAAGTGGCAAGCGGGGACGATGAAGAGCGCGCACGAGAGAGCTGCTATGTCCGCCGCTGCGCGTCGGTCGAGTGCGAAACAATCGTGACGGTGTGGGAGGGCAGTGGCGACACAGTGTCGCTTCGTTGGAAGTCACACTGGCGACAAATTTTCAATCAATACTTTGGGCGTCAGGCCGTACTTGCCGAACTCAGAAATTAAGAGCTGGTGGACAAGGTTGGACATGTCCTGTGGCGCAATTATCTCGTCGTGAATGCTGAGCACGGGCGTGTCGGGATGGTGTGTGGACAGGTGGCCGCAAACTCCGTCAATGATGATAGTGGCTTCCATTCGTTGTAGGTCGCGGGCCAGCGTTCGGTAGTCGTCGCGCTTGGTCTCGGTAATGTAGGCGGCATGCGCAGGGTAGAGCTTTTCCAATGCTACGAACGCTGGTTGTCGCATCATGACAGCATTCTTTGCAAACAGCGCTTTTAGTAAGTTCACCTTTACGTCGTCGCGTATCCATTTCGATGGGCGTTGGCGTTTCCAGTTCGTTTCTGGTGACTGGTTTGCCGAAGAACTGCGTGCGGAAGCCTTGCGTTTCACATCCCAATAGTTGTCGCATTGTCTCGCAATGGGCAGCAAGGCCTCGTAAAAATCGCTATCTGTGTGACATATCAAGTTATGGGAAGCTTGCGTGCTCCTGCACTTCCTTTGTTGTATCAGCATGGCGTCCAGGAGTGTCGGCTGACTGCACTGGATGTCAAGGCGGGTAAGTTTGTGTTCCTTATGCGTGAGCCTTGCTCGGTTGGCTTTGGACATTGTCGTGAAGTTTGAGTGAAATCGACCTTGAGGGCATTGGGTCGCGTAAAACAGCTTCGCTCGGATCGCCTCGACGTGGCAGGCGCTCCAAAGAGATGTTGGCTCTATGTCTGAGGGTAGGACGAAGTCAGGAAGCCACTGCGCCAGCCACGTTCCGGCTTCGGATAGGTTGTAGTTAGTCTCTTTCTTTACAGCTTTTTTGAGCGTGTATGGCTTCGCCGAAGCAGCAAGATGCTTCTTGCAAAGTCGTATCGCCTTGCAAAACGGACGGTTTTTCGTTCAACCGTTTTCGGCTCGTCCTGTGGAGTAGCTATCGTGCCGTACGGCAAGGCCTGTCTCCACTGCCGATGTAACTGCCTTGTGCCAGTTTCCGCCAAACAGTCGGCGCCCTGCCTCGTCTGACAGAGGAATCCAAAACCGATCTCGAACCCGTTCGGGGTACAAAGACGTTTCCCTAACCAGCCAGGCAGCCAACCGAGCCGCCACGTCGTGGGGTGGATGGTATGTGGCGGGGATGATGACAGTGCGGACGAGTGTTTTTTGGGGCATTTTGAGTTGTCTGGATGGGGATTCCGCTGTTTGGGGGGCGGCGACACGCTGTCGCCATGGGTTCGAGGCAGGCTAATGATAGGCCCAGTGGCCGTCGGCG